>JAYRNN010000100.1:0-7666 GCA_041912175.1 Anaerolineales bacterium | reverse complement strand
TCCTGTTGACCTGCCAAAAAAACGGGGTAATATTACTTTAAAATTATTCTAAGGAGGCTTGTATTATGGCTGTTCAAAATACGCGTTTTAACCGCCTGCTCCTGATCCTGATGGTCGTGCTATTTCTTGTCTCCCTGGCGGCATTCAGTTATGCCAATTGGCGCGTCGAGCCTGAACATCAGCTTTGGAACATGGTGGTGAACGCCCTCATCCTCTCCATCCCGCTGCTGGTGTTTTATGGCTCGATTTATGTCTTGCTTAGCGCCTGGTATGAGCGCCGCCTGGCCGGGCAGGTCGGCCCCAAGCTGGCCAGGTTCATCTATTGGGCTCCGCGTCTTGCTGCCCTCCTGATCATCTTCTTTGTGACTCTCTTCTCCCTCGACGTCTTCGGAGAAAATGGCACGTTCCTCGAACAAATCGGCGCGTTCCTGATCCACAGCCTGCCATCGATCGCCATGATTTTATTGCTCATCTTTGCCTGGCGACGGCCTGTGGTTGGTTTTATCGCCTTCCTGATCGCCGGGTTGTTCTTCTTACGCTTTGTCATCCTTGGTCATGACCTGGGTCATTTCCTGCTCTTCTCCGGTCCGCTGCTGTTAATTTCGGCTCTCTTCTATGCAGACTGGCGCTGGCGGCCGGACCCGAAATAAAGCGGCGTGGGCGAATGAGACCGCTTTGTCCTTTCACGCCCAGCCTGTATAACAGATATAAACACGCGGCCCCCCACCTTCGTCGGGAATCCATTCATTGATAGAACCGCGCACACCTTCTCTGACCACCTCGCCTGTACGCGGATCATAAACACGGTAGGGCAATGGAACCTGCTCACCATTGAAGATTTCCAATGGTCCGCCGTCTTCGAGATACCCAATACATAAGACGTCTGGCGACAATAATCCACGCCGGCCGAGGCTGACCTGCCAATTAGGAGTCATATCTGCAGTAGGCAGCCCATCCAGGATATGCGCTACCATACCAACATAAGTGGACCCCTCAAAACCCAATGCTTCACGCCAACCAGCTCCTTTAGCCAGGAAATATTTTTCATGGCCAGGTTCGCCTGGATGAAGGCGCCACTGCCACAAACTGCCAGCGCCATAAAATACGCCCATCGTCCCCCCGGCGCACAAGTTAGACCAGGCCTCATGCCCTTGCCACCAACCTGCCGCTCGGCCGGGATGACCGGTATTCTCGTACGACGGTTCGCCATTGGCTACGCCTTTGGCAGGTAGATTGCGCCACATGTCCATGACACGCTCCGGGATATGCTCGCCCCTGTGGCCGGTCTGGCACCATTGAAAATCAAGCCAGTCGGCGGCCTGCCAGGCGCAGTTGTCGGCGTGTGGGCGATAATGGATGCCGGTTGGTTGCTGATATGCATCCCATCGCTCGATTTCTTCCCCGCCAGCCGGTACCTGTGGCTCATAACCTGAGCCATCGCCGCCTACCAGGTAAATGGCAGGGCGCGCCCCATAACGAGCGACCAGGTAACGGCAATAGTGGGCATACTCTTCCGGCGGGATAACGGGACCGGCCACATTTTGGCCTTTCCATCCGAAGCCCATGAATACTGGCTGGTAAATTGGCACAATCTCATGTGCAACCAGGATTCCGATTAGTTTATCCAGATATTGGAAATAAACTGGATTGAGCTGGTTGATATGCCCGTTCGGTAAATCCTCGAAACCGACGTCGAAACCTTTGTCCGCCGAACGATCGCGGGGACCGCGTGCGCGCATATCCGGCTGGACGCTCATCAACATAACCCCATTGAAACCCTTTGCCTGCCGGTCTGCAGCATATACCTGGCATTGCTCGATCGTTGCCCGCCATGGGAGTCCCCAGGCGGTATCGGCTGCAAGAATAGCGGCTGTGCCATCGGCGTGAACCAGGCTGCGGTGTCGAGGGGACATACGCCAGAATCCATGCCGGTAAAAGCGGTGGGCGGTTTCTGGCCCTGCCGTGCAGGCAAATTTTCCGGCTTGTCCGTCAAGCCCATTCTCTTTCTCGGAACTGGCGCTGCGCCAGCTCCAGCCTCCCAGGACGTTCGGGGAAGCAAAGCGGACTCTCCAGGTCCGTCCCCCGTCCCAAAAGGCCGGACGGCGCAGCGTCAGACCGCTTTCATGGGAAAATTCTGCATATACATCAACATCTGTGTACGGATTAGCATAATCATGGGATGACGACAGGACGATCTCGTGCTCTTGCCAGGGATGAACAGACATACTATGATCTCCTTTTTATCAGCGTCTTGCGATACAGCAGAGATTTTGCTTGGAGTGCTCCAAAATATTCCGAGGTATGTGTCAATTCCACAAGAGTTCTCTCTTGAATATTTATTCAGAGTGATGATAAAATTCTATCATCGATATCATACAGGGTCCGCGTGAATAAATCAATATAAATCGAAAAAATATTCACAATAATTGTTTTTTTAAGGAGTAAGATTATGCCCCGCGTGGATGAATACCGTTTGATCGCTCGTGTGGCTCGGATGTACTATGAATGGGACATGAAACAGGCAGAAATCGCCCGGCAACTGGATCTATCTCAGGCGACTGTCTCACGGCTGATCGAACGTTCGAAGAAAGAGGGTATCATCCGCATCTCCCTTAATCTCCCCAACGGCGTTTATACCAAGTTGGAAGAAGTCCTGGTCAAGAAGTTCAAATTATGCGATGCAATTATTGTCGATAGCCTGGACGACAATGAGAACTTGATCCAACGCGATCTCGGAGCGGCTACCGCTTATTACCTCGAATCAGCGGTCCGGCCAAATGAGATTATTGGAATCTCATCTTGGAGCGCTACGCTGCTCGCCTTGGTCGATGCCCTGAACCCAGTCCCAAAGAAACCAGGTGTGAAGGTAGTCCAAATTCTTGGCGGCGTCGGCAATCCGGGGGCTGAAGCGTATGCCTTTCAACTGACCTCACGCCTGGCGCAGCTAGTCAAAGGCGATCCGATCTATTTACCGGTTGCGGGGATATTATCTACCGAAGCCGCGCGCGAAGCGCTTCTGGACGACCAGGTGACTCGCCAGGCGATTCGTCTTTTTGATCAGGTCACAACCGCTCTGGTTGGGATTGGAGCAATTGACCCATCACCCCTCCTGGCGAAAAGCGGCAATATCTTTTCCCCGCAAGAGTTAAATCTGCTGCGAAAGGAGAAGGCAGTTGGCGA
Source organism: Anaerolineales bacterium (assembly GCA_041912175.1). GTDB lineage: Bacteria > Chloroflexota > Anaerolineae > Anaerolineales > UBA4823 > CAZAGA01. Next base: position 4,486 of record JAYRNN010000100.1, on the reverse strand, counting down.
CATTCTTCTTCGCTTTTATGACAAAAATGGAAACCTGGTACAGACTGGTCTGGAAAAACGGGTCATATCAATGGACCTCGAGCAATTAAGTAAAGTCAACCGCGCGATTGGAGTAGCTGGAGGTTCGCGCAAATATGTAAGCATCCTGGGCGCTTTGAAAGGCCGGTGGATTAATATTCTTGTAACGGATCACTTCACCGCCGAACGCCTCGCACAGGAATAAAAAGGGCAGATTTACCCTGGTTGGGATGCCTGCTCCCTTCTCCGTGGTATGTTGTTGGTTTGACCAAAAGCCTGATAAAGTTTACAACTCGACTGTTTACAACTTAAAGATCAGGGCTTGGAATGGTGCGATCCTGAATCGTCGCCCATCGAGGATGAACCACCTGAGTTGTGATGGTGATCATCATCGTTGTGGTGCTCGTCGTGAGGCGCTGCGGTGGGGCCAGGCATACTGTCATGGTGATTGTAATTCGGTCCGTGCTGCTGTGTCGGCTGGTAGGTTGGGGCGTGTGTTGGCTCGTGCGTCGGCCAGGGCGTGAGGGAAGGAGCGGGGGTCGCGATCGGCGTATGGGTAGATAGCGGCGTTGGGTAAGGGACAAGCAACTGAGTCTGCGTTTGGTTGCGCACCTGCAATGCAGTCAGCGTACCATCGTTTTGCACGCGAGCCCTTACCTGGACCGTCTGGCCAATTTCAGGATTGCCAACCACAATCGTATCGGGGAACATACCTACCCGGATACCGCTCACCGCCCATTCATTTGCATTGATCGATTGCAGTTGACCTTGGAACTCAACTGTACCCGGGCGGCCCATCTGGATCATCTCTCGTACCTCATCGAGACGTAATTCCCGGATCTGATCCTGAAGTTGCAGTCGATCTGGGTCGTCCAGGGTCAGGCTGAGACGCACTTGTTCCCAGGTGCGCTTGACGCTATAGAGTGTGTCGCCTGGTAGGCTGTGCGCCGAAGCGTTGATGCTGAGCAGCCCCCCCACGATCAAAATAATCACCAAGTCAAGAGTTAAGCGAAGTGCGAATTTCATTCCGTAGATCTCCTTTCCAAAAAGCAGTGTTTTTAAGTTTGTGAGAATTCGCACTGAATAACGGGAAAAGTCTCCAGATGATACGGGTAAGGCGAAGGAATTTTGTTTCGAATTGGATTTAGCCGCATCCAGCATACGCGCTTTCCCTGCCAGTATCGCCTGCGAACGCGGTTGGGGGGCCGGTACACCCCTGACGTGGCTGGCCGTCAGCAGCAGTGAACGTAAACTTTCTGCCTGATCAGGATAGGCCGCCAGGCATTCTTCAGTACTCTGACCGATACGTAGTCGTTTCAGACAGTCTTCCAGAATCAATTCGAAATCAGGGTTCATAACAGCGTTCCTTATCAATCTCCCGGTTCAAGGCCGCTAGTGCGCGGTGCTGCAAAGAACGGATTGCCCTTTCGTTTTTCCCAAGGGTTGCTGCCACTTCGGCGATATCACGATCTTCCACAAACCTGAGCAGGATTACCTGGCGCTGTTCCTCCGTCAGGTTCTCCATAGCCTTGGCGAGGCAGTCCTTATCCTGGCGGCGCTCAATCGTTTGGGAGGGTTGGTAGGTTTCCCCCGCAATAAGGCTCTCTTCCAGCGGCATTTGGTCTACATGCCCCTGGAGGCGATAATGGTCGGCCGCCAGGTTGCGGGCGATTGTATACAACCAGGCCAACATTGGGCGCTCACGCTGTTCAAACGTGCCGATGCGTTCCACCATCCGCACAAACACCTCCGCCGCCAGGTCTTCAGCAATCTCCTGATCGGAGACGCGGTAATAGAGATAACGGAAAACGGACGGATACAGGCAGTCATAGATCGCGCCCAATGCCGCCTGATCTCCTCGTTTGGCGCTCTGAATCAAGCCAGGATCAAGGGCGGTATGAGTGGTAACCATTTTACACACTGTATAACGCCAGAAATCGGTTTTTGATACGGCTTCGCCCACGGGTTTGTGGCGAGATATTGGATTTATCGATGGATTAGCCGGGAAGAGTTTGCCAGGATACCGATATCAGGTAACGACTGCGCCGCTGCCGCAATGCCAGGGGGTAATAATCCCAAGGCTGCCAGCGTAATCCCGACAACGTTATAGACCGCGGTAAAACCCAGGTTCATCTTGACCACGCCCATCGTGCGCCGGGCGATTTGTAGCACCTCGGGGATTAGCCCCCAATCCTCACGCATCAGGGCAATGTGCGCCGCTTCAATCGCAATATCGGTCCCGGCCGCGCCCATCGCAATGCCTACATTCGCCTGGGCCAAAGCAGGTGCGTCGTTGACGCCGTCGCCCACCATCACCACCGTATGGCCTTGGGCCTGATATGCTTTGACGATAGCGATTTTATCCTCGGGGAGCAGGCCGGAGCGGAAAACAACCCCAATTTTATCCGCTAAAGCGGCTGCCGTACGTTCATTGTCCCCGGTCAGCAGCTCGATGCGCTGGATACCCAGCTCGCGCAGCTTAGCCAAGGCTTCGGGGACCTCTGAACGGAGTGTGTCGGCGGCTGCGATAACACCGATCAGCTCATCATCTTGGGAGAGATAAAGCAGCGATTTACCCTGTCGCTCGAACTCGACCGAGATGGGCAGTGATGCCGCCTCGGGGATCATGTGCCGGTTGCCCACCGCGATCCTGTGCTCTGCCACCTGCGCCCGGACTCCTTTGCCCGGCAGGGATTCGAAATATTGCGGCTCGATCTCAGGGATATTCTGTTGGCGGGCTGCGAGGCGCACGGCTTCAGCCAGAGGGTGTTCAGAAAAGCGTTCGGCTGATGCGGCCATTTGCAGGATTTCCGATCTTTCCATCCCATTGAGTGACACGATGTCTGTCACCTGCGGCTTGCCCAGCGTAAGCGTCCCGGTCTTATCGAGCAGGACCACATCGGCGCGGGCAAGCAGCTCAAGGTATTTGCCGCCTTTAATCAGCAAACCGTGTTTCGCGCCCGCGCCGATCGAGGCCAGCATGGCAATCGGGGTGGCCAGCGCCACGGAGCAAGAACAGGCCACCACCAATACGGCAGCCGTCGCCAATGGGTCATGGCCAATTATATAGGTAAGAGCTGCGATCGTTGCGACGACAGGCAAAAAGTAGGCGCTGAACTTATCTGCAAATCGTTGTACCCCGGCGCGGTTGGCTTCCGCCTCTTCCACCATTTTGACCACGCGACCAAAAGTTGTATCGGCTCCGACACGCGTAGTGCGGATGCGCAGGCTACCCAGGCGGGCAATCGTGGCCGCGAAAACCTGTGAACCTGCCGCGACCTCCACCGGCATCGACTCGCCGGTAATCACGGACTGGTCTAACGTTGCCTGTCCCGAGATGACCTCGCCATCCACCGGAATTTTCTCGCCGGGGCGCACGACAACGGCATCCCCGCTTTGCACTTCGAAAATTGAGACCTCCTGCTCTGATCCCTCCCGCTCCACTCTTGCGGTTTGCGGCGTCAATGCCGTCAAATCCTTAACCGCCCGCCGCGCCCCTTCGGTTGTAAAGTGTTCGACGTACTCGCCCACCCGCATGAAGAAAACGATCACCAAAGCGGTCGTCCATTCGCCGACCACCAGGGCGGCCAGAACGCCAAGCGTCATCAGCGTATGTGAGATCACCTGCCGGTGGAGGGCGGCTCGAACCACATTGCGGAAAATCGGCCAGCCGGCAAACACGACCAGTACCAGGCCAACCAGGAACGGGACGCCCTCTGTGAGCTGCTGGAACAGCCCGAGCCACTCGCCCACGACGATGACGAACAGGATCACCCCAAACAGGATCGCGAGCAACGTTTCGGTGCGGCGTGTGAAATTCCCAACCGCCGCTGCCGGAGGGTAAGTTGTTACTTCACTTCCGGAACTTTGTTATAACGGGTGCATTCGTAAACCCCACGGGCTACGTCAGAGAGCAATCTCTCGGCTAACATCAGTAGATCGCCCACCCGATCATCGCATCCGGAATAACGCTGCTCTCTCAATCTGGTTTATATCTTAAGAGCCGTAAGGCGTTTGCCACCACCACCAGCGTGCTGCCTTCGTGGAAGATAATGGCTACACCCATGCTGACGATGCCTGTCAATGATGTAAAAACGAGGAAAACAATCACTCCAAGCGAAATGAACAGGTTCTGTCCGATAATGGCACGCGTGGCGCGCCCTATCCTGACCGCAAATGGCAGCCTGGAGAGATCGTCGCCCATCAAGGCCACGTCGGCGGTCTCGAGTGCAACGTCGGTCCCGGCCCCACCCATCGCGATACCTACCGTAGCATTCGCCAGCGCAGGAGCGTCGTTTACACCGTCTCCAATCATGGCCACCTGCCCGTACTGCTGCACCAGCTCGCGAATCACGGTCAGCTTGTCCTCTGGCATCAAGTCGGCGTGGAAATCCGTCAAGCCCACTTCGCTTGCAATCGCAGCAGCGGAGCGGGCATTATCGCCTGTCAGCATAATCGTATGGGCCAC
>JAYRNN010000099.1:0-8895 GCA_041912175.1 Anaerolineales bacterium | reverse complement strand
GGGCGGAACTACGTGGCGCACGCACGCGAACATGCCGTGGAAGTGCCTGAGGTCCCGCTCTTATTTCTCAAGCCTCCTTCCTCCGTAATCGGCCCGGAGGAGAGCATCGTCATACCGCCTCAATCGCAGCAGGTCGAACACGAGGCCGAATTAGCAGTCGTCATCGGAAAACGCGGGCGTTGGATTTCTATTGAAGATGCGCTCGATCACGTCTCTGGATATACAATCGCCAATGATGTTACTGCACGCGACCTGCAACGACGGGATGGGCAGTGGACGCGCGGCAAGGGTTTCGATTCTTTTTGTCCGGTCGGCCCCTGGATCTTGACCGATTTCGATCCGGCCGATGCGATGATTACCTGTTACGTCAATGGAGAAATGCGCCAGATGGCTTCAACGCGGGATATGGTTTTCAGCGTTCGCCAGTTGATCGCATTTGCATCATCGGTCATGACGCTCGAACCAGGCGATCTGCTCCTGACCGGCACCCCTGCCGGCGTCGGTCAGCTATTGCCTGGCGATGTGATTGAAATCAATATTGAGGGCCTGGGCAGCTTGAGAAACCCGGTCATTGCTGAAACGGTGCGATGAGCCACCGGCAGCCAGTGGTCAGCGGCTTGTTCTTACGGCCAAAAATGCCGGATTAACAATCCACTGCCTCAGTCAACAATCTAATGCATCTCGACATCCGCACTGCTGTTCAGACCGCGCTGGCGATCACCATCCTGACGATTATTTTAAGCGTTTGGATTGGAGCGCGCTCTATTCTACGGGCGCGCCGGTTGCCGTTTTTTCGCATGCGCCGGGTCCAGGTCGTGCGCGGCTGGCGACTTTTATTCTTTGCGCTCTTCCTCGTGGTCGTGGCGTTCCTTTTATTCACCCAGGCCGAACCGATGATCTATCGCTTTTTTCCGCCGACGGCCACATTCACCCTCACCCCGACCATCACATTGACGCCCACGATTACGTTAACGCCTACGATAACGCTGACGCCCACGATCACCCTCACGCCCTCCGTCACCGATACCCCGACAATCACCTCCACACCATCAATCCCTCTGGCGATATCGAATCGATTCGAAAGCACCATCACCCCGAACCCAGGCGCGATCTTCAGCCAACTGACCTTCACGACAGGATTGGACGAGGAATACAGGCCGCTGAATCCAGGCGTCGTCTTTCAAAACCCGGTTGGGCACATGTATGCCTATTTCAGCTACGATGGGATGCTGCCCGGCTCGCAATGGACTGCGCTTTGGCTAAGGAATGGCGAATTAGTGCATTATGAGACCAAACCCTGGGACGGCGGTTCTGGCGGCTTTGGCTATACGGATTGGGACGCCGAACCCGACCAATGGCTGCCGGATATTTACGAAGTGCAGCTATTTGTGGGCGATGTCTGGAAACAGTCGGGAACATTTACCGTGGAAGGCGAAGCGCCTACTCCACTCCCCAGTTCAACGCCAACACCTACTGCCACATCTACACGCACTTCGACGCCCACTCGCACGCTGCGTCCTACTTTAACGCCTGTTCCGACGCGTACCCCGCGCCCAACACGCACTGTCACCCAGCCGCCTACGGCCACTCTGACGCGCGCACCTTACGTACGCCCTACAGCCACGATCAAACCCACCTCCTACCCAACCTTGACCCGTACGCCCGTGACCCCCTCGCCGACCCCTTATCCAACACGTACACGCACGCCAACACCATCACCGGATTAATCATTCCCCCACTGGATAGATCAAAACCGTCGCCCAGGACGGTTTTGATCTATCCAAGCAAAATATTTTTTACTTATACATGATGGGCAACTGAAGCTTGATGGCTGCCATTACCCAGGTGGTTGCATGATTGTTGGTCAGGTTGGCGTCACCGGTTACACCCAGTTGAAAGTCAAGCGAATATTTTGTTCCAATCGGAGCGACATCCGGAACACCCAAATACACTGTAAACCCTTGTTCATCCAAAAAGCTTACATCCGGCAGGTTCCAGGTCACCTGGTTGCTGCTAACCAGCGGGACGACGCCTGAGGTATCGCTGACGTACTCAAGATCCATTGGGAGGGTCATTACAATGTTTACCCCCGAAGCTGTCGCCTGGCCATGGTTCGAATAACCGACGTAAACGGCCGCCGTTCCCCCTGGCGCCCCACCATTGAGGATGTCTGGGACCAAAATTGCGCCATCTGCGTTGGCCTCGATTGATGTGCTGTACGAGGTATTACCATACCCCTCGTAACTGGATTCAATAAAACCATCGCTTGGATAGGTAGACTGTGTGGAACGGAAGATCATCGGTTGGGTTACCACTCCGCCAGTGCTGTTGACCAAAGCATAATATAAATTTCGCGGATTGTTCGTGTCTTCAGTCGTGGTTAATACGGCCCGGCCGGATTGGTCGGCTGCCACAGACACTGAGTACTCCCCGTCCGGCGCAGCCGGGTTGCTGAGCATCACCGGCGAGACGCTGCGGTTATAACTGGCATCCAGGACGGCAAAGCGAGTATGATAAGCATCACCATCCCAGGCGGACCAGGCCACAGCAATCTTACCATCCGAAAGTTGAGCCGCATCCGCAGTATAGTCGTAGTAGCTGTAACCATCGGCGCTCAAGTCGGTAGCGCTCTTGATGATGGTCCCTGCGCTGTCCAACACCGCATAGTAAATATCATCATCACTGGAGCGATTCCACAACAAGAGCAACCTGTTCGAATTTAGAGAGGCGAGATTAGGGTAATAATACGCCTCGTAGTCGCTGCCGGCCGTGTCGTTGGTGATATTGGTCAGGCCATACAACAGGCTGCCGCTGGTCGAACGCACCGAATAATAAATGTCGTTAAGCGAACAATCATTCTCGGTGCAACTTGAAAAGTACTGATATCTCTCCCAGGCCAGCGCAAAAGAATTACTGGTAGCAGCAATTCTGGGGTCGTCATAACGGGGTGCGTCTGGAGTACTACCGGTCCAGGTGGTGTTATTAGTCAGGTTTGCGGGTCCATAGGCAGGAGTTCCATCCTGGTTAAGGATCGAGAAATAAATGTTGTAGTTCCACTCGCTGTAACCACTCGTGTCACGGTACAACTGCCGGAGCCAAACAATCCCGATTTTTCCGTCACCGGCCGCCGCCACTGTTGGAGAATAATCATAGGTATCGATCGTCACAGCGCCGTTATTCACCAGCCTGGCGACCGGCTTGACGATCTCTCCAAAGGCATTGGTGACTGCATATTCGATCTCATCCACGTAAATATCGCAGTTATCGGTCGTGCAGCGCCCGCGATACCAGGCATGGATAAAATTACCATTGGGCGTCTCAGCCACAGCCGGCCCCCAACCCCACCTGTAAAGCCCGGTTGTTTGCTTGACATATTGCGCGCCGGGCTGGACCAGGTACAAATTTTCTGCGCCATCGTAATCATCCAAGTAAACCTGGGCGAATTTGGTCGGGATAGCTGCTTGCAGGGTCACAGTTTTACTTTTGCTGGTGTTGATCGAGGAGGTCGCAGTGAGACTCGCATTGTTGGCATTCCCAACCAGCGCGCCGGCTGGCGCCTGCATCCTGGCAATGATATTTACAGTCGCTCCCTGGCTGACCGGGCCCGTATCGACCAGGCCGTCAGCGTCTGTATCCACCAATAACGTGACGCCGTCATCCATATATAACGAAACCGGCCAGGCTGAAGCGACGTTCAGATCATAGGTATCTGTCCCGAGTTCGCCAAGATTACGGATTGGGACGACCATTTCGCCGGCGCCGCCCGGAGAAGCAAAACTTCCGAAGTAGCCGGGTTTAATTACTACACGTGCAGCCGGCGCCGGGCGAGTGAAGCGTACAGCCCGGTTTGAGGGCGGAAAACTGGATGGACATGAATCCCAGTATTGTAGACCATCCGTACCGTCTGAGTCCTCGATCCCAGCCTGGCCACACCACCAATTGCCGTTCGATTCTGCCATCGTCTGGTATTGGAAATCAATATTGCCGTTTTCATGCAAGACCACTTCAAAGCGGTATACGTCACCTCCGCCGATCTCATCATCAGGATCGCCGCCGTGTACGTCGTGCCATTCTACGACAAAATACCGGTTCGGGGAAACGCCTCCTGATTTATCACGCACCCAGGCTCCGCTGCCGATATATGTCGGTGACCAATCTGGCGCGAGGACATTATTGGGTGTTCCAGAATCTGGGATATCTCTTTGTTGTGGCCAATAGTAAGTCTCAGTGAAAGATACATAACCAGGAGCAGTAATCCAAAGCTGAGAATATGTATTTTCATAATACTTGAAAGTGAAAGGCAAGGAAACAGGTCCAACAGCCTGATCCCACCCATCTCCACTCATGCCTGTGTCGGTTCCTGATGTAGCGTCGATCCAGGCTAGCGGGATAGTGTCGTCCCAGACGTAACCATATTCATCCGGGCCGCCGGTCGCCTGCGGGACCGCCGGCGCCGTTGGTTGCGACCGGTCTGAGGAGATTTTTCCTTCTTCCCGGGAGGTGCGTTGGCCCGCCTCGTTCAACCTGCTATCAGGACCCGGGTAAGGTTCTGCGACTTGCTGAATATGCGGAGACCTGCTCGGCCGGGGATCGGTTATTTCTTGAGCGGATGCAAGGTTTCTTCCACTCGATAGTAGAAGCACTGCGAGGATCAAAATACTAGTTAGAGCTAGCAGACGGTTTTTCATGATTTTTCTCCCTTAGTCATTAGCTTAGAATTTGTACGGATTTTATTATTCAATAGCAGCTTTTTTTAGGCAAAATTGATCTACGTCACCTCCTTTGGCGCCTGGCGCTCAAAACGCTTACATTCCCTTAACCAATTCCATTGCGATTCGAGCTGCTAAGTCTGCATTATTGGTCAGCAAATCCAGGTTGGCGCGTAAGCTTGAGCCATGCGTCAACTCGCTCAAACGGCTTAATAAGAAAGGCGTGACCTGTTGGCCACGGACACCCTGCGCCTGTGCGTCTTGCAAGGCTTGCTCAACGGCAGCTTCGACGATCTCCCGAGCAACAGCCGTGGCCTCAGGCGGCGGATTGCCCACCAACACAGCGCTATCCAGTCCACTGGCCCAATGGGCGCGGGCGACTTTTACGATTTGCTGCGGCGAATCAACTCGTAAGCTGGCTTTCAGGCCGCTCGATCTCGAATAGAAAGCCGGGAACTCATCCATCTGGTAACCTACCACCGGCACGCTCCAGGTTTCCAAAAATTCCAACGTTGCAGGCAAATCCAGGATCGCTTTTGCCCCGGCGCATACCACAATCATGGGGGTGCGGGCTAATTGCGGCAGGTCCGCCGAGATATCCCAGGCCTGAGATTCTCCCTGGCCAGGCGCGAGACGGTGCACGCCGCCGATCCCCCCGGTGGCAAACACGCGGATGCCGGCGGCGAAAGCCGCCAACATGGTCGCTGCGACGGTCGTGCCTCCGCTCCAGCCCAAACCAATTGCAGCGCCGATATCCCGGCTGCTGATTTTGTGCAATCCTTGGGTCAAGGCCAGGCGTTCGAGCTCGGCGCTCTCGAGGCCAACGCGCACATTCCCATCCAGAAGCGCAATTGTGGCGGGCGTCGCCCCACCCCGGCGAACTTCGTCTTCCATATCGAGCGCTAATTGAAGGTTTTGTGGGTGAGGCAGTCCATGCGTAATGACTGTAGATTCTAAGGCCACAACAGGCGTTTGCGAGCTCAAGGCATCGTAAACTTCGCTGGATAAGAAAAAATGGGGCGAAATTTCGTGTTCCATCGTTAAATCACCAATTGATCGTAAAGTTTTTCGAGAGATAGGTCAGGCAGGACAGCGCCGGGGTGGCGCAGGGTTAACGAAGCAGCCGAGACCCCCAGGCGTAAAGCGTCATCCAGGGGAATATCGTTCAAAAGCCCAAAGATAACTGCGGCAGTCAACGCGTCGCCTGCGCCGGTAGGGTCGATGATTTCCGTTCGTATGGCCGGGATATAGCCGGCAGTATCCGAGGCGGCATAACACACTCCGAACTGCGCCAGAGTGATCATCGCAAGCTGAACCCCGTTTTGTACCAGGCGCCTAGCCGCCTCGATCGCCTGGCGTCGCCGGCCTGCCTCGATGACCGTATCGCACATTATGCCCGCCTCAGCCGTATTTGGAGTGACCATATACAGGCGCGGCAGATACGGGCGTAAGCGCTCAGCCAGGGTGGTTGAAGTTGGGTCTGCGCAAACAGGGATATGCGCTTTACGAGCGAGCGATATGGCCTTCCGAATGGAAACTCCAGGCAGGCTGGCGTCTATAAAAAGTAAACCAGCATTATAAAAGAGTTGGGAATTCGCTTCCAGGATTTCTGGGGTGATGACCGCGCTGGCGCGCATATCGTCTAATCCAAATTGTAATTCTCCTTTGTTATTAATGACTGCCAGGTAGGCGCCGGTCGGTTTGTCCGCCAGGCGTTGGACAGCGTTCACATCAACCCCGGCTTCGATAAGTTGCTGGATGAGCAACTCGCCGGCCGTGTCTTCCCCCACGGCGCTGACCAGGGTCACCGGTTGCCCGAGCCTGGCCAGATTCTCAGCCACGTTGCGCGCCACACCACCAAAAGAGCTGCGGATCCGTGCAGGGGACGAGGACCCGGGGCGCAACTCGCTTTCGAGGCGCCCGACCAGGTCTACGCCGGCGCCGCCGATGACCAATACCGGCGCGTCAGGTGAAGGGACAAGAGCAGCAGGGGCAGGCATTAATTATATCGAGTCATCATCAATTCGTTTTAAAAGGCCCACAACTATTCCAACGATCTTCCAGCTTTTTTTAAACTTGATCGATAAATCTCTATATTCTGGGTTTTTACTATTGTAGCCCAAATAAAGGGTTTTCTTATCCTGATGAAGGACGTTGATATTGGTATGATCTGCTTTGGTCAATGTTACAACGATCCTGCCATCTAAATTACTTTCGTCATACGGGTCAATTTGAACCGGTCGTACAATAACATAATCCCCGTCGCAGATTGGGTAATTATCGAGGCTATCCCCATGAACCTGGATCACATAAGGTTTCTCTACTTCCTTCAAATCTACAATCCGATCATTATCCATCAAACTGATGACCTGATAATGCCGATCTCCGATGTGTACCTCATAAGCATCTAAACGTTCGAATTCTTTACGATGATAGATTTTGTTCAATTTACCTGCCGGAACCGCCCCAGGCAGGACAGGATAAAACCGGATCCACCCGGAGGGTTGTTCTGAAGCATTTCGCTGAGGCGATCCAGGTGAGGGCTCAGCCTGCTGCGGGGAAGCAGCATCAAAAGACCCTGGTTGAGCCTGTTGAGATGACTGCGTGAATTGTTTTTGAATGCTTTCAACAAATTTACCGATCTCCGCAGAGTGCTTTTTATACCATTCGCATCGCTCTTGCCCTAACCGTAAATTATTGCATAACGCATCAAAGCATTCCTGGCTCTCCTGCCATCCGTAGATGGCTTCCGTGCGGTGATTTCCGTCTTGATTCCAGAGCACGATCCCCAACATCCATAAAGCCACTGCATGATCATGATCTTCGGACAGGTATCGTTCGCACGCATCTTGCAAAAGAGACTGAGCCTTGGATAGACGACCAATCTTCGCCTCGACCCGAGCGCAAATAACGTCCACATCGCCCATTTCTCTCGCCAAACCAAGAGACCTGACTTGCATCCTCAGTTGGTCATAATATTGCCAGGCCAGGGGTTCATTTTTTGCTTCGACGGCATCCCACAATTTTTGATCAATAAATTGGGAAGATTGACTTAGATATCCATGCTTTGGGTCCTCAGAAAAATGGTGCAGCCAGTTTTTATAAATATACTCGAGATCTCGAAATTCATTCAAGCGCTTCTCATCATTATCTGCCATGTTTCCCTCCTAAGGAGATTGGGCTACAAATCTGGCTGAGGCGGTAATGCATTGGGCCGGTGATGTTCGTCGGCGTTCTTCCCAAGCTCATCCAGAATTTGGGCGGTATAAAGCAGCACCAGGCTGCGCAGGTTCTCGGCCGGCAGCCCTTGCAAACGCGCATCGTTCAAGTTATCGATCAAGAGACTTAATGCATCAGCCCGACCTTCAGCCCGGGCAATTTTCTCGTAAGTCTGGCGGCGCACCTGGCCAAGCCCGCGTGGAAGACTGGCCACGCCTTGCCAGTGGGCGCCCCAGGTTTGAACGCGCCATTTCCAAATATCCTCGTTATCAACATCAAAATGTCCGATATCTACCCACAACAATTCGATCCCATAAGCTCGAAACCGTTCGCGAAAGCTCTCGCGGGTCGTTAAATCATTCCAAATCTGCGTGCGTGGGTGGGGCTGCGTATCCCAACCTGGGGAGGTCAAATCATCGAAGCGGTGCGTGTTAATATAATCCGTAATGGCGCCGTTCACAATAAAATCTAAAGCTATCGGCATTGAAGTCAAACCCACATGAGAGACATACCTACTATAAGTATAGTTCCTCATCGATTGCAGGGTATATGGGAAAGGGGTAACTGGGCTGCGGGGGATATACTCTCCCTGGCGACGGCTAGGACGTAAGCGATAATGGTAACGGATTTCACGCACAATCACTAGGATGCCATCCTTAGTCGTGGCAGAAGCGGTTTCGATGTACCCATGCTGATCCTCCAGGCTGGCAATTTCCTTAACGAACTCTCGGCGACTGACATAATGAATCCCCGCTGAATAGACATTAGAAGGGCCAGACGAGTTTTCCAGCAAGGCCAGGTAGCCGGGTAATATATTCAAATAACCTGGCCCGCCAATGCGCGCCAACTGGTTCCCCTGCTTCGGATCGAGATCCACGTCAACCCTATCGATCTTGAGGCTCGGGAGCGATCTCGCAAAGGTCGTCGAAAGAACGTAACGCATTCCTGATCGAAGACTTTCTAAATC
>JAYRNN010000098.1:0-5827 GCA_041912175.1 Anaerolineales bacterium | reverse complement strand
TCGTGTGGACTGGTTTTGATTGTCATGGCTCACCTCCATCGCATTCGTCTAGTGTGCCATAGTTCGGCTGATTTTCACACCTTTCAGAGGTATGTTGTTAAAGAGCAACTAGAGGTATATCCCTACGAGTATCTACAGTCAGCCGGTCGCTCTTGGACAAACGAACAAAATAAAACCAAACTCCTTTCTCCCATAAAGACCGTCATCAATCATATGATCGCAAACCTGATTGACCTCTCAAACGAAAAATTAAGTGAAAGCGAAGAAATGTACCTGGCGGCGATCGCCCGCCTGCAGGAGACCGGCCTGAGCGGGCCGGCGCCGATCTCGCAATTGGCCGCCGAGCTGGCGGTGCTGCCGGTTTCCGCTAACCAGATGGTGCGCAAGCTGGAGCAGGCCGGCCTGCTGACCTACGCCCCCTATAAAGGCGTCGAGCTGACAGATTCCGGCAAGCGCCAGGCGCTGCGCATCCTGCGCCACCGCCGCCTTTGGGAGGTGTTCCTGGTCGAGCGCCTGCACTACACCCCGGACGAAGCCGGCGCGTTGGCCTGCCGCCTCGAGCACATCCTCCCCGCCGAGGCCGCCGAACGCCTGGCGAGCTTCTTGGGCGACCCCCAGCAAAACCCGACCGGGCGCCTCATCCCGCCCGCCGGCGCGCAGGAAACCCCTCCCAACCTGGCGCGGCTCCACGCCTTGGGCTCCGCCCAATCCGCCCGCGTCGCCGCGGTCGAGGCCGGTTCCGCCGCTGCCAGTTTCCTGGATCTGCAGGGCATCCGCCCGGGCGCGCGCTTGAGCGTGAGCGCCTGCAGCAGCAGCGGCCAAATGCTCGTCCAGGTCGAAAACGGGCCGTCCGTTTCCCTGGCAGAAGCCCTGACCCAGCAAATCTGGGTCGCCCCGGCTGAATAAATCATGCAAACGACCCTGCTGCAAGACCGAACCACAAATCAGCCGGCAACCTGCCACAGCGCGCCGCAAATGAACCTGAGCGGCCTGCCCTTGGTGGTGATCGTCGGCTCGCCCAACGTCGGTAAGAGCGTGCTTTTCCACCGCCTGACCGGCGCCTATGTGACCGTCTCGAATTACCCCGGCACCACCGTCGAAGTGACGCGCGGCAAAGCCCGCCTGGGAGAGCAGGAAACCGGGGTGATGGATACGCCGGGCATGTACAACCTGCTGCCCATCACGGAAGAAGAACACGTAGCGCGTGAAATCTTGTTGAAAGAGCGCCCCGCCCTGGTGGTGCACATGGTCGACGCCAAGAACCTGGAGCGCATGCTGCCCATGACCCTGCAGCTCATCGAAGCAGGCTTGCCGGTGATGCTGGTTGTAAACCTCCTCGATGAAGCCGACCGCCTGGGGGTGCATATCGATATCGAGACCCTGCGCCGCCGCCTGGGCATCCCGGTGGTGGGGGCGGCGCTCACCCTGGGCCGCGGCGTCAAAGACATCCGCCAGGCGATTAGCCAGGCTATTATTAGCCAGGCTATTATTAGCCAGGCTATTATTAGCCAGGCTATTATTAGCCAGGCTATTATTAGCCAGGCGAATATTAGCCAGGAGATGCTCGAAATCGTTTCCCCGGCCGCCGCCCCGCCGCAGATTGCTTGCCCGCAGCCGGCCGCTTGCTCGCAGCCAATCGAGGAGGCCATCGCTACGGCGAGAATCCCCGATCCACTGCCAATCGAGAAGGCCCCCGCTACGGCGAGAATCCCCGATCCGCAGCCAATCGAGAACGCCATCGCTACGGCGAGAATCCTCTATCCTCCGCCAATCGAGAACGCTATCGCTACGGCGAGAATCCTCTATCCTCCGCCAATCGAGAACGCCCTCGCCGAGTTGTGCTCCCACCTTAGCGACGATTACCGCCTCTCCCGGCGCGCCATGGCCGTGTTGTTGCTCCAGGACGACCAGGAGATCCTGCACGGCCTGCACGGCTGCGACGCCGAGCAAATCCCCGCCATCACCGAGATTCTTGAGCGCGCCCAAAAACAATACAGCCAGCCGCTCTCATTCCAGATCGCTAAAGCCCAGCGCCAGGCCGCCCAGCGCCTTCTGCAGGGGGTGTTCCAGGAGGGCGCCGCCAGCAAGACCGGCTTTGCCGCCCGCCTGAGCGACGCCATGATCCACCCGTTGACCGGCATCCCCATCCTGCTCCTGGCGCTGTTCTTACTCTATGAATTTGTCGGCGTTCTGGGCGCTCAAACCCTGGTCAACTGGCTGGAGACGCACGTCTTCGATGCCCGCCTCAACCCGTGGGTCGACCAGACCCTGGCGACGTATATCCCCTGGCCAGCGCTGCGCTCCTTGATCGGCGGCGACTTCGGCGTGGTCACCCTGGGGCTGCGCTACGCCTTCGCCATCATCTTGCCGATCGTGGGAACCTTTTTCATCGCCTTCTCGATCATCGAAGACAGCGGTTACCTGCCGCGCCTGGCGATGCTGATCGACCGCGTCTTCAAGCGCATCGGCCTGAACGGGCGGGCGGTCATCCCCATGGTGCTCGGCTTCGGCTGCGACACGATGGCCACCATCACCACGCGCACCCTGGAAACGCGTCGCGAGCGCCTGATCAGCACCCTGCTGCTCTCCCTGGCGATCCCCTGCTCGGCGCAAATGGGCGTCATGCTGGCCATGCTGGCCGGCGCGCCGCTGCTCTTGCCGGCCTGGCTGGCAGTCGTGGCGGGCGTCTTCCTGCTGGTCGGCTTCCTGACCGCCAAGCTGCTGCCCGGCGAGCAGCCCACGTTTTATATGGAGCTGCCCCCCCTGCGCCTACCGCGCGCCCGCAACGTGCTGATTAAAACCTACACCCGCATGGAGTGGTACCTGCGTGAAGTGCTGCCGCTGTTCCTCGTCGCCAGCGTCGTGATCTGGGTGGGGACGCTGACCGGGCTGTTCGACCTGGCGGTCAGTTGGCTGACGCCGGTCGTGCGCTGGCTGGGCCTGCCCGACCAGACCGCCGTCGCCTTCCTGTTCGGCTTCTTCCGCCGGGATTATGGCGCCGCCGGGTTGTATGACCTGCGCGCCACGATGAATTCCGCCCAATTGCTGGTCGCCATCGTCACCATGACCTTGTTCGTGCCCTGCCTGGCCCAATTCGCCGTTACTGTTAAAGAGCGCGGCTGGAAAGCCGCCCTGGCCATGGCGGCGTTTATCTTCCCCTTCGCCATCCTGGTCGGCGGAGCCTTGAGCGGCTTGTTACGCTTGATGGGGTTCCAGCTATGATCGAAGGTAAATGGGTGCACTGCGATTTTTGCGGGTTGGATTTCCAGCCCTCCTGCGCCGACCAAAGCTGCCAGGGTTGTCCGCTGGCGCGCGGCTGCAGCAAGATCACCTGCCCGCGCTGTGGTTACTCGATCTTACCCGAAGCGAAACTAATCGGCTGGATCCGCTCCCTGGCCGGCCCGAAATCCGGCCCGCGGGCGTCATCGGTCAAGAAGAAGGAAGCAAAACCTTGAAAATCAGTGAAAACGCCCAGGAGCAGCTTGAGCTCTTATGGATCAGCAGCGAAGAGGAGCACAGCCCCGTTTCCTGCGACCAAAATGCGCCCACCGAATATGACGAATTGATCCATCTCGGCCTGGTAGAGATCAAGGCTGGCCAGATTTGCCTCACCCAGGCCGGGAAAAGCGAGGCCGCCATGGCCATCCGCCGCCACCGCCTGGCCGAGCGCTTGTTCGCGGATGTCTTGATCACCGAGGCCGCAATGATCGACGAGCGCGCCTGCAGCCTGGAACACGCCCTGTTCGACGGGGTCGACGAGAGCATCTGCACCCTGCTCGGACATCCCAGCGTCTGCCCGCACGGGAAACCGATCCCCCCCGGGCGCTGCTGCGTGCAAATGCGTACTTCGATCAGCGCCTTGATCGCCCCGCTCAAGGAGCTCAAGCGCGGCCAATCCGGGCAGATCGCCTACCTGCATATGGATAACCCCCAGCGCTTGCACAAGTTGATGGCGATGGGCGTGCTGCCGGGGGTGAGCCTGCGCGTCAAAGAGGTCTATCCGGCCTATGTTTTTGAAGCCGGCTACAGCCAGTTTGCCGTGGATGAGGACATCGCCGGGGACATTTTCGTCCGCCTGGCAGCTTCGAATTAGAACGCCGCCAAGGCCTGCTGTTCGTCGTTGAAAAATTCAAGGTAGCGGTCCATGGCGGCCAGCCTGAGCGCTTCTTGCACCCTCGAATTGGGATTGAGCAGCTTAAGATGCGGGGCGCGATAGCTGCCATCGTGGACGGCCTGGCTGACCGCCTGTTGGGCGCCGGCGGATTGCCGCGGGTGCAGCCAGCTATAGGCCGTGCTGAGCGCGCTGATCCCCACACTGCTCATGAAAGGCGCCTCGCTGAAATCCAGCAAAATATTGCGCGCCCCCGCTTCCACCGCCTGCCGGATCTGGTCGGTGAAATACCCCGCGCTGACCGAATCCAGGTTGCCTTTCAAACGCATGATTTGAACCGGGACTTGCCCCTCGACCGTTATCGTTGTGATTTCCATCGCCTTTCCCTCTCTGATCCCCACGCCGCGCATGGGTAAACCGGCCTCGAACGACTTGATTCTATCTTACTACGAAATCCACGCCCCGCCGCCTGGAATCCAAAAAGGATGTCTCTCAAAAATGCTTTCGCAATCCGCCAGGATATCGCTATAATTACCCTTATGAATTCCAAGCAAAGGATCCTGGCTCGCCTGGCTGGGCAGCCGGTCGACCGGCCGCCGAATGCCAATCTCTTCACCACCTTCGCCGCCCGCTACATCGGCCAGCCGCTCTCAACCTATTACCTGGACTACCGCGTTTTATGCGAGGCCAACCTGGCCCTACTCGAGCCCTTCCAGGTTGACCTGGTGCAGGCCGTCTCCGATCCATACCGCGAGACGGCCGATTTTGGCGCTGAGATTCTCTTCCCGGAGGATAGCCCGCCGGTCTGCCGCCAGCCATTGCTCTCCGAACCGGCCGACCTGCTCAAGCTCAATCCGCCCGCTCCCTACAACAGCCGGCGCATGAGCGACCGCCTGATGGCGGTGCGCTACTTCAAGGAACAGGTCGGCGAAACCACCCCCGTGATGGGTTGGGTGGAAGGCGCCCTGGCGCAGGCGGCCCACCTGCGCGGCGCCGCCGGGCTCGTCCAAGACCTGCTGGAAAGGCCCGCCTGGGCGCTCGATTTGCTCGAGATCGCCGCTCAGGTGGAGATCGAATTCGCCAGGCTGCAAGTCGCCAGCGGCGCGGATATCGTCGGACTGGGCGACTCGCTCGCCGCCCAGCTCTCGCCCGACCTGTACCGCCGCTTCGCCTTGCCCTTCGAGAGGCGCATCGTCGACGCCGTTCACGCCAGCGGCGGGTTGGCGCGATTGCACATCGAGGGCGATACCACACCCCTTTTGCCCGACCTCGTCCACAGCGGCGCGGAGATCATCGATGTGGATGCCATGGTCGACTTTTCCCTGGCCGGGCGGGTTTTTGGATGCCAGGCCGCCCCCTGCGGCAACCTGGACCCCCAGCGCATCCTTTTGCGCGGCGACCCAGGGCTTGTCCGCCAGGAGGTCTGGCGCGCCCTGGCGCAGGGCGGGCCGCGCTGCCTGAACGCGGCGAGCCACGAAATCCCCGACGGCGTCCCAGAAGCAAACCTGCTCGCCCAGACCCAGGCATTGCAGGATTATCCCGCCGCTTGAACGCAGGTGCGTTTTCAAGCAACCATTCATTAAGCGAGGTAATGAACATGACCGATCCCTATGCATCCCTTGCCGCCGCCCTCGACGCGCTGCCGAATGGCTTCCCCGCCACGCCT
Source organism: Anaerolineales bacterium (assembly GCA_041912175.1). GTDB lineage: Bacteria > Chloroflexota > Anaerolineae > Anaerolineales > UBA4823 > CAZAGA01. The sequence goes on along the minus strand of JAYRNN010000098.1, from coordinate 50 downwards.
GACCATGTCGAGCTGCGTTTGCTGGCCGCAATTTTCAGCCCCGCAGAAGC
>JAYRNN010000097.1:0-7632 GCA_041912175.1 Anaerolineales bacterium | reverse complement strand
CGAGGCCGAAGCGCTGCGCCAGGAGCTGCTCGCCCAGGGTTTTACCGCCAGCCTGCTGGAAGCCGACCTCGGCGATCCCCAGCAGGCCGCCGGGCTGGTCGAGCGCGCCTGGCAAATCCGCCCCCTGGATGGCCTGGTCAACAACGCCGCCATCTTTGCCCCGTTGGGCTGGGACACGGCCGCCGCGCCGGACTGGGAAAAACACCTGGCGATCAACCTGATCGCCCCCTTCCTGCTCAGCCAGGCCTTTGCCCGCCTGGCGCTCCCCGCACGCCAGGGCCGGATCATTAACATCCTGGATTGGCGCGCCCTGCGCCCCGGCCCCGACCATTTGCCGTATACCGTCAGTAAAGCCGCCCTGGCCGCCCTCACCCGCTCCCTGGCTCAAGCCTTTGCCCCCCATCTCACCGTCAACGGGATTGCCTTTGGGGCCATCCTGCCCCCTGCGGATGGCGCGCTGAACCCCCACCTGCTCGACGATTACCCCGCCCACCGCTGGGCCGACCTGGACGAAGTCGGGCAAACCCTGCTGTTCTTGTTAGCAGGCCCGAGTTACATCACCGGCGAGATCATCCACCTGGATGGCGGAAGACATCTCGTTTAGGAAACTTGCCATGGATAAAGTGATCATTCGCGATCTGGTCGCACGTGGGATTATCGGCCTGAACGATTGGGAACGCGATAATCCACAGGAAATTCTAATCAATATCGTCCTGTTCGCCGATCTGTACCAGGCCGGCGAGCTCGACGATATCAGCGGCAGCGTGAACTACCGCAGCGTGGCCAAGAAAGTCATGACGCACGCCGAGACCGCCCGCCGCCTGACCGTCGAAGCCCTGGCGGCCGACATCGCCAGCCTGTGCCTGGGTGAGCCGGGCGTCGAGAAGGTCATCGTGCGGGTCGAAAAGCCCGGCGCGGTTCGCTTTGCGGGTTCTGTCGGCGTCGAAATCGAACGCAGCAAAGCCGCTTGATCGATCTCCCTAGAACATCGGCTCGCTGCCGCGCGAGATATTGGCCAGGAACTCTTCACGCGTCGCCAGGTTGTTACGAAAGCCGCCCAGCATGGCCGACGTGGTCATGCGCGCGTCGCGTTTCTTGACCCCGCGCATCGTCGCGCACAGGTGCAATCCTTCCACCACCACCGCCACACCGCGCGGGTGCAGCGTTTCATCGATGAACTCAGCAATCTGGCGCGTCATGCGCTCCTGCACTTGCACCCGCCGCGCAAACATATCCACGATGCGCGGGATCTTGGATAGCCCGATCACATGCCCTTTGGGCAGGTAGGCCACGTGGGCGCGTCCCATGAAAGGCAGCAGGTGGTGCTCGCACAGGCTGAAGAACTCGATATCGCGCACCACGATCATCGCGTCGTACACTTCTTCGAAGATTGCGTCGTTCACCAGCGCCACCGGGTCCTGGTGATAACCGGCGAGAAGTTCTTCATACATGCGCGCCACTCTTTCGGGTGTGCGCTTCAAACCGGGTCGCTCGGGGTCCTCGCCCAAGGCGCGCAGTAATTGCTCGACCGCCTTTTCCGCGTTCAGCGTATCGATCTTGAAATCTTGTTTGATCTCAAACGTATGATTGATCAGTAACTCTTCTGGATCCATCTTGCCGGAATTCCTCTCAAATAAAGTAAAAGCGGCGGTGATGCTGCTCCCCGCCGCTTTCAATTATATCCCTTCTGCGGTGATCAACCCATTTCTGGCTCGATCAATCCGTAATTTCCATCGCGGCGGCGGTAGAGCACGTTGATGGCGTTGGTATTGGCGTTGTAAAACACAAAGAAATTCTCATGTCCGAGCAAAGCCATCTGCTCCAATGCTTCCAGCTCATCCATCGGGGTTAAGGCAAAGTGTTTCCGCCGTACGATCATCGGCAGCAATTCGCCGGTTTCCTCGTCCACCATCGGCTCAACTTCGACGCCGGCAGCCACTTCCGCCGCCGAACGCCCATCGCCGCGCCCACGGAAATGCTTGCCTTTGAAGCGTTCCATCCTGCGCTGCATCTTGTCCAAAGCGGTATCGAAGGCCGCAAAAACGTCATCCGAGCGTTCTTCCGAGCGCAGGATGAAACCTTTACCGCGTACGGTGATCTGCGCCACCTGACGGTCTGATGCGCTACGGGCCGACTTGATGTAATCCAGGTCGACGCGCGCCTCGTCAATCCCCGGCAGGAAGCGATCCAGTTTCGAGACCTTCTTGGTTACGTAGTCGTTGATGCGCTCCGTAATCTCCATGTTGCGTCCATAGATTTCGACCTCGACTGTCATTGTTAACCTCCTCAGGTTAATTTGAATTTGTTATTGGCATGCCCTTCCACAACTTGGGTGGAGCGGCCTGCCAGTAATTAACGGTTTTCACTTGTATGCGCCGCCCTGGCCAGCGTCAGCGCGTATACCCGCTCGCAGCCCGCCGCCAGCAGCGCCTGCGCACAGGCTTGTAGGGTCGCCCCGCTGGTGACGACGTCGTCCACGACCAACACCTTTTTTCCGGCCACAATTTGAGCCTGCGCCTGGTACGCGCCGGCGACATTGGCCTGCCGTTCGGCGAAATTCAAGCCCACCTGCGTGCGGGTTTCGCGCCCCTTGCGCAGCGCTTTAGGCCGGTACGCCAGGCCACAGCCCAGCGCAAAGGGCAGGGCCAGCATAGCCGCTTGATTATATCCGCGCTGCGCCTTGCGGGCAATCCCCATCGGCGCCGGAGTGACCAGGTCGACCTGCCAACCGGCGCGGGTATACACCTCCACCAGGCGCCGGGCCAGGATCTCCCCCAGCGTCATATCGCCGTAATACTTCAGGCGCTGCACGGCCTTGCGCAGCGCGCCCTGGTAAATGGCGCTCGAACGCAGGCCGGCGAAAAGCGGCGGCTCTTCCCGGCACGCCGGACAGACGCCGCTTTCGGCGTGACTCTTGCCGCAGATTTCACACACGGGAGCAGGTATGGGGAGCGTATCGTCCTGGCAGGCCAGGCACCAGCGCGACCCGGGGCAGCCGCACCCGCCGCAGTGCGGCGGATAGACCAGGTCGAGCCCGGCCCAGGCCCAATGATAAAAGCGGTATGCCGGCGGCACAATTCCGGGTGTAGTCATGATCAAGCGCCTTTGGCAGTTCGGTTAGATACCGTTCAGGAACCCGTGCACCCAATTGGTGATCGCGGGACCAAGCAGCGTCCAAAGTATCCAGATTATCAACACCACCAGAACGAAAAACAATAAATACTCGATAATACCCTGCCCCTGTTCGTCAGGTCCCACCCGCATTTTTTTATCTTCCTTCCAGAAGTTTTTTTACTTTGCAATCAAGCGTGGTTCACTTGAATTGATTATACAGACAGGTGAATAAAAAAGCAATAAAGAACGCCAAAGAAATTACCCTTACGCATCCAACTGCGTTGCCATCTCAACCAGCGGCAGGCGCGGCGGGCGGATGGCCCACCAGCGCACCCAGTACGCGCCGCCAATCAAAAAGAACGGTAAAAACAGGAACAGCCAGGGATTTTGATCTGGCGGCATGCCGCGCCCATCGGCGATAAATACCAGCCACCACACCCCCGCCGATAAGATCAACAGGCTGGCCACCACCATCAGCTTGCCCACCGTCCCCCAACGTTCGTCCCAGGTGGCCAGGATCAGCACCAACGCCGGTAGGGCCAGGATAAAATTATCTAGCGAGCTGGGGATGCCAAGCAGCGGTGTAACCGCCAACGTCAGGCAGGCGGTCCAATAAAACCAGCGGAAATCCTTGCCCAGCGCCTGCCGCCACTCCACCGCCAGCAAAACCGCCGTCGAGATGGTCAGCAATACCCCGCTTTGTTTGCCGATCCCGGGCAGCCAATAGGCGATCAGCGTGCCGGGGGTGTTGGTCTGCGCCAGGCGCAAATATTGGATCGCCTGGCGGATGTTTTGCACGATCCAGTCCGGGATCAGCAGGCTGGCAGCGGCGTAGATCAAAGCCAGGCAGCCCAGGGTGCTCCACACCAGCATCATCCGCCGCAGGGAGATCGCCCAGATCAGCACGAAGATCACGAACACGATCACCATGCCCGGTTTGACCATCGCCGAGGCCAGCAAGAACCCGGCCAGGGCGTCTTGCTCGGCGCGGATGCACACCAGCGCGCACAGCACGATCAGCAAGACCAGCACGGCCAGGTCGCCATTGGTGATCGGCCGCACGGCATAATACCAGGTGAAGGTAAAGATCACCAGCAGGGCCAGCGCCCAGCCGGGGGTCTGCCAGCGGCTCAGCAGCAAGCTCAGGGCCAGCGCCGCCGCCAGCGCCAGCTCCAGCATCGTCATCCAGGCCACGCGCGCCGCCGGCTGGTCGCCGGTCAGCGCAAATGGAGCATAGAGCACAAAGACATTAAAGGGGGAAAGAAAATAAGCCGACCCTGGGGCCATTTCGAGCCCGGCAGCCTTTTGCGCCTTCTCGATTTCGGCTGTGGTCTCCTGGCTATACGGGCTCAGGTTTTTCGTCAGAAACAGGCGTGTGCCAAGCCAGCGCGGGAAAAACGTGCTTTTAACCGGGTTCAGGCCCACATAGAAAAGGTTGGCCCAAATCAGGCCAACCACCATCCCCAGGGCAAGTACGATTGCCAGGAGCGAGACCGCGCTGCGTCGCTTTTTCAAGCCGCTTAACCCAGGTATTCGCGCAACTTGCGCCGGATGGCCGGGTGGCGCAGCCGGCTGAGCGCCTGGGCTTCGATCTGGCGCACGCGTTCGCGCGTGACGCCCATCTTGCGCCCGACTTCCTCCAGCGTATAGGCTTGCCCATCCAGCAACCCGTAGCGAAGCTGCAAAATGCGCACCTCGCGCGGCGGGAGCGTATTCAATACCCCATCCAGATGCTCGCGCAGCAAATTATACGTCGCCGATTCATCCGGGGCAGGCACCTCTTCATCCTGGATAAAATCGCCCAATACCGAATCCTCTTCGTCATCCGTGGGCGTTTCCAGCGAAAGCGGCCGGCGCGCCACCTGGATCATATTTTCCACTTTTTGCGGCGTCACCTCCAGCGAATTGGCCAGCTCGTCCACCGATGGGTCGCGCCCCAGGCGCTGGGTGAGCTGGTGCTGGACGCGCAGCAGTTTATTGATCTGGTCGCCCATGTGCACGGGTACCCGGATCGTGCGCCCCTGGTCGGCGATGGCGCGCGTCACCGCCTGGCGAATCCACCAGGTGGCATAGGTGCTGAACTTATGCCCGCGCCGGTAATCGAATTTCTTCGCCGCCCGGATCAGGCCGATATTGCCTTCCTGGATCAAATCCAGGAACGGCACCCCTCGCCCCATGTACTTTTTGGCCACGCTGATCACCAGGCGTGAGTTGGCGGTGATCAGGTGCTCGCGGGCCGCCCAACCATCTTCGATCAAATGCTGCAGCTCTTGCCTACGCCGGGGGCTCACATTGCCCCTGGCCAGCTCCTCGCGCGCCAGCCGGCCGCGCTCGATGCGCTGCGCCAGCTCCACTTCCTCTTCCGCCGTCAGCAGCGGCACCCGCCCGACTTCCTTCAGGTACAACCCGATCGTATCGTCGGTATCGATATTCGCCAGGTAGTTATCATCGACGACCGCAGTGCGGTGGACTTCCTCTTCTCCTGCGTCCTCCTCTACCAATTCTTCTTCGCTGGGGCCGCTTTCGGTCGGCTCGTCGTTGTACGGGATCCCCGCGCTCAATAAAGCCGCAAAGGCTTCTTCTAATTGGTCAACATCTTGTTCGGCTTCAGGGAAGAAACTCAGGATGTCATCGATCGTGACGTAGGTTTTCTGGCGACCTAATTCAATTAATCGCGCGATTGCAGGGTGCTCATCCGGCTCTTCGATGTCATGCAACAACTCTTCATCAATCATACAATCTCCAGATTAAAAACAGGATACCCGGTTTTTAGTTGAAAATCAATAGGCTTTCGATGGTTTAATGGAAAATTAATAAAAGACGATTTTCCGCTACCAACAAAAAGCACAGCAACCGTCATCCGGCGGCAGTGCCTTTTTAATCTTCTACGCCTTATTCTCCACGTGTGACAATAAACCCTACCTGTAAGGTTGTACAATAAAAATGAGGCAGAGTCAAGTAGCTTGTCAAATATTAATTAAACGCTAATCTTAAGCGTTGATCGCCGCGCATTCTTGTTCACAGATTCCGCAACTTCCGCAGGTTTCAATTTAGAGTAAAATACACCCCAAGATGACCAGAACCAGCTTACGCGAAACCCTCGCCCAGATCGATCGTCTGCTTGCAGGCGGCCAGGCCGGCAGCGCCCAAGCAGAATGCCGTTACATTTTAAGGGTTTTCCCCAAGAACATCACCGCCTACCGCCTGCTCGGCAGAGCCTGCATGGAGCTCGCCGGGTACAGCGAAGCCGCAGACATCTTCCTGCGCCTGCTTTCGTCTGTCCCCGACGATTTCACCTCCCACCTGGCGCTGGCCTTGATCCGCGAGCACGAAGGCAAACTCGAGGCCGCCATCTGGCACATCCAGCGCGCCGCCGAAGCGAAACCCGCCCTGCGCGTGGTGCAAGCAGAAACCGCCCGCCTGGTCGCCCTGCGAGACCAGCCGCCGCCCTCCGGCGCCCCGCCCGCCGGCCTCAGCCGGGTGGCCCAGGCGCGCCTGTATCTGCTGGGAAGTTGTTACCCCCAGGCGCTGGCCGAGCTGCAGATCGCCGAGTCGGAGTACCCCGCCCGCCACGATATCCCCGTCCTGCTGGCCGAGGCCTACGAGCAAGCCAGCCAACCCGAGCAGGCCGTCCGCGCCAGCCGGCGCGCCATTGCCGCGCTTCCCTACAGCTTGCAGGCCAATCGCATCCTGTTCATCGACGCCATGCTCAGCGACTGCCCCGAGCAGGCGCTGCCCTATCGCCAGTGTCTGCAGGAGCTCGATCCCTACTGGGCCTACGTGACTGCGGCTAATCTCGACCCGCAGCAGGTACCCGAGCATGCCGTCATGCTCGACCTGGAAATGTAGGGGTTGTGCGTCCCGCCTGGCCCCCTTTTTCATCATCCCGCAATGATCGCAAATCTCGATTTTAAATAACACAAGGAGCCCTAAAAGAATATGGAAAAAACATTCGTCATGGTAAAGCCCGACGGCGTCCAGCGCGGCCTGGTCGGAGAAGTGATTTCGCGCCTGGAACGGCGCGGGCTGCGCCTCACCGCCGCCAAGTTCATGTGGGTCAGCCAGGAGCTGGCCGAAAAGCACTACGCCATCCATAAAGGCAAGCCCTTTTACGAACGCCTGATCAAGTACATCACCTCCGCCCCGGTCATGGCCATGGTCTGGGAAGGTCCCGAAGCCGTCGCCGCCGTACGCCAGACCATGGGCGCCACCCGCCCGGTCGAAGCCGCCCCCGGCTCTTTGCGCCACGACTTTGCCCTGATGGTCGGGCGCAACCTGACCCACGCCTCCGACTCGGTCGAAAACGGCGAGCTCGAAGTGGCCCTGTGGTTCACCCCCCAGGAGCAAGTCGCCTGGGAACGCGAAGTTGACCGCTGGATATTCGAATAAAATGTTTTGCGTTTGATACCTTCTCGACGGCGTCGAGAAGGTTATCTCGCCTGTCGTTCCCTCCTGGTCGTCTATCATCATCAGTAAAACCAGCCCCCTGGTTGTTCCGTCGTACGGAGCAGCCAGGGG
>JAYRNN010000096.1:0-6682 GCA_041912175.1 Anaerolineales bacterium | reverse complement strand
GCGGCACCCGCTTTGGCTGTGGGGGTATGTGTACTAACGCCATTATCGTAAATACAGCGACTCAGATCCGGAAGAGGCGGCAACACGTGCATGACACTCACTTCGGTTTGCAATGGAAGGGGAAATTGAGCCAGATACTCGGCTGAGAGGCGGGAATAAGGGGAGCCATCCACAGCCAGCAATACACGCCGGATCCCATTGAACGGCGCGCGCACGACAAGCACCGGCCAGCGGGCGTACTCGACCACCTGCTGAGCGATCCCGCCCAGCAGTATCTTGAGGGTTGTGTGCAGCCCTGTAGCGCCAACGACAATCAGATCGGGTTGGTGTAGATCGGCAAATTCAATCAATGTTTTTGCGATGTGCCCGTGCAATAAACAGGAATTGACTTCTATCCCCGCGTCGGAAATGATCTCCTGAATTTTATCCAAGCCTGTTTTCAGGGTGGCTTCACAAGACGAGTTCCCTGGGGTAAGCACGCCGACTACAGTCACCCGGCTGCCAGGCGGTAAAGGCAGCGATTGGACGAGAAGAGCAGCATCCACAGAATTATCTGAACCATCCACTGCCAACTGGATTGAGAATGGAGAAATGGGGTGGTCGTTCGTCGAGACCATAGAAAAACTCCTTTTAGCAACCGAGATGATGATTTTGCTTCTCATGCCCTGTCAAATCATTCTTAAACTTAGCCTAACTCATGTTGTGGAATCTGTCATCCGATAATTGCGGAATTCCCCTACGCAATATGGTGGATTTTTCGCTATCAAATTGATTGGTAAGCGATGTTCAGCCAGGTTGTCTTGGCACAGATACAGCAGTTGCAAGGCGCACGCATCGCGCGGGATTTCAGGTGAAAGAAGGATATTCCTCCAGTCTACAATTCAGTTTTAGAAATCATTATTTATGCGTAGACAGATTAAGCGTTAAGGTGGTTGATTCATTTGTAAATGGCAAGTACATTGTTTCTCAATTGGCAAGAGCGCGCTCGATCCACCTGGCGCATATCATCCATTGAGTGATTTCTGCGCGGCAGACACAAGATAAAAAAATGAAAAATTGGATAGAAGAGATGGAAGAATGGAAAGCAAACGAAAAACTGCCGCAATCCTTTGTGCATCTCGTTAATGAAATTATAAAAGTCAATTGTTATCAGCGAAAAAAGCCATTTAACCAGATTGCCTCAGAATGGGGAATAAATCCAGCAACCCTCAGTCGCTGGATGGCTGGCTTTGGTCCTCTCAATAAAGATGATATTTCTAAATTAACAAGCGTTTTCGGTCGCGTTATTCAGATTACTTTAGGGATATGGCCTGAATAAATTCTCTTACCCAAAGAAGAATAACCGGCCGGCGGAAAATATCGTTGTTCATCGGTAGACTGAATAAACGATAGGGCATTATCGCTTGCATGATTAGAATGAAAATATGCCCGTTTGGACACCTCAAATCGATGACCAAATCTGCACCGGCTGCGGCGACTGTATCGCTGCTTGTCCTACCGATGCTTTAGAGCCACCGGAGGGCATCGCCAGGGTCAGAGAAACCGAGGCATGCAACGATTGTGAAAACTGCGAGATGATCTGTCCCGTAGAAGCTGTCTCCTTACCCTATCAAATTGTTCCAGGTAGTGATTCTGGGATTTAACTTATAATGCACAACTGCCAGGATAGGACTGATGACCGCCCACTTGCCAAAAGATACCCAGCAAGCGATCACCACGGAGGTAACTCAATCTATCCTTGAAGCGCCTTATGTTGAAGAAGCGCTGTTGCTAATTGGCAAACCCGCCCCGTCCAGGAAAATTCGTAGCGGCGTGCCTGAGCCGGAAAAGGCGCCGGGGTTATGATCTTGAAAGTAGAAAAAACGGGACCATTATCGTACGCCCATGTCGGCAAGATTGGGAGCGGATCAATACCAGCCCAATATTGAGCAGCCAAAAGACGCTCCAACCTAACGATTCGCTGCCGCGCGGTTTCTCCCTGGAGTACTTATTGGGCTTACCCTTGCATTGCTAACTCAAGGAGCATTTCACGCGGCAATAACTCCTCAGCCAAGGGGAAAACCTCCTCATCCTCCCTCACAAAGTGCGTCTCCGTGAGGTCAAGAATCGTCCAGATGTGTTCTTTCGGGTTCTCCATCGTTTCAATTTCTTCAAACAGGCCTCGTACCTCGTCGTGAACCAGCACCATCATGTCGACCAGATGACGCGCCTGGTCAGAACGTGGATGCAGGTGGGCAAATAGATGCTGCTCTTCACGTTGGGCATGAGCTTCCAAGGCTATATTCAGCAGGCTGATACGCTCCTTCATCTCAAGGGCGGCTAAAGCATCTGCTTTTGCTAACCAATCGGCCATCGCCTCCATCATCACCCTCAGGATACGGTGTTCGATTTTTAGTACGGTGGTAATCATCACCTCTCCCAAATTGGGCATTGAGGCGCTTTGGGAATTAGCCTTCATAAGGATCTCTTATCTCTCCTGGACTGTACAAAGTGGACGTAAATTGTTCAATCGTAACCAAAACAGAAACCTGTTTCGAGTATAACATGACCAGACAGTGAGAAAATCACGCTCAACTGGATTGCTCTATTGATGCGAAATAAAAAGATCAATTTGGAGCGCCAGGCGGAATAAATGCAGTTTGAATATCCCGTCAAAAAGATAATTGACCAGGTCGGGTTCAGGGTCTGGGATGATCATGTAGTTGATTCACCAGTCCAGGCATAAAAATCAGCGGTTACAACTATCTTAAAACCCAACTTCTGGTCGAGCGAGAATCGGAAGGATGTGGCGAATCATACAGAATCAGAATTTACCGCGCCATGATGGGTAAAAAAAGGTCATACTTTGGAATGGCGGCGGACAGGATAACATATACCGGCTCGTATTGACCATCTGGATCGAAGAATGTGAGCAAGGCTTTATGCGTCCCAAAATCTCGCCCCGTCAGGCTGGTTGAGACGGTGATATCCTGAGGCGCGACGCCAGAATAAGCGCTTAACTCAACCCAGTCTTGATCGGAAGTCGCTCCCCAGGCAATTGGAACGCCCAGGTTCTGGTTATCCAGGTAAAGCGTAGCGCCAGAGACACCAGCGGTTGGATACAGAAACACAAGGTCTGGGCCTGCAACCAGTGCGTTGGGTTGTGGCGGCAGATCATTGGGCGTGCTGACCACTGTGACGATCACTTGATCCACAATGTATTGTCCCTGGCCATCGTCTGCGACCAGGTTGATCTCGTGCAGGCCCTGGCTCAGGCTGGCAGAGCTCAGAATTGAGCCGTTTCCCAACATCCCGTCACGGTCTGACCACCATTGCAGGTTGGCGTCATCAAGCGTGCCCAGGTCATAATCGTATACTTGTCCTTGAAACGCAATCGTCTGGTCGCTGGCAATGGTGGTGTCCATTGCGGGTGCTACGATCTCGCCCGAGGGCAGGTGGTTGGGGATAAAGAAGATTCCATCCGATTGATCCACGCTGGTATGGATTCCGTCGCTGGCCGAGACGCGGAAGAGCGCCATGTCACTGGCCGGCAGGTTGACCTGGTCGATGGTCACCTGTGTCTCTGTGATATGTTGCGCTACAGGCTCCCAGGATGCGCCGTTATCGGGGCTGTAATCGACGTTGAAGGTCAATGAGTCTCCATCGATATCGCTGGCGATCCAGCTTACGGTGATGGGCGCTTCGCCAAATACCTCGCCCCCATTCGGGGAGGTTACCTGTACCGCGGGCAAATTTAAACCGGCTTTGATCTGGTAAAGAACACCGCCGGGACCCTCAAGTTCCAAACTGGCGATAGCGCGAATATTGGGAAGCAAAAGGGCGATATAAGCAGTTTCTTGCTCATTGCCGTCTTCCGGCGCTGGACCGCCATCCAGATTGGCGGGGGTGAACGGATAGCGTGCCAGCTCCTCGCCGCCGGCCGCGCGGAAGACGACAGCGTAAGGCCCAGTTGCGGGAGGAACGAGCTCTGCCTCACTGGTGATGACCGAAACCGGCAACATGGATACCGCGCCGCTCAATGGATCCAACTCACCAAATATCGCCAGGGCTTCCTGGGCGTTTGATCGGTGTGGGGTATCTACCACGGTCAGCGGCAAGTAAGCATTAAACATATTCTTTAACGCCACATAAGTGGTCTTGCTCATCCATAGATAATCACAATAGGTCATCATATCCGACCAATACGGTCCCAGGATTGGATTTTTACCTTGCGCCAGGCTTAACGAATCAAAGCCAGTGATGACGGTGGGATCGAAAATATCCCCGACAGGACTGATACTTCCGTTTAGATTTTGCTTGACGGCCTTTGCCTCTCCTCCGCAGCCATCTTTGACGTATCCCGGGCCACCGCGCACGTGAAATTGACTCCAAGCATGCCCCACCTCGTGCCCGCTGTACCAGTCGGCATACGAGCCATCGAAATCCCAACCCCAATCCTGATTTCCGACTGGCCCGGAGGCGACCCGGGTGTAACCCGTGCTGTCGAGCATGCCGTTGATGGGGGCGCAGCCACGCATGAAGCCCACGTTGATGTCATCCCACACAATAGATAGGAAGGTTGCAGTTTTAGGTACGAAAGGATTACCGAAGATGGCGGCGCGATGATAGGCCATGTAAAGATTGAGCCAGCTACAGGTTGGGTAGATCAAGACCCAATTTTTATTTTTATCCAGTTTACGCTGCGCCTGAATAAGGGGAAGGGTTCGAAAATATACCTTGACATTACTCAGCGGGTAAACACGAGAGATCCATTCCAACGCCTTCCAGCGGTCATAAGCGCGCGCCGAGTAAAATTGGTTATTGAAGGTATAAGGTTGATCGGCGATCACCAGGTGCAAAGTAGGCACAGGGTCGAAACTAACTGTTTTGCTGAGCGTATTATTGGCGTAACTATATTCCTCCGGACTGCGTGGGCGCCAGCGGAGACTGGGGTTGACCTGAGCGCTTAAAAACACATTCTGTCCGAAGGTAGCCCATAGGGGCAGTTCGAACAGGAAGGCGTGCGTCGGCATCAGGCGGTTATAGGTCGGGCGCACATTGATGATCGGACCGCCCGGCTTGATGGGCAGGATCGTCTGCGTAAGCGCCCCCGATGTTGCTGTAAGGGTCGCAGTAGTTGGATAAACTCCATTGGTGGAATGGGCGTAGAGGCGCACGAAGGTGCGCTTACCTGCCACCAGCGGGACGCTATTATCCAAATCCTGCACGGATTGGGTGATCTCGATGGCGTCAATCACAAGATCGGTTACAGGAGTGTTGGGCTCTTCTTGCAGTCCAGCAAAAGCGCTCCTTGGAGAATTCCACAGCCAGATGGTAGTGGTCAGCAATGAAACAATCAAGATCAGTAATAACCCAAGCCGCGGAAGATGTTTATTCATGTTTATCTCCGACAGATTCAAATGGATCGCGTGATATATAGCCGACGACGAAAATTCACACCGCTTTTTTCTCTACCCTCCTTCTGTGCGATTGTCAAACAATTAGAGGAGATCACGCGCGGGAGTTTCCTGGCCTGTCAACGAAGCCTCAATGATGCGCAAAGGGATGATTGGCGAGGGAGTCGGAATCACTCGTAAGAGCTGCAAGCCAGCGTTTTGGAGAAGGGCGCCGAACTCGGCAGCCGTGCGCTCCCTGCCCTGCAGCATCACCTGCATGTGCAAGTCGTAGAACGCGTTCATGGCATCAACCGGCTCGTCCATCACCCGTTCCACAAGCACAAGGCGAGAAGCGGGCTGCATCACCCGTCGGCATTGCTCCAAGATGAGGGCGCATTTTTCGTCAGGCCAGTCATGCAGCACAGCTTTTAAGATCAGCAAATCTGCCGCTGGCACACTTTCAAAAAAGTTGCCAGCGATGATCTCGACCCGATTGGATAACTCGCCGAGGGTATGTTGTTCTAACACGCTGGCCTGGTCATAAAGAATACCCTTGAGGTGGGGGTTGGCTTGCAAGACAGCATTCAGGAACATTCCCTGTCCACCACCGATGTCGCAGACTGTCTGAAAACGGCTGAAATCGTAAGTCGCGGCGATGACAGGATCGGTAATCGTAGCGAAGGAACTGCCCTGCTGATGATAGGGTTGACCGTATTCGGGATGCTGCTCCAGATAATCGAAGAAGAGGGCGCCCATAAAATGCTCGAAGGCGCTCTCCCCGGTGACCAGGCAATAGGAAAAATTAAGCCAGGAGCGCATCCATGGTTCACCACCTGATATGAGCACGGCGTTATATAGACTACCGGGAGTGTCTTTAAGCATGAGGCGACCCAGACCGGTAAGAGAATATTGGTCTCCTACCCGGGTTGTAAGCTCGATGGCGGTGGCAAAGCGTAAGGCGCGGAAGAGCACCTGGCGATGCAAACCACATGCGCTCGCCAGGGCGTCCGGGGTTTGGGGCTGGTCGCTCAATTGCTCGATCACGCCGGCCTTGACCAGCGCATGGGAAACCATCAGGGAGGAGAAACCCAGCATCCATTGAAAGAAGCGCGCCTGGGGTGGAACAGAGGGTGAATTGGTAGGATCAGGCATCTATATATGCCCCCTTACCCCATTGATATGCCAAGCTGCTGCAACAAGGCGGGCATTTTAAAGTGCACCCGACCGCGTTTGATCTGCTTATCTTCCAAATCGTAGACCACACACAGGGGTACCCGCACATCCTTCCACGCCCTCACGCCCATGGT
>JAYRNN010000095.1:0-11753 GCA_041912175.1 Anaerolineales bacterium | reverse complement strand
GGAGGGCGAAGCACGTGCGGCGGAAAAAGTCAAAGCGCAAGGAAAGCCGGGTGAATTGCAGTAGGTGTCGCAGCCACCAGCGGCAAAATTTTCGGCGGAATGGGCATTACCAGCGGCAAATTGCATTGAGTTGGGGGCGGGCGATGGTGAACGTGCCGCAAATCAAATGCCAATGTGGAGTTACCGCAAGGCAGTGGTGTTCCATTCCCCAACGGGTCTCCAAGCCGTCACCGCTCAACTGTCCACCCGTTTTTCCTGAATGAAAGATACACTACCCGCCTCTTACCCTGGTTGAAGGAAACCAAACTTACCTCATTCTCCGCCAATATTTGACAGTTATATGCTCCGCCTAATACTGATGCGCAAGCCGGAGGTGTGAGCAAAGATTTATGTATGCAAACCGTTTGCGAACCAGGGCCAGGCTCGATGACAACGTTGACCACCGTAGCCAGGACGACCAACAGTCCTAAAGCGATCACCATGATAAATGCAAATAAGCGTTGCCTGGGCAGGACTGACCTCTGTCCCCGCTGGACCAGTGGAACCCCCCAGATTCGGTTCAGGACATATTTAAGCTGCAAGAACAGCCCAATCGCTGGGAAGAACAGGGATGCAAAGCTAACTAGCGATATGAACCCGTTTCCACCGGTATTGGAAGCCGATAGCGCAGCCACTGAATCCCGGATAAAGATTGCTGTTTCCGTTCCCAGGACGGCTTCAACTTTTGTTCACGGGATTTTATTATCTGATCCTTCATCAGACTTGAACGAACCCTTTGCTTTTCCCCATAGACCCTTGATATCCTTTGCCGCTTCCTGCCTTTCCTCTTTTTTCTCCTCACCTGTGTAGCGCATCAATATCGCCACGGGGCGAGTCCCATCGAAATTCTCCATTATGATCAGCACCAGCAAAGTCATCGGTACTGCCAGGATGGCGCCGATGCCGCCTAACAGGAATCCCCAGACGAACAAACCGATAAAAACGACCACTGGTGAGATGCTCAACCTATCACCCATGACCTTCGGCTGGTAAAAGTTCTGTACACCGCCGTTGATCACAATAAATCCAACCAGGACGATCAGCGCGGTTTGCAGGCCGTACTGAGCGTAAGCCATCAGCACCGGCGGGATCAAGGCAACGATGAAGCCGATCGAGGGGATATAACCCATAAACCACGCCAGCAGCCCCCACAGCACGGCGTAATCCACTCCCAGAAACAAGAGAAATAGGGTATCGCCCAGGCCGACCAAAAAATTAACTCCGGTCAGCACGGTCATATACTTGCGCACATCTTCAGTGAGCGTCGTTATTCGACTGATGACCGGTGTATTCGGATCCAAGCCCAAGCGGGAGGGGGTTGGCAAGGATAGCGCGGCGCTGATCATGAAGAAGAAAATAAACAGAGCAATTCCGAACTGAACCAACAGATTGATCACGCTCGTCAGTAAGCCCTGCACGATCGGACCCATTGAAACCGTTACCTGCTCGATCTCTGCGCTCATCTCTGGGTCTTCTGTCGTTGAAAGATCCTCGCTGGCTTGCTGTGAAGCGCTCGCCATGTAAGTCGGCAACTCGGTGGTCAGTTTCGTGACCGAGAAAAAAACTGTCGCAATGACCAGCCCCAACAGCAGGACCACGATCAGGATGCTCACCACCATCGCCAGCCAGCCAGGCAACCCCCGTTTTGTCAATCGACTGGGGATGGGCAGAACGGTGATCGTAATCACGGCCGCCAATAAGATCGGGTTAATGATATCGGCTGTTCCGCGAATCCCGAACAGGATCAGGAAGAAAGCAGCTCCCCCAACCAGGTAAACCACCAGTCGACTGGATAGATTATTCATCCGTTACTTCCAGATTAGATTTTGCAGGCGTCCCTAAGCGAACCCGAAGCGCGCTCGATACGCCGCCACTGCGGCGCGCACCGATGGATAGATATTATCTTTACCCAGCCGTTTTGATAGTCCCGTTGTCTGCAAGAGTTCACGCAGCGGCTGATTCGCCCGCGCAATCCACAATTCGACCCCGCCTCGCTCCAGGTCCGCATCCAGAGTCTCCAGCGCCTCTGCCGCCGTCGAATCGAAATCGCTGATTGCTTCCGCATCGAGAATGACACAATTCAATCCCGCACCGGCGTTGGCGATAAGCTCTTCCAGCCGTTCTGTAAAAAATCCGGCGTTTGCAAAGACCAGCGGCGCATCAAAACGATAGACGATTAAACCCGGTTCGGTCAGCGCCGTTTCTTTGTCGGCGACGCCGCGATACACCGTACCACCGTTGGCGTCCAGATCGTCCAACAGCGCATCGTGAGGGCGCGAGATGTGAAAAATGACATTGATGAGCGAAAACATCACAGCAACGAGAATGCCCTGTAACACGCCGACGGTCAGTACGCCAAAAGCCGTCACGATCGCCAGCCAAAACTCAGAGGTGCGCACCTGCCGCAAGAAGCGGAATGCGGCGATGTCGATCAACCCAAGCGATGCGACGATGATGATCGCGCCGAGCGCTACGGTGGGCAGCGGCGCCAGCAGGGGGGTGAGAAAGAGGAGGAAGATGATGGTTAGCGCAGCGGCGATCAAGCCGACCCACTGCGATTTGCCGCCCATCTGATCAGAGACGGTCGTACGCGAGGCGCTGAGCGCAGCCGGGAATCCGGTCAAAAAACCGGCCCCGATATTGGCCATACCGATGGCGACAAATTCCTGATTGGCATCGATCTTTTGGCCGTGTCTTGCCGCAAAGACGCGCGAGGTCAGGATTTCATCGGCATAGATCAGGATTGTCAGGCCCAGGGCGGCGGGCAGCAGCGCCAGGATGTCTTGAAAATCCACCACCGGGATCGTCAGTTTGGGCAATCCTGCTGGCACCGCGCCGACAATGGCGACGCCTTTTGCCTGTAGGTCAAAGACGGCAGAGACTATAATGGCGACGACGACGACGATGAGTGGGCCTGGCAATTTGCGATTGATCCGGCGCATGATCAGCAGCGCTGCCATGCAGACAATACCAATTGCGACGGTAAGCAAGTGCGCTTCTTCGAGGCGGCTGATAAGCTCCAGGACCTGGCGGAAGAATTGGTCGCTTTCGAGCTTGATGCCGAACATCTTGCCCAATTGGCTGCCGATCACGATCAGCGTGGCGCCAAAGATGTAGCCGACCAGAATCGGTTTGGATAGGAAGTCGGTGATGAATCCCAACCGCGCCACGCGCGCCAGCAGCGCCAGGACGCCGACCAGGATCGCGATCGTGGCCGCCAGCGCGGCATAACGCAGCGGGTCGCCGCCGGCCAGGGGCGCTACAGCAGTGGCAGTCATGATCGCCGATGTCGCTTCAGGCCCCATGATGACCTGCTTCGATGTACCGAACAGGGCGTACATCACCATCGCGCCGAGGGCGACATACAGACCGGCGACAGGTGAGACCCCGGCGAGATCGCCGAAAGCCATCGCCGAGGGCACGAGCACCGCAAACACCGTGACTGCCACGATGAGTTCCGTACGCAGCAACGCGGGAGTGAAACCTTTTATCAATGCAAGGCCGGGTATGAAGCGGGCAATAGCGTTGGAAGGGGGAGTGAGATTTTTCATAAGCTTCACTTTGTATATTTTAGTTACTCTGTATTCGGGATAGATCCTGCCTGGCTTGCAGCGCGCCGGGCGTTCCGCAGCGCCATCAGCGCGGTCAGTAAAGCACTGACAACCACGGCGACGGCAATGACAGCCGCGGTCTCTTTTTGCACCAGGACCAACGTAAAGAGTGCTGCGAATAAAGGCGCCCGCAAGGCCGCGACGAGCGCCCCTGCCGTCGTTGCGGCAACACACACCGCTACGGGGATACTGGGAAACAGGATGTCTAATGCCAATCCCAGGGCAATGCTGGCGAACATGATTGGGAAGATATAGCCGCCTTTCCAGCCCGTGGCGAGTAGCAGGGAGGTTGCAAACAGCTTGACCAAACCTAAGACGATCAGCATCACCACGCCGATCTCCGCTGCGTGGTTGATCAGGTCAACCGTCTCCTCCTCGCCTGAGAACAGCGTCAGCGGCAGGAGTGCGCCAATGATGCCCATGCCCAGACCGCCAAGCAGCCCGCGTAGCACCACGCGCCCCTTCATGACGAGAAAGAACCGTTGCATGCGTCTGAGGGAAAGCATGAACAACACGCCCACCACTCCCCCGAGCAATCCCAGCGGCACGGCGTAAACCATGTCTGCCAGCCGAGGCGTATATTGCGGGAACTTGTATAGCGTCTCGAAAAATTTCCCGCTCAACAAGACGAAGACCACCGTTGACACAGCCGAAGCCAGCAAGCTGGGAAACAGCTCCCAGAAATATGCCTGCTTACCGGTGACACCGCCCTGGGCTGAC
This sequence comes from Anaerolineales bacterium, assembly GCA_041912175.1. Taxonomy (GTDB): domain Bacteria; phylum Chloroflexota; class Anaerolineae; order Anaerolineales; family UBA4823; genus CAZAGA01. Next base: position 7,383 of record JAYRNN010000095.1, on the reverse strand, counting down.
TCCAGACCCAGCAGCGCCCCACCAAAGGGATTGGTAATAAAGGAAGCCAGCATCCCACTGACCCCGGAATAGCCCATTGCGCGCGATTCCTGGTCATCAAGCTTGAGCCGGTCGGAAACCAAAGTGCCGAGTCCGCCGCAGGCGTCTGCCAGCGGCGCTTCAGGGCCCAGGCTCGCGCCGGAGATCAGCGAAACGAAGGCTGTGATCGCAATCCCGGGGGCGTGGCGGTAGTCGAAACGCCCGGTTTTGCCGAATTCTTGCATCAAATCGGCAAAGATCGCATTATGGTCCCCGAAGAGCTTTACCAGCAGTCCAACGGCTAAACCACCGATGCTGCAAACGAGTATGGTAAACAGGCGTGGATCGATCCCGAGCGCTTCTGCACTTTGTTCCCAAATCAGGCGCGTTCCTTGATCAACCAGGACAACAAAGGTAAAGGTAACCAGCGCACTGATAATACCTAATAGGGCAACCAGCGCCATCAGTCGCAGATAGGATTTGGGTTTTGCGCGTGGGTCAATCATCTCTACTCCCTTCTATTCATTTTCAATTTCCCGCGCTTGATAATCTCATCAGCAAGGCTTCACTGAACCGTTGAAGTAACAGCCGGTCGTGGGAATGCTTGCTCCACGATGAAGAGGGTGTCTCGACCAGCCCGCCGAAGCTGGACAACTGTCTGTAGCCGTCGTCTATTCTTTTTCCTTTTCTTCTATCGTTAATGTGAGCTGCGCAGCAGCTCACATTAACGATAAAGCCTGATTGTTACGGAACCTGGATATAGACGTAGAATTGGCAAACAACCTTATTGCTCTGGGCAACTTCCCACATCTCACCGTACACACCCGTATTGAACGGGGCGATCATTATTACTAGTACGGCGTTGCCACTGCATCGGTGTAGGGGACGACGTAGTTCCCAGAGACCCATCCGATCCCGCCCGGCAGCGCCTGAATGACCACCGAGAGCCAGCCATTCGACTCGCCGACCGCCTCCAGGGGCACCCCGGCCGGGATTACGCCATAGCTTGAATACTCATTGCCCGGTCCTGAGCGCACGTTCAACGGCTCAGTGGTGACTACCCACGCGCCGCTCGGCGTTGCGGGTGGCGGTGTTGTTTCGACTGGCGGCGGCGCTGGTGGGGCGGTCACGACCGGCACATTCGTTGTATTCACGACGGAAGTGTAGTCACCTGACACCCAGGCCAGGCCATCTGATGAGACCGAAGTCGACACCCGTATCTGCCACCACCCGCCATCCTGGCTGACCCCGGTTATTTCGGCAGTTTGCCCAGGCTGGGCCACGCCAAGGACCGGATAGGCGGTGCTGGGTCCGGTGCGGATGTTCACGGCCGCCGTGGCGGTTGCCGTCGGCGCGCCCGCCGTGGATGGCGGCGGTACGGGCGCACTGGTCGGCGGAGCTACTGGAGCAGCGATTACCGGTGCATTCTCAACATTTGACGCCTGCACCAATGAAGCCTGCACCCAGGCGAAGCCGCTCGGGATAAGCTGCGGGTTTACCCGCACAACCCAATAAGCGGCGTCTTCGCTGCGACCGATTACCAGGGCAGTCTGGCCGGGCTGGGCTGCGCCATAAGCTGCGTAGGTTTCTCCTGGCCCCTGGCGCACATACACCGGCTGTAGAACGGTTGCCTGAGGGTCATCCGGCCCGGGCGGCACAGGCTCCACGGTCGGCGGGACGGGTGGAGCAGGCATGGCTGGGACGCCGTCAGCGTTGCTGGCGGTTACATAGTCGCCGGAGACCCAGCCTTTGCCGGTCGGCGAAACGGGCATGTTCAATGCCCACCATTTGCCATCCTCGCTCTTGCCAACCACGGCGGCCTGAAGTCCAGCCTGCAGCACGCCATAAAGGGTGTAGTTTTCACCCGGGCCGCTGCGTACATTGACCGCCGTGTTCGCCGTTGCTGAAGGCGCATTTGCCTCCGGCGCGGGCAGGATCGCCACCGGCAGCATCTGGAAGGTCATCGTCTGCGTGGGGTCGGCCTGGCTGAGCATCAATGCGCCGTATGAAAACTGGTAGGAAGCGGTTGCATTGAGCTGCTGTAAGAAGGCATCCGCTTGCGAATCCTCCGGGCAGGCCATCAACGTGGCAGCGCCGGGCTGGATGGTCATGCTGTTGCCTTCACCCACCGAGTAGGTACTGGCCACCGTGTTACAGTCCGCTTTGATGATCAGGCTGCTATCTACGTTGAACTGGGCCTGGTAACGGCTGGGATCGCTCACCGTGGTAACCTGGTCGCCGGCCTGGCTGGCGGTCCACTGCCAGATGACGCCGGTCAGCGCTGGGGCATAACCGGCAACAGCCTGGGTAGGCTCAGCGGTGGGGGCCTCAGTGGGCGCCGGCGGCTGCGTCGGCGGTGGTGGCTGGGTTGGCGCTGGGGGTTGAGCTGCCACCGTCGCTGCTACGGACGCATCTATCGTGGCCTGATTGTCTACCGGCGGCTGCGTGGGCGCCGGTGTAGGGGTCGCAGCCGGAGCGCAAGCTGCCAGCACGACGGTTATAAGGATCAACATGGTTAGACTAATTTTTCTCATTATCATTTCTCCAATTTAGCTATAACAGTTTTGAAGGTGGTATCGGCTTATGAAAATGTCATCTTGGGTTCATCTCGCCTTATTTAATACCCTTGCCAATCCCATCCGCGATCGCCGCCAGACTGGCCCGTCGCTCAGCCGGGGCGGTGGCCAGGCTGGCCTGCAGCAGGCTGTGCACTGAATCTGCTCCGCTGCGCACCAACTCCAGGATACCGGGGTCATCATATTGCCCTGAAAGATAATCCAGGATCGCCTCCGTCGGGCCGATAAATATGTCCTCTGGTCTGATCTTCTCCATAGCTCTGGAAAGCTCGAGCATCTGCCGCACCGGGGTGATCATGCGCATCAGAATGAAACGTACGTTGTGGCTGTGCAATTCTTCGCTCAGCTCGCCCAGCATATCGGCGCTGGGTACGTCCAGGTCGGTCGTCGCCCCCAGGTCGAGCAGCACAGCCTTGACCGGCTCGGCGCTGGAAGTCATTTCAGAAATAATTGCCTCACGGATACCAGCGGCGTTGGCGAAGAACAGGCCGTTTTCCGGGCGTACGATCAGCAGGCCCGGTGTGGTAATATTTTCCGGATGTCGCCGGATGTCACTGAACTGCAGGGTTTTTGGCGCCCGACCCAAAACCGCCAGCCTGGGCTGGCTGGCGCGCCACACCAGGGCAAACAGGGAGACAATCACAGCGATGAGCAGCGCCTCGAGAGTCTCGAAGGTCAGCACAGCCAGAAGCGCTACCATCGCCAGGACGAAATCGGAGCGGCGCACCTGGTAAAGGCGCCTGATCTTGGCAACCTTGACCATGCCCGATACCGCCACAATGACGATAGCCCCCAGCGCCGCTTCGGGTAAGGCGTAGAAGAACTGGGTAAAAAACAGCGCTACCACGACGGTGACGCCTGCGGCAATAATGCCTGACATCTGGCTCTTTGCCCCAGCCCGATCGTTCGCCGCCGATTTTGACAGGCTTGAGCCGATTGGGAAGCCCTGGAATAAGCCTGCACCGAAGTTCGCGGCGCCCAATCCAATCAGCTCCTGGTTGGGGTCCAGCTTGTATTTATGCGCCGCAGCAAAGCTGCGCGCTGGGCCGATGGCTTCAGCGAAACTCACCAAAGCCAACCCCAGCGCGCCCGGAAATAAGAGCCACCAGTTTTGCAATCCAACCGCCGGCCACTGCGGCCGCGCCAGCCCTGCCGGGATCTCGCCGACAATCTCCACACCGCGCGCCTCAAGCCCAAATATGATTGAAATGAGGATTCCAAAGACCAGCGCCACCAGCGCAGCTGGTATCTTATGGAAATAGTGCTCCAGGGCAATCAGCAGGATCAGGCACAGAATACCAGTGATCAGGGTAGGCAGGCTTGTTTCTGGCAGGCGCCTAAGGATTTCAATAAAATGCTCCCAGAAATTGCCATGCCCGCCTTCGATGCCCAGGATCTTAGGCACTTGTTTAACCATTACCGTTAGCGCCAAGCCGGTGATAAAACCGACCATCACCGATTCGGAGAAGAATTGCGCTACCCGCCCCAGCTTAAGGATTCCAGCGAGTACAGAGATTAGTCCAGCCAACACTGCCAGGGCGGCGGTCAGCAGGATGAATTCGGGTGTATCCGGCGCGGCGATCAGGCTGACTGTGGCGAAAGACATCGTGGCAATGATCGCCGAAACCGCCACCACCAATTGGCGCGAGGCGCCGAAAATGGCAAATGCCAACAGACCAATCGGTGCGGCATAGAAGGCAGTTTGTGGGGGGACACCCGCGATTTCTGCGTAGGCCATGCCCTCAGGGATTAACAGCGCCACGACCACCAATCCGGCAATCAGGTCCGTACGCAGCCAGGCACGCTGGTATTTGGGAAGCCATCCCAATATCGGCAGATAGCGGAGCAAGGGGTTCGATCGCGGTTTGGTTTTGTTTGCAACAGTCATTTTCAACTCCATGCTATTGTGTGCAGGTCAGGTGCACACTGCAGGCTGTTAAGAACAGACAACGGATTTAGGCACCGAAGAGTGCCATAATCCTTTGTCTATGCTTGACTCGTATGGAAGAATAATCAACCCATAGCCTACACCCTGGTTACACCGTCTGTGCCGCTGGCGCCGCTGCTGCCTCGCTGCGTTTGCCCAACCAGCGAGCGGTTGAAATTAAGATCAATGGGAGCAGGATAGCCGCCACCAGCACATACGGGACTGCCATCGTGCCGGCAAAGTTTGTCAACGTAATGAGAATAGCAGCCGATACATTACGCTGGGCTGTGCCCAACCCCATCACATTGCGGACGCCTGGATCCCGGCCGCCAAAGGCAAAACCGATTAAGAGACTACCGATAATGAAGAGCAGCAGCGCCAGGAAGCCACCCGTTCCAATCAGGCTGATTACGTTGGCTAAATTCAACCCCAACCCGACCACCAGCAAGATCAGGATTCCCAGGCTGCCGATCTTATTCATAGATGGCGCCCAGTTATTAGCCGTGTCGGGTGCGTGCGACTTGACCAGCAAACCCAGGACCAGCGGGATCAGCATCAGCACGATCAGCGACTGGGCGATTGCTCCCGCATCCACTTCGACGCCAGCCAGGAGCACCGGCAGGACCAGGGGCAGGTAGAAAATGGTCACCACCATCAGCAGGGTCATCAACCCTACAGCAACGCCCAGGCTGGCTTTGGCGCCTTTCGCTTCTAAGATGAGGAAGGGCGCTCCTGCACAGGTAGCCAGGACAATCAATCCGATCCTTAACGACTCTTCGAGGGGGATAATCAGCGTGATGGCATAGGCGAGCAGGGGCACCAGCACAAAGTTCGCCAGCAGCGCCAGGATCACCAGGCGCACGTTTTTTAACGGTTGGATGATCTGGGATAAGGTTAACCCCAAACCCATCGCCAGCATGCTGCAGACGATGCCGAGCAAACCGGATATCTGTGCGATAATCGTAAATAATTCGTTGGCAGTCATCAAACCACCTCCTTCTTTGAGGGCAGGGTTGTGTAAACCCCGGACGGGGCTTACACAACTCAATACCATCACTCGTTCCAAAACAAGCTTACACGTCCAGGGTGCTGCGCAGTTTTTCCAGCTCTTCGCCAGTGGGAATCCATACCTTGGTTGGATCGAGATCATAGGACCAGGGAGCAGAGTTCTTCCAGCCGTTCTTCATGCGCTTGCCGTGATAGACGCTCTCGGGATCGTTGACAGTGTCGCCTTCAAAGCCATCGATGATGTTGTAAATGTTCGTAAATCCAGCTTTGGCAAGCAAGTTAATGGCGAAGGCGCTGCGCCCGCCAGAGCGGCACATAGCCACGATGGTATCGTCAGGCTTGAACACTTCCTTGACATGGTCGATGAAATCAGGATTGATCTCGAAGGAATACTTCTGCTTGTCCGCTTGCCATTTATACTTGGGAAATGCGACCGGAATATTGACCCCCATCGCTGCATGACCGACGAAGACATACTCTTCGACCATGCGCACGTCGAGCACTTTGACTCGCTCCGGGTTGGCTTTCCACATCTCGTAGGCTTCCGCGGCAGTCACATACAGTCCCAGGCTGGTCAGCTTGCCTTCGGGAACTTCGTGGCTTGCGTGTAGTGTGGATATCGTCGGCATTTACTTATCTCCTTGTTTCAAACTCAATCGGCTTCATGTTTCGTTGTCGGGCGCTTGACAAATCCCTTCTGACGCCTGATCTTCCCTAGGCTAGTTGGTAGGGTCCGGGTCGACATACATAAGATCGGGATGGAAATCAAAACCCCAGGGCAGGCCGGAATTCTTCCATCCGTTGCGCATGTGCTTACCGTGGAACACGCTCCCCGGGTCGTTCACTCTATCACCTTCGAGGCCGGTGACAATGTTATACACATTGGTAAAACCGGCCTGAGACAGCGCGTTCACCGCTAACGCGCCGCGACCGCCGGTGGCGCAGTAAACCAGAATGATGTCGTTCAAACCAAACAGGCTCTTTACCACGGGGACAAAGTCAGGATTGGGTATGCCGTAGCAGCCTGGCGGTCTGCCGGGAAGGGAGGGACCTTTGGGGTCATACTTGGGAAAGATAAAGGGGACGTTGTACGCCATTTCCAGGTGCCCGACAAAGGTGTATTCCTCAAAGGTGCGCACATCCAGGACGTGCACGCCTTCGGGATTGGCTTGCCACATGGCGTAAGCCTCTTTTGGAAATATGTACAAGCCCAGGCTGGTTTTGTTGGTTTCAGGGATTTCTTCGGTCGTCATCGGCTTATTTCCTTAATTTGGGTACAATTTTGTTAATTTAGCTATTGCGGGTTGCCTGTGTGAAGGATTGTCGATTCATTTGCAGCCAGTAGAAATTCTCCTATTCATCCACCTCGATTTCGACCAGAGGTGAATCACAAACGACAGTCTCACCTTCCTTAACAAGAATATGTTTTACTGTTCCTGTGTTGGGAGCCAGGATTTCCTGCGTGGCTTTAATTGTTTCGAATTCAAGCAGGGGTTCTCCTTCCTGTATAGGATCGCCTTCCTTTTTGTACCAATTTAATACCGTACCATCCGTCACATAATGGCTTGGTTGAGGCATGGTTATTGTGATTACCATAGCAACCTCCTTCTGTGAAATTATTTAGCTCCAATAGGTTTAGCTGTGTTGATTTGGCGGGGTTTACCCCCCAAAAAAAACAATCCATACGTATTATTTTAACACAACCCCGCGGTCATGGGGGGTTACAGCGACGACGCCGGGGGGGGGCGTGGCTTCCATGCATTTGGGGGGTCCTTGCCGACTTGCGCGACACGAGGCCCCCCCGGGGCGGGGCCCCGCGGCTAATGTCGTCTCTGACCCCGCACGGCGATGCGC
>JAYRNN010000094.1:0-7060 GCA_041912175.1 Anaerolineales bacterium | reverse complement strand
TTATGGTTGACGGGACAGGCTTCGGCGGTCTTTTCAGGAAAGCGAAGCGGGCAGACATATTTGCCGCGCTCGTGTTCGATGAGGCTAACGGTGGTATCGCGATAGGTGAAGTGCAGGGGCATGGGCAAATTGGCCTGGCACCCTTAACAGGTTGCGTTCAGGAAAGCGTCCCCAATCCAAAGGGCCGAGTAATTCGAGTGTGCTCATCAATACGTAACCATGCAATTCGTTGGTTACGTTTTCCGTACATTCAAAATCGGTTGGTTACGCCTTGACTACGTTCGGGCGTAATCATCGTTGTCGTTGATCTAAGCCTCGATAATGCTTGAAAATCAAATGGAAAGCTGGGCGCATTGTTTGGGGTGTGAAAATAGATTACCCGGTGTACTTGCCGCTTGTGACTTACCAGGCGAAACGAACGAGCTCCCCTTGCATACTGTCTACCTGGATGCATATTCCATCGACAAGTACGAGGTCGCCAATGCCCAGTACGCGCAGTGCGTGGCGGCCGGCGCCTGCGCCTCGCCAGCCTACAATTATTCCTACACCCGCGACCCCTATTACAACAATCCGATCTACGCCGAATACCCGGTGATCTACGTCTCCTGGTACAACGCACGTGACTACTGCGCCTGGGCCGGTAAGCGTTTGCCAACTGAAGCCGAATGGGAGAAAGCCGCCCGCGGTTCGGACGATACGCGCGCTTTCCCCTGGGGCGACGGAAATCCCAATTGTTCTTTGGCGAATTCATGGAACGATGCCGCCTCCACCTACTGCATGGGCGACACTAACATGGTAGGCAGCTACCCGCTGGGAGCCAACCCGTATGGCGTCTTAGACATGACTGGAAATGTATGGAACCCAAACCCCTTAAAACCTCCCGACCCCAGCGCTCTACAGCGATTGTCCCCCCACACGCCGGGTTCACGCAGTGGATATCAACCGGGCAGTCTGCAGGGAAGTCCCACAAAGCGCGGGGTGCGCCGGCAGTACACCGTGTACAGCAGCCCGGGCAGCGATGGCCACAGCAGGGCATACCCGACAATGAACAAGAAGCTCCCTACGAGCTGCGGGTTGCGGCTGTAACGGTAGATGCCGGATGTATGATGAGCAAGGCAATTGGTAAACTGATCTGGATGCCCATTGATCCCTCTCTGCGCGAGGCGGGGTCAGGAAGCTCTGGCTTGATGTTCGGCGAGGCAGCGTTCTATGTCGGCGATGAACGCCGCCACAGCCTGGTCGATCTTCGCCGTCAGGGCCTGCGGATCGCCGAGGTCGATTTCCCCGGCCAGGTCATACTCGACGATGGCGTCCACGCCGCTGGCGGGCGTTACGACCTGGTATTCAGGCCACTGGCTCTGGCGAAACAGCTCCCAGTATTGCCGCTGCAGCTTGCGGTTGCGGGCGACCAGCCAGGTTTCGAAGCGGAAAGCCGCGTAATTGAAAACGACTGCCGCCTTCAGGTCGAGCGTCTTGAGCGCGGGCGGGAATACGGCGAAGTAGGTCATGTCCAGGTAGCCCAGGTAGAGCGCCGAGACGGCCTCCTCGCCGTACTGCCCGGCAAAGTGCGCCCGCAGCCCGGTCATAAAGGCAATCAGCGCCCGGTAGGCTCGCTGGATCGAGCCTTTCTCGAGCTGAAGGCGGAACCCAGCGAGGTCTTGTTGGATGGTTTGCATGGTTTTAATCCCTCGGCCTCCTCGGAAACAAAAACGGCGTCTTGGCTTTATACGCCAGGTACGACTCGCCAAAGCGGATCTCCAGCTCGCATTCTTCGTAAACTTTCACAAAATACAGCAGCGCCGGCGAGACCACCAGCAGCGCCCAACCCACGAACAGCCAGGATTGGTACAAAATGCCCAGCGAGGCCAGCAAGGCCAGCCCGGACAGCGCCATCGGGTTGCGCGTCCAGGCGTACATCCATTCCACCGCCGCCTTCTGGCTGAGCGCAATCGCAAACGGCGCGCCCCACCCTTTCAAGGCCAGGTTGATCACGGACAGTAGCCCGGCCGCGCTGCTGAGGATGACCAGCAGCAGGCCGATCTGGGTCGGGATGGGCAGCGTTGGGCCCGGCCAGGCCGCCTGGGTGACGATGGCGCGTATGACAGCCGCGCCAAACAGCCCGCCCACGGCATAGTGGACGTAGGTGGCGACCCAGGCCGCGCGCGCCTCCGTCGGCTCCCGGTCGAGCGCCTTTCTGGCCAGCCAGATGACTGGGTATACCAGCAGCGGCCCGCCTACAATGATGATGACATCCACCGGCGGCGAAAACTGCCCGAAGAGCATCCACGCCCACAGCAGCCAGACCAGCGCCATCAGTCCGATCCGAACCAGTTTTAGGGAATTATTCATCGCAAATCCCTCCTTTAACAGCCGGCCATGTAGGTCAAACTGTTCGTTTGACCCCAGCCCGACCGGCTAACGGCCGGTCCAACATAACCGCCCGGCGCCCAGGCCGCCAAGAATTTCTGCGAGACGATGGAATGATCATACCATGCCGCCTGCGTTCAGGCAATGAACCCCTTTAGGCGCAACGCGATGAACAGACTGCCTCGCCCAAGACGCTCGCAGCGACCGCTCCCATCGATGCTATAATTTCAAGCATGCCCTCAGCCCGCGACCTGAACATCCTCCCCGGCATCCTGCCCCCCGGCCCGCTCAACGACCTCGGCGACGTCGCCGGCGTGGCCGTCGGTCACTGCACCCTGATCGAAGGCGACGACATCCGCACCGGCGTGACGGCGATCCTGCCCCACGCCGGGAATATCTTCCAGGACAAAGTCCCCGCCGGCCTGGCCGTCGGCAACGGCTTTGGCAAGCTGACCGGCAGCACCCAGGTGATCGAGCTGGGTGAAATCGAAACCCCCATCCTGCTCACCAACACCCTCGCCGTACCGCGCGCCGCCGAGGCGCTGGTCGAATGGACGCTGGCCCAGCCCGGCAACGAGCGCGTCGCCTCGCTCAACCCGCTGGTTGGCGAGACCAACGATGGCTGGCTGAACCATATCCGCTTGCGCCGCGTCACCCCGGCCGACTGTTTGCAGGCGCTGGAAGCGGCCCGCCCCGGCCCCGTCCTGCAGGGCTGCGTAGGCGCCGGGACCGGCACAGTGTGTTTTGGTTGGAAGGGGGGCATCGGCAGCAGCTCGCGCCGCCTGCCCGCCGGGTTGGGCGGCTGGACGCTGGGCGTGCTGGTGCAGACCAACTTTGGCGGCGTGTTGCAACTGCCCGGCCGCCCGCTGGGGGTTGAGCTGGGCCAGTATGATCTCAAGCAGCAGCTCGCCCCGCCGCCGCCGGGCGAGTCGATCATGATCGTCCTGGCCAGCGACGCCCCGCTCTCCGATCGCAACCTGGCCCGCCTGGCGCGCCGCGCATTGGGCGGGTTGGCGCGCAGCGGCGCATCCCTGCACAATGGCTCGGGCGACTACGCCATCGCCTTTTCCACCCATCCGGGTGTGCGCCGCACGCCTGACCGCCGCCGCCAGGTCACCGCCTACCCGGAGCTGCCCAATGATGGGCTTTCTCCGCTCTTCCAGGCTGCCATCGAGGCAACCGAAGAAGCGATCTACAACTCGCTCACCTTTGCCCAAACCACCACGGGTTTCCAGGGACACACCGCCCGTGCTTTGGGCGAGTTTATCGAGTAGCGATCTGACTGCCGCCGGGCTGCTCGCCCTGGCGCACGGCGCGGCGGTCGCCGCTGCCTGCGCTCGAGCGGCGGCCCGGCCGCCTGGGTTTGCCGCCTGGCGGGTGACCCGGCCGGGGGCGCTGGTCCGATAAGGCGCATCTTACATCGCCTGCTTACCCGGCGTCAGGTAAGCAAAAATGATAATCAAACACAATGAATTCATTCACCCTCATGCTGCGCGCCCGGCTGCGCAGGCTGAGCGTGGTTTACCCACGCCAGTACTGGCTGCTGATGACCGGCCAGTTGATCAACACCATCGGCGTTGGCTTCATCTGGCCCTTCCTGAACATCTACCTGCACGACGAGCTCGGGTTGGCGCTCAGCGCCGTGACCATCCTGCCGATTATCGAGCAGAGCGTGGCGCTGTTCACCACCCTCGGCGCGGGGGCCTTCGCCGACCGTTACGGCCGCAAGTACCTGATGGGCGCCAGCCTGGGGGCGGTGGCGCTGCTGTACGCCTTGATGGCCTTCGCCAGCGGCTGGTGGATGTTTGCCGTGCTGCTCGGGCTACGCGGCTTCTTCGTACCGCTTTACCGGGTTTCGGCGGACGCCATGGTGGCCGACCTGATCACCGACGATGAGCGCCGCCTGCCGGCTTATTCGCTGCTGCGCACGGTCAACAACGCCGGCGTGGCCATCGGCCCGGTGCTGGGCGGCTTCGTGGCGGCGGTCAGCTACCGGGCCAGCTTCCTGACCGCCGCGGCCGCCATGGGCGTCTTCGCCGCCATGGTGCTGCTGATGATGGTCGAGACGCTGCCGGCGGCGCCTGCCCTGGTCTCGCCCGCCGGGATGCAGCGCAAACAGACCCGCTCGGCGGCCGGCGGCTACCGGCGCATCGCCCAGGATACGCTGTTCCTGGCGGCGGTGCTGGCTTTTGCCTTCAACGGCATGGGCGCGGCGCTGCCTTTCCAGATGCTGGGTGTGTACGGCGTCGACAAGCTGGGGCTGGGCGAAGCCGCCCTGGGTTGGATCATCTCGGTCAACGCCATCATGGTGGTGCTGTTCCAGGTGCCGGTGGCCTCCCGCATCCGGCGCTACAACAGCCTGAAGGTGCTGGCGGCCGGGGCGCTGTTCTACGCTGCCGGGGTCGCCAGCATGGCGCTTGGCCAGAACCCGCTGCAATTCGGGGTCAGCATGGCCATCCTGACCGTGGGCGAGCTGCTGATCGCCCCGACCTTCACCAGCTTTGCGGTCAACCTGGCGCCGCCCGAGATGCGCGGCCGTTACATGAGCGTGTACTGGATCGGCTGGAGCTTCAGCCGCGGGGTTGGCCCGGCCATCGCCGGCTGGACCTACGAGGCGGTCGCCCCGGCCGCCATCTGGTACCTGGGCGGCTTTTGGAACCTGGTCGCCGCGCTGATCTTTGCCAGCCTGGCGCCGGCTTTTCGGCGCAGGAAGGCGCAGGGGGAAAAGGCGTAAGTTTGGTTGCCAGCGCTCTGGTTGTAACCAACCGCGTAGAAGCGCAGGAGATGGCTTCTTTTTCTGGCCAGGCCGTTGATCCCGGGCGTCCATCCCCGGCGGAGACGCATACGTTTCTTCCCATCGTGAATGGGCCAACGCGTGACTACTCGTTTACGATCTGGCACGCAATGTTGAATGAAGGTGTGATCGCAGCCTATCAACAGGTGTTCGATGATTACCACCAGTTGCATCCCAATATCACCTTCACCCTGGTAAAAAAGGACGACCTGTATGACGATATTGTCGCCTCAGTACCGGTAGGTACAGGTCCGGATATCGTGATGTGGGCGAACACACACACATAACGAGAATAAGATATCAAGAATGTGAAAAATAGTAATATCTTTAGAGAATCCATTAAAAATGAATTTTTATGTATAGTAAATGTAATCTATTATTCATCACATTTTTTTTCAATGTATCGAATGATTCTACAAGACATCATCAAATGTAAGGTTTCTTCCTCATCTATTTCCGAAAAAGTCTTCCCCAGCACTTCTTCCCATTTCTCAATCCGATACACTAGCGTGTTTCTATGGAGTTCTAATACATTAGCTGCTGCAGAGTAATTCATTCCGTGAATCAAGTATTGTAAAAGGGACTCGATCCATTCCAAACCATTTTCTGATTTGCGAAAGTTCCAGACAGCAGAATGGCATAACGCTTTTAAGCTCATCTCCTGATCAAGAGAGTTAATCAGAATATTCATATAATTACTAGAGAAAGACTGTAATCGATAATTGGAATAATCTGTTCTAGCGTTTCTGTCATAGCAGCATTGCAGCCAAGCGTATCGCAAGCTTGAGAATGGTGAAAACTCACTACTTTTTGAAGCATATAAGTCATATCTCTCAAGGATTGGGTCCAAGTCTTTGATGTTTTCGTTTGATAATGGATGATTCAAAAGTAGTAGAATCGTCCCCTCGTGGAGGATCACGACGGAGTTCACAAGAGTACGTGTCAATTGTCGTGGAATTTTGTTGGCATCTGTTTTAGAAATTTGCATTGCATTTTGACAGTAAATAGAAACAATTTGAAATTTTTGATTCATTTTACTGCGCCATCTGCGTAGATATAAATCCAGAGCTGAAGCGTCTGGATCATTTCCGTATAAAAGCTGATTGATTACTAGACTAGTTTCATGTCCTGCATTGTTTTTCAACCAAGCAAAAACACGCGTTTCCTCCAATATCTGCTGCATGAGACAAAAAATTGATTGCTGAGCATTATCGATTTCGCCATATATATCCGTTGCGCCAATCGATGCCACAATTTCATCATCTACACGAATCGGTGAGCTTATTATACTAAGTCCAAGTTCATTCAAAGTAAAAAAAACAGGCACTCTTGAGTTGTATATTCGAGCTTCGCTGAGCATAGGGAACTTCTCCATCGGGAAGTATCCAAGTGTCAGAGTTATGTCCCAGATGGCATCTGGTACATTTGGTTTCATGCCACCACATCCCAAAAGTGCATATGCGGTATCGTATGCACCAATTGGGTTTTTTAGCTTTTCTGCGCATAAGTCTAAAACATCTTCAAGAGAGGCTCCTGCTAATGCCGCGAGATGGATTCGGTTTCTCCAGTCTTCGTATTGGCAAAATATGCTTGAAATTCGCTCATAAACCTCAAGCATAGTATGCCCGGGTTTTATTAGTAGCCATGTGTTAGGGAAAGTGTCCTTTGATATCAGTTCTGTTGACTGTGCTAGAATGACGATTTGAAGACATGGATCCAGATTCTGTTCAGCGAGCGTTTCACTTTCGGTTATATAAAGAGGTTTAGACTCGATTCTACCTCGTATTCCGTTTATCGGAATATCAGCGGAATATAAACGGAATACGGTCGCTCCCAGGCGGAATACGTGAATGAGCATATTCCGCTGAAACGGAATATAAGCGGAATACGCAATCCGGT
>JAYRNN010000093.1:0-9401 GCA_041912175.1 Anaerolineales bacterium | reverse complement strand
TTCTGCTGGCGGCGCTGACCTGGGGGGATTCCGCCTGGTGGGCGCGCAGCACTTTCCAGGCCGGGAACACCCAACTGGCGACGGCCCAGGCGCCGCTGGGCGCGCGCGCTTTCCAGATCGAGATCCAACCGGGCGCCAGGCCGCAAGAAAGCCAGCTTATCCAGTTGCTGGCGCTGCCAAAGGGCGAGAGTCTTAAGGGCAAGCAAATCACGCTTGGCGCCTGGATGTGGGCCAGCCGGCCGGTTAAAGCGACCAGCCCGTCCTTCAACACATTTTCGGCCTTGAAAACCACCAACCAGCCGGTGGAACTGGATGAAAAGCCGCGCTTTGTTGCTTTTACCGCGCAGGTGGAGGGCGACGCATCGCGCAATTTCGTCAGCCTGGCGCCTTTCGCCGGGCCCGTGGACGAGCCGGTCACGGTGTTCGTGGATGGGGTGACGCTGGCGGAGGGGAGCTGGCCGCTCGACCAGGCGCCGGTATTTGACGGGGTGGATGGGCGCAAGGGGACATGGGGTGGGCTGCCTTTCGCAAACTTGCTGCGCAACCCCTCGGCAGAGGCCCGCTGGCTGCGTTTGCGCCCCTGGGTGGACGCGGCCGGCGTGCGCATTTTGCCGGATGAGGGCGCCAACCAGCCTTCGGTGAGCCTGTATTATATGCTGGATACGGCAGCCGCCTGGCCTTTTCAACGCCTGTCGGCGCAAGTGCTCTTTCGCACCTGGTGGGCGCGCTTCGGGTGGGGGCATATCCCTCTGATGCAACCTTGGGCTTATTGGATCATCAGCGCGGCCATGCTGGCAGGCTTGTTTGCGGCCATCCTGGCCATGCTGCGCTTACGGGTGCGCTTCCCGTGGTCGGCAGCGCTGCTGCTCGGCCTGGCCTTGCTGGGGGTGTGGCTGCAAACGTTTCTCCGTGGCGCCAATTATCCTACCCAACTGCGCGCCATTTATTATCCGACCGCCCGCTATGCGTATCCGGTGATCATCCCGAGCCTGTTGCTGCTTAACCTGGGTTGGTATGAAATTGGGCGATCCCTAAAAATTCACCTGCACCTGCCGGGACGGGCGCTGTCGGCGTCTTACGTGTTGGCCTGGCTGGCCTTCAACCTATACGCCATCTTGAGCATCGCCAGGTATTATAGGGTCTCATGAAATCTTCCTCGATCAAGATCATTTATATCGTCGCGCTGTTAGCGATCGTGGGGGGGCTGCTGTTTGCAGCCGCGGCACAAAAAAGTTTTTGGGAGGACGAGTCGTTTTCTGCGATCATTGCCCAAAAAGATGTCGGCGAATTGCTGCAAGGGGTGGCCTGGGATGTTCATCCGCCGCTGTATTTGTTGTTGATTCACCAGTGGGGGCGGCTGTTCGGCTTTGATGAGATCGGCCTGCGCTCTTTCTCGATCATCTGCGCGCTGGCGGCCCTGCTGCTGACCTATAAGCTGGCTTACGATTTGCTGGGCGAGCGCGTGGCCTTGATCGCCATCACGCTGATGGCATTGATGCCGCTGATGATCATGTACGGTCATAACGCGCGTTATTATTCGCTGGCGGTTGTGCTGGCGCTGTTGGCCGCCTGGGGCGCGCTGCGCTTTTCACAGCCCAGGCAGTTTTTGTTTTTGCTGCTCTATATTTCAAGCGGAACGGCTTTCCTCTATCTCTTATTTGCTTCGGCCTCGGTCTTGCTGGCCTGCAACCTGTGGTGGCTGGCGCGCTGGTTCAGCCGCAAGGAGGAGCGGTCGTATGGCAGCCTGGGGATGTGGCTTGGAGGACAGGCGGCGATTGCCGCGCTGTACGTGCCTGGCCTGCGCATCTTCCAGAATATAAGCGGTCATTTCTCGCAAGTGGCCGTGGTGGATAACTGGCTGGTTGAGATCGTCAAGCGCGCCGGGTATTACGGATTTGTCTCCGCGGTAGGCGAGACGTTCTCGCCGCTGAACCCGGCAGCCTGGCTGGGCCTGGTGATTGTGGTCGGCGTGGCTGTCTACGCCTTGGTCAAAAACTATCGCCGGTTGAACTTCTGGCTGCCGGTATCTTTTTTTGTTTTGATCGCAGCCATCAATCTGTTGATCACGTTTAATAGCGCGGTATCGGCCACCTGGCAAAATTTACCCTATCGGGCGTTGTATGCCTACCCGTTTCTGATGATCTGGCTGGCGGCAGGTTTTGCCAGCTTGAAAGCGCGCTGGGCGTTTGTTAGCGGGGCCGCCCTGCTGGTGGTATTTGTGCTGGGCATTTTTAACTATTTCACCAACCGGCAGTACCTTCGCCCGCTGTTTACCGTGCCCTGGGATGCTATGTTTGAGCGTATTCAAAGCGAGGCTAAACCCGGCGCGCTGGTACTGTGCGGCTATGGCGATAGTAGTTGTTATTACTATACCCAAAAATTTGGTTTTGAGCAAAACGACCTGTACAATTGGCCGAACCTGTCAAAACAAGAATATCCTGAAGTGTGGTATATTCAAACAAATTTGGGGCGGGATGAGTTGTATGGCGATCAGCCTGAACGCCAGGCGGCATTTTTCGAGCAGATGTCGCGCCGATTCCCACTCACCTCGTCGTACAACTATGCGCCTCAAGACCCTTCGATCCGCTGGTTGAAGGCTCGGTTTCTAAATCAGGACGATTATGAGTACCGGGTGATTTTACGTGAATTTTTTGGACCATCGAGCTAGCATCGCAGCAAACGCAAATAACATCTCAGGAATATGTAAACGGAGAAAGCAATGAAAATATTCAAAAGCCTGGTCGTCCTTTGCTGCCTTAGCCTGCTGTTCGCCGGATTTACGCTCAAAACAGCCAGGGCGCAAATCGATCTGCCTGGCAGTCCGAATGTTGCGCCGGATGCGCCGGCCGCGACAAAGTCGCTCTATCTACCGATCATGTTGAGGCTCCAGCCTTCGATCTTTGGAGTCGAAATGGCTTCCGAGCTGGCCGATTCCAGCACTGGGGGCGGCCCGGATCTGGCGTCGAAGGCCGGCGCGATTTGGGTGCGGCGAAATGCGCTGATCTGGTCAGATGTGGAACCCACACCCGGCGCCCGGTTGTGGAATAGCACCCTGGATCAGGAATTGATTAACGCCCAGAAATTCAACCTGCACCCGATCTTAATCATCCGCGGCACCCCGTCTTGGGCGCAAATGTACGCCGGCAACTACTGCGGACCGATGCGAGCGGATGCGATCGATGATTTTGCCAATTTTGTGCGGGATGCAGTTACCCGCTACAGCAGTCCCCCTTATTATGTGCAATATTTCGAGCTATGGAATGAGCCGGATGTTGATCACAATTTTTTTGATCAGAACGCGGTTTTTGGCTGCTGGGGCGATGCAACGGACGCCTATTTCGGCGGCGGCTATTATGCGCAGATGTTGAAACAGGTTTATCCGGCGATTAAAGGCGTTAATTCAAACTTGCAAGTATTGATTGGGGGGTTGCTGTTGGATTGCGACCCGAATAATCCTCCGGCAGGAAAGAATTGCCTGCCCTCAAAATTCTTCCAGGGCATCCTAGCCGGCGGGGGAGGTAATTATTTTGATGGGGTGAGTTTCCACGCCTATGATTATTTTCACCAGCCGGCCGATAAGTGGGTTTACTCTAGCAGCATGGGAGTCTATGACAACAGCAACTGGGCCAGTAAGTGGAACACCACCGGGCCAGTCATGATGGCAAAGGTTAATTATTTGCGTGGGTTGCTCTCCCAATATGGCTTTAGCAGTAAATACCTGATCAACACAGAATTGGCCCTGATTTGCGATTCGAACACCTATGTAGACTACTGCCAAACGACCCCCGAAGAGCTCAGTTTTCAAAACACGAAAGCCTTCTATGTTGTCCAGACGTATGCGGCAGGCCGTTATTTGAAGCTGAAGGCCAATATCTGGTACAGTTTTACAGGCTGGCGAGCATCGGGCCTGTATGATGCGGATATTAATCAGCCAGAAATTGCATATAATGCGTACAGTTTTGCCGCCAAAGAGCTTAACCAGGTTGGCGGGGCGACAGAAATCCAGCCTGCAACATCTGTCAAAGGCTACGAGTTTACAAAGTCTGACCGGCGTATCTGGGTGATATGGTACGTAGGCGGCGATCCGAGTAATGGGAACCTGACGACACAGGTCAATCTGCCGGGTGTACCGAAAGCGGTCTACCGGTGGATAGCACTTGGCAGCGGCGAGGCGAACGCGGGCGCCTACCAGCCGGCCGCGACCAGCCAGAACTTGACCGTTGGGCGCGCGCCGGTATTTGTGGAGCTAAATCCTTAACAACCTGAGAAAGTTAGAGAATAAGCCAGAATGTTGCGTATAGGTAACCTGCGGACCTGGATGGTTGTGCTAACCCTGGCATCCGTATGTGGCGCTGGGTTGGCCGGTTGCACAGGCCGCAGGGGGACAGCGCCTTCTGAAACACCGCAGGTTGTCTTACATGCCAAGGTGGAGATCACCCCGAGCCCTAAGGTCGCGGCGCCGCCGACCGCCACCCAGATACCTGTAAAACCAACCAGAACACCGCTTCCTTCCCCCACCCGGGGACCATATCTACCGGCAGCGCCAGTCTGGGGCATCGAGCTCTACCAGCTACGGGCAGATACAGGCCTGGATTTAGCGAAAGAAGCCGGCGCGTTCTGGGTGCGGCGGAATGCCTTGCTTTGGTCTGAGGTCGAGCCAGGCGAAGGGACGCGTAATTGGGAGGCGCTGGCCGGCCTGGAGGATGAACTTCAGGCGGCTGCGGCGCAGGGATTGCAGGTGATCCTGGTGGTGCGCAGCACGCCAGAGTGGGCGCAATCGACGCCCGGATCATTGTGCAGCGCCCCTTCGCCTGCCAAGCTGGAGGCTTTTGGAGCGTTCATGCACGATGTCGTCAGGCGCTACAGCGTTCCACCATTCAACGTGCAGTATTGGGAAATAGGCAATGAACCCGACGTGGCGCCTGAGAGTTTGCCCTCCGATGCAGTCTTCGGTTGTTGGGGTAAGACCGGCGATCCGTATTACGGCGGCGAGTATTATGCCGACATCCTGAAGGCGGTCTATCCGCAGGTCAAATCAGCTAACCCGCAAGCGCAAGTATTGGTGGGCGGGTTACTCCTGGACTGCGACCCGCAGAATCCTCCCGAGTCGCCCCCGGGTTCTGGTCAGCGAAAGGACTGTACCACCGCGCGCTACCTGGAAGGGATGCTAAGAAACGGCGCAGCCAGTAATTTCGATGGGATCAGCTACCATGCGTATGACTATTACATGGGCGAGTTGGGGAATTATTCGAATTCGAATTGGAACAGCGCCTGGAATACAACCGGTCCAACGCTGATTGCAAAAGCCAATTATGTGCGTGGCATCTTGAACCAGTACGGCGTGACCGACAAATACCTGGTGAATACAGAAGCCGCCTTATTGTGCGGGCGGGACGGCAGCGAGCCTGAATGCCAGAGCGAAAAATTCCAACTTACCAAGGCGTATTTTCTGGCCCAGGCCTATATCGCCTCGATCTCTGAGCGGCTGCTGGCGAATGTGTGGTACAGCCTGCCAGGCTGGCGCGCCTCGGGGCTGGTGGACGCGAGCTTCGCGCCCAACCAGGCCTACCAGGCTTTTAAGACCAGCGCGACTATCCTGAACGGGACAGGCTATGCCGGTGAGGTCAAAGATTTTCCAGGTCTTCGCGGGGAAGCGTTTGACCGCAATGGCGCCTCGTTGTGGGTGTTGTGGTCAGTCGATGGAGCCGACCATACCATCCAGCTTGAAAGGCCGCCTATCGCTGTGACCGATGTCTTTGGGGCGCCATTGGACATCTCCGAAACGCTCACGGTGACGTTGGCGCCAATTTATATCGAATTTTCCAAATAAAAAAACCGGGGAGGGTGATCGCCCTCCCCGGTTTTTTTTTATTTAATCTTTTCCGATAACGCCTGGACTGCGGCTTGTAAAACGGCGTCTTCTTGTCCCATGGCGCTCTGTTCGGTCACCGGAACCAGGATATCCGGGACGACTCCGGTACCCTCGATAAGTACAACGCCATCCAGGGTCTCGGGGCGCCCGGTGGGAAACTGCATAGACAACCCATCGGGGAGTTTGTATTGCCCGCGGCCTACCTCGCCAAACGCGCCAGCAGAAGGGAAGCTGCCGACGATGATGGACCTGCCTTGCTGTTCGAGCGTCCAGGCGAAACCTTCACAAGCGGATACACAATCGGGGCTTACCAAGACTGCGATGGGTCCATCATAGATGAATGGGGCTGGCTTCACCTTTTCATTCTGCTCGTCGTATTCGAACTGGCCCGTTTTCTCGTTATAGTAAGAGCGACGGAATAATTCGATTTCCTTGTCGAAGAAAAAACCGGCGAAATCATTGGCAAGGCCGGAATTCCCGCCAGAGTTAGAGCGCAAATCGATGATGACGCCCGGAATTTCTTTGTCTTTGAAATCTTGGATGGCGCGCTCCCAAAGCTGGGCCATCAAATGGTAATCATCACTAAAGGTTGAGATGCGAATGTATCCTAGACCAGATGGCTGTAAGATCTTGGTCTCCACCGGTAACATGGTTTGATCATTGTAACCGAGCGCTTCGAAAAGCGAGTCATATTCTACGACGGCGGTCAAATTAATCTGTTGGATTAAGTCGTCGCCTGGATTTTTGTACGAGATATCTACGCGTGTATCGGGCGGGACGCGGGTTAAGAAGATCACTTGCGCGTTGCGCCGGGCATGTTCGGTTGAGAATGGGCCATTGTATGGGACGGTATTACCGATCGCTTGCTTGGTCGGTTCGCCGGCCCATTCCACGATTTCGGCCCCCGGCTTTATGCCGGCCTGGTCGGCGGGAGACCCCGGGATTACTTTGGTCGCAATTACCCGACCATCCGTTAATTCGGTCAAAACCAGACCAAAACTACCGCCACGCTCCTCGTAGAATACCTGTGGATCCAGTTGCAGTCCGACATGCCCATCTGGGATCGAATAAGAAAAGTCTCGCAAAGCCCGGTAAAAATCTTGTTGGTTCTCGGCTTGCGCCACGCGCGGTTTGAACTGGTCGTACAAAGCTTGCCAATCGATATTCTTCTCAACGGTAAAGGGGTATTCCCGAGATGCTTTTTGGAAGAGGGCGTCGAAAGCTTCGCTGTAGTTGAGTGAAGAAAAATCGTTAACTGCCACGACGCCTTCATTCAAATCGAGCTCGGGGCGAGCCTCTTTATAAAATTCAAATGGCTGCTTGTCCAAATTTACCAGGGTATAACCGGCAGGGATGGGTGAAGTTGGGTCGTCGGCGGTGAAGAGTAAACCATCGGTTCCAAAACCCGTTGGGAACGCTTGTTGCCCGTCCGGAGCCCAAACCACCAGAGTTCCACCAGAAATTTCGTCATTGTTGTCTGGATCAATCACCGCAGAGGAATAGGCAGTGGACCAGCCTGTGCCATCCCGCTCCTCCAGGAAAGGTCCGCCCCAAGTGTTGTCCCAATACGCGACCGCGAAAACATGCACGCCGGTGTCAGCCTGAGCGTTGTTATCCACGTCGACGAAAGTCCCTTGAGGAACAGAGGGTAGGGATAGCTCGTAGGTTAAGGATTGATCGTCCGCCATGATCACTGGTCCAATGGTTTGCCCGGAGAGTGGGAATTGAAAATCACGGTCGCGGCGGACAAAACCGGCCTCATCTTCCAAGAGCACGAAGGGCTCGCTGGTTGAATTCAAAAAGAAAGGCGAGGTATATGGGATTTTGCCGATGATGGAGGTTGGTTCATCGGGATTGGCAGCGCCTGGCTGAACCGGAACTGGCGGTAGGGCAGTCGGCGCGGCAATTGGGGGATTTGCCAACGGTTGGGGGGCGGATATAGTTGGGTTTACCTCTGCCCGGCAGGCGAGTCCAACCAGTAGCAGTACGATCGCACTGATGATGAGGCGGCTTTTGAATGGCATAGCGTATCCTTATGAGGAGATTTCGTTCAATTTAGCGGAGAGTTCTTCGAGTTGATCGGCAAGTTTTTGGACATCCTGTTGGGTTGGCAGTTGGCGGCTGGCCAGGATGCGTTCGATTTCGGCATCGGTGCTCTGCTGAAAGCGATTTGAAACCGGGGTTTGGTTGAGCAACTTATCCAACAAGCCCTGGCCATCGCGTTCGCTCAGTTCGCCTTTCTTCACCAGATCTTGAACGCGCCGGCGTACTTCTTCGTCGAACTGGCGCCAGAAGTTCAAGGGAGAGGCGAGGGCGCGCTGTAAGGCGCTTAGACGATCTTCGCCCGACCGGATTAATCCAGCCAGGACCGAACGTGGCATAAGCCCGCTTTGTTTTTTTTCTTGCTCAACAATGATCTGGGTAAGCGTAAGGGTCGTCAGATCTTCTCCAGTCGGGTGATCGACAACTGTAACATCTTCTCCCTGGCGGATTAAGTCAGCGATTCCTTCCAGGGTAATGTATTGTTTTGCCTCGGTATCGTAGAGCTTTCGATTTGGATACCGTTTAATGAGCGGCATATAAAAACTCCTTTGAACAGGAAGGGATAAGGCAATTAATTATAAGCCCAACCGGCGAAATTAGGACAAAAAAGCGGCAGATTGAAGTGCGAAATGCACTAATCTGCCGCATAAATTTAAATTAAATAGGTCTTCAGGATTTCTTTAATTCTTCGACCTTTTTCGTCAGCTCAGATACTTTCTCGCCCAGAGAGTCGAGGTCCATTTTGTTGGGTAAATTCATGTGTTCGAGGACGTCCTCGATGCTCTTGGTGAGCATATCTTCGGTTTTTTCAACATCTTTCTTGCGGCGGGCCATCACGTCGTGCATCATTTTACGGCCATCTTTTTCTGCAATTTCGCCGCGCTCCACCAGCTTTTCAATGAAATCCTCAATTTCTTCTTGGGCGATCGCGACCGCTCCGATGCTGGCGAGCAGTACTTTGTGTAAAGCCTCGACGAAGGGCTTCGTATCTTCTTTCCCATTGGTGCTTACTTCTTCAGCGACTTTGCTCGCCTCTTCGACAACTTCTTCAACTTTTTGCTTAGGTTTGGTAGCCATTTGATTATCTCCTATCTTTCGGAATTATAGTTTATGATTATAATTTGTGAATTGATTGAGGAGTGGTGGTTTCTCTTTCTCGAGATATGCAGAAGCTTCGTTAATCGCTTTGGTAACTTCGTCGAATGTAATTGCGATCAAGCCCACGGCGTAAATAAAAAGCTTACACACTTTGCCCATCATACTCCAAACGATATTTATCTATGACGCATTGCGTCGTAACATTTATAACACAGTGCGTCATAGATGTCAAGTGTCAGAGAAACAGTGTTAGCCCAAAGTAGTAGAGTCCCCTTTTACCAAAGTTAAAATGTCCCCTTCGAAAGGGACACAAAGTGGACGAACTACTAACCATGAGCAAACGCGAACTGAACCGAGCGGAAGTCATGCAACGACTGAAAGACAAGCG
>JAYRNN010000092.1:0-5075 GCA_041912175.1 Anaerolineales bacterium | reverse complement strand
TTCAGCTTCGCTCTTGACATCTGGCAGTTTCAGGACAATAATCGACATGGCAGTCTCCGGTTGATGGTTGTCTGTTCAACTCCCATCTTACCAGAGACTGCCTCTTTTTTTTCCTCTACCAACCGGTTTTGTGACAATCACTCTCAGCGATATTGTCATGTTACTGGTTGGCGAATAATCGCCAGGTCAGGAAGGCGCACTCCCCCCAGGCTAATAACATGGCTTAGATGGTCTGGCTGGCGCAAAGCAGGAAAGCGGCTTCCAGTCCGGCCCAACTCTTGAAGCCACGCGTGCTGTGACTGCGGATACGCCACTTGCCAATCGCCCGTTCTGTTCCATTATTGGTGGGGGGCACGTCTGGGACGGATTGATCGAAGGAATATTGGTCCCATTTTTCGCTTAGCCGCAGGATCAGCAGGCGCAGGCGGTACAACGGCGATGTTTTTCGATCCTTGCCGCGGCGAGCAGGGATAGCCTGCCAAAGCTCAAACAAGCGCGTGTGCGCTTCGGGTGGGCGAACCCTGGCAAGCTGCCAGATTTCATCGATCATCGGCTGCCATTCCAGGTCCACTTGTTGGCGTAGCTCCGCCAACGCTCGCCACAGCCAGCGCAGCAGATGGAAGTGACATACCTGGTGCGCAACGCCCAAACGTCGAGTCGCCATGTCGAGCTCTTTCAAGTCATCACTGACAATCACTTCTACTCCCCATTCCTGCACGAGTGGCTCCAGCCATGCAACTACGGCGCGCCAGTCCTTTTCGTTGATCGCCCCCAGCCTCAGCGGCTGACCGCTGCCCATATCTACCAACACGACCGTGGGCTGTTCCTGCCCTGCTATTTTCGGGTAGAAACCATCCACCCCCATTACGCGCACCCGTCCCGGTAAGCGATGCTTCAGGCTGTCCGATAGTGCTTGTATGTCTCGCCAGGCGCTGGTGCGCGACAGTGCTACCGGAAAGGCGCTTAATACCGCACTGGTCCCACGCAGACTCAACCCCAATACCCAGCACAGGGCCGCAAATTGTTCCAGTCGCTGGCTTTGATGGGCTGCCGTCACCCCTTCCGGATAATGCCGAAAGGTTCGTTTACACGCTGTGCAGCAATACCGATAAACGATTGCCTGATGCGTGTGGGTATCCTTGATTTCTTTCAGGCTGCTTCCCCAGCGCTGTAGCACCTGGCTGCCGCAATAGGGGCATTCCTGAGGTCGATTCTCGGCCGCAGCCTTGACATCTGCCAGATGCAGCGTAACAATTGTCATTGGATGGTTCTCCTTTTCTATAATGGCTTGCAAACTTATTATAGGGGAGAACCGTCCTTTTACTTAACCTGAATCCTACCGCTTCGGTGACAATCACCTCACGAGTATTTCGTTTAGCCGACCCGCTTGGTTCGTGTTATAGTGAAATGAACCAAGCGTTTTTTTAATGTCATGACAGCGATTCGTTCTCTGGTTTCGATTCTTCTTTTTTCCTTGTTGGTGATCTTTTTCGCGGCCACGGTTTTGCTTGGCTTGCAGCATCATCCGGCCTTTCTTCCGGCGCTGCTGTTTGCCGCGATTTTGATCGGCTTTAGCCTCTTATTACCAGAAAAACGAATTTCCAATCCTGATCTTCCCTTTAAGGATTTTAAAACTATATTCCTTTTGGCGGCCATCACCGTCTTGCCAAGAGTCTTTTGGATTGCCGGGGTACATCCCTCCCAGGTATCTGATTTTAGACATTACCACCAGCTCGCTACATCGCTCGCCGGTGGTTCTTTAAAATACCAATCCTATATTCGCTTATTCCCCCATTTCCTCGGTTATCCTTTTGTGCTCTCTGCCTGGTATCGCCTTTTTGGCAGCCAGGTATTGACCGCTCAGCTTTTGAACGTCGTTTTGTTTGTTGGGATTGTTCTTGGGACCTACTGGTTGGCCGGTCGGTTTCTGGATAAACGATTTGCGATCCTGGCGGCGGTGATCGTGGCGCTCTGGCCATCTCAACTCTTTTATTCGACCCTGGTATCTACCGAGGCTTTGTTCACCTTGTTACTGATCATCTGTATCGGCCTGTATACCACGATCAGAAATAGCAATCGTTGGCTCTCCGGCATAGCATTGTTTGCCGCTCTAGGGAGCCTCATTGGAGTGACGAATGGGATTCGCCCGTTTGGGCTGTTATTCCTGGCGGCGGTTTTTATCGATTACTTTGTCTTTTTCACGATCCCTTCCGGCGGGATTAAAACCTGGCTGTTTAAACTAACCTTGTACGCGTTTATCTGCCTGGGTTACCTGATGACATCCAATCTAATCCACTATCTTACCGTGCGTTCGGTTCAAGGTAGTGTGGCCAGGAGTTTCTGGGGATACTCTATCCTGGTGGGCTCAAATGTTGATTCAGGCGGCGCCTGGAACCCAGGCGATGCGGATATGCAAAACAGCCTCTATCAAGGTGGAAAAGTTGAGCCAGATCAAGTGGACCGGATTTTATTGCGATACGCGTTCGAGCGGATTGCCACATCACCATCCGCATTTTTGAAATTACAACTGCAAAAAAACCAGACCATGTGGCAGGAGGATATTTACGGGATTTATTGGAATGCAGCGTACCTGGATGAGGGTAATCCGGGATTCTTGAGCCCTTTTTTGGATACGTTGGGCTCAGTCTCCAATATATATTATTACACCTTCCTCATTTGCTGTACTCTAGGTAGTATGTGCGGTCTGTGGAAACGCGAGAACGGATTGATCGCCCTGGTGGGCTTGATCATCCTGGGCACGATTCTGATTTTCGTGTTTACAGAGGTTCAATCACGCTATCACTACTATGTATTGCCCTTATTTTCCCTGCTGGCAGTCTATGGTTTGAGCGAAGTAAGGCAAGCATATGGTCGCATAAGCTGGGTATAATACCGGTATGGCCAAAACACACACCCAATACGTTTGTGAAAATTGTGGGCGGACGGCAGCCCGACCCATGGGGCGCTGCCCGCAGTGCGGTTCATGGAATAGCATGGTTGAGCGGGTGGTCGCCGTACAGGCGCCTCCGGCCGCCAGTCATGCAGTCCGGGCTGGTCTGGCCAGCCCTTCGGCGCCGCGCCGGCTATCGGAGATCAGCGGAGATGTAGAAGAGCGTATGCTGCTCTCGATGGGCGAATTTGCGCGCGTGCTGGGCGGAGGCGTCGTACCCGGCTCCGTAATTCTAATCGGAGGCGACCCAGGCATCGGCAAATCCACGCTACTCTTACAGTTGGCGCTCGAAATGGCCCGCCAGACGCCAGTGCTGTACGTGTCTGGTGAGGAGTCGGAGCGCCAGATCAAGATGCGCGCCTTACGCCTGCTGCGCGCCAACGATGGCTCCCAGGCAGCCGCCGAAACCGACCTGGGCATCCCGCATGACCTTTACCTGGTCACCGAGACGAATCTGGATATCATCCTGCAGCATATGGGGGACGTGCATCCGCAAATCCTGATCCTGGATTCGGTTCAGACCACGTATATCCCGGAACTGGAGTCCTCGGCCGGCACCGTGACCCAGGTGCGCGAGACCGCTTCACGTTTGCGTGAGCTGGCCAAGTCATCCGGTATTTCCGTTTTCCTGATCGGCCATGTCACCAAAGAAGGCGCAATTGCCGGACCGCGTATCCTGGAACATATCGTTGATACCGTGCTATACCTGGAGGGCGATCGTTTCCAATCTTATCGGCTGCTGCGTTCAGTGAAGAACCGTTTTGGCGCCACATCGGAAGTAGGCGTATTTGAGATGCGCGAGCGTGGCATGGTGGAAATTGCGAATCCTTCGGAGGCCTTCCTGGCGGAGCGTATGGTGAATGCGCCCGGCTCGGCGATCGCCGTGACGATGGAAGGCACCCGCCCGCTGTTGGTGGAAATCCAGGGCTTAACCAGCCCAACTGCGTTCGGAAATCCACGCCGTACGCCGAATGGGGTGGATTTCAATCGCTTGCTGCTGACCGCGGCGGTGCTCACCCGACGCGTGGGTTTGCGCCTGGCTGAGCAGGATATCTTTGTGAACGTGATTGGCGGCTTGCAGATCGACGAGCCGGCCGCCGACCTGGCCATGGCGGTCGCTATTGCCTCCTCGATGCGCAATGCGCCGGTGAGGGCAGAGACGGTGCTGATCGGAGAAATTGGCCTGTCTGGCGAATTGCGTATGGTGGGTCAAATGCCCGCCCGCCTGCGCGAGGCCGCCAAGCTCGGATTCAAGACTGCCATCGTGCCGCGCCGGCTACGACGGGTGGAACCCTGGCCGAACGATATCCAGGTGGTGGAAGCGCGTTCCCTGCGCCAGGCTTTGGATCATGCGTTGCTGCAAGACCAGCCGGCAGAGGATTAATGAGCTCAAAATCTCCAAAACCTGCCTGATCCTTAGAAATCTCTATACAAAATCTATAGAAATCTACATTGACCGGAGTAGATTATCTGATAAATTTAGCTCCTAAGAAAAAGTGATTTTAGGTAATATTGGGCGACAAAGTCGTCTAACATTATTTACAACAATTCTCTTTTCTTTGGGAGTGGATTTCGTGATATTTCTTAAACGGGTACAACTTGGCTTTATACACGCGGCGGTGGCGGTTACTCTGGTGCCGATTAACAGCACATTGAACCGCATTATGATTGAGGATATGGGAATCGCTGCGACGCTGGTCGTCTTATTGTTTTCCCTACCCTACCTGCTCTCTTTTATCCAAGTAGCCATTGGATCATTCTCTGACCGGCGCCCTATTTTAGGTTTCCGTCGCACTCCTTATATCCTGATCGGCCTGCTGCTATGCGTGGCCGGTTTAATGATGTCCACCCGGGTGGCAATGCTAATCCCGGTGAATTTTTGGGCTGGGGTTGGCCTGGGGCTGCTGACTTTTGGCGCCTGGGGGATGGGCTTCAATTTCGCCACGGTTTCTTATTTCTCCCTGGCGTCTGAGATTTCCGGTCCGAAAGATCGGGCGCGTACCACCGCAGTGATGTTTTTCGTGATGATTGTCAGCATCATCCTTTCGGCCGCCGGGCTCAGCCGGATGCTGGAAACGTTCACCCCGCAACAATTGCAGCAGGCCTTTCAGAGCATCGCAATGAT
>JAYRNN010000091.1:0-6673 GCA_041912175.1 Anaerolineales bacterium | reverse complement strand
CGACATGGGCGCGCACCTCGACGGCTATAACGCCGATCTGACGCGCACGCTGGTGATCGGCCAACCCGACGAGCGCTTCTGGACGATCTACAACACGGTATTGGAAGCGGAGCAGCGGGCCATCGCCGGAGTGCGGCCGGGCGTGCGCGCCCACGAGGTGGACGCCATCGCCCGCGATCTGATCACCACGGCAGGTTATGGCGACCAATTTGGCCATGGCACGGGCCACGGCATCGGTATGAACGTCCATGAGACGCCATTCCTGCGCTGGACTACACCCGGCGGGACCAGCATCCCGCTCGAGACGGGCATGATCACCAGCGTCGAGCCGGGCATTTATATTGAAGGCTGGGGCGGCGTGCGCATCGAAGATCTCGTGCTGGTCACGGACGACGGCTGCGAGGCGCTCTCCCAGGCTGTGAAGCTGATTTTGTAGCCCGGCTTGTTTTTGGCGCTCTATTTTTGACCCAGGACATATGCAAACGATGAGGATTATTATTGAAAGGAAAATGTTTAAATGAACCGTCACGACCTCCACACGATCCAGAAAATCAGCGGCTATCCAGAGCTGACTATTACCCTGCCAACTCACCGCACCTCACCCGATAATCGCCAGGATCGAATCCGCGTGCGGAACCTGGTCAAACAGGCCAGCGACCGCCTGGCGGGTGAATTCAACAAACGCGATATCGCCCCGCTCTTGGAACACCTGGATGCGATTGTCGCCCAGATCAACTACCACTATACCCTGGACGGCTTAGCAATATTCGCCAATCAGGACTTCGCCGCCAAGTTCTACCTGCCCTTCACCCTGCCGGAACGGGTCGTCGTCGCCGATAATTTCCTTACCCGCGACCTGGTCTTTGCCATGAACCGCACGCCGCGCTATTGGGTGTTGGTCTTAACGGAGAAGCCAACCCGTCTTTTCGAGGGCGCACGCGATACCCTGGTTGAAGTCAAAGAAGGCGGGTTCCCGGTTGTGCATGAAGGACCAGGCGGGGCGACATCCTTACCCGGCGGCTTCGGCGTCAATAAATCGGCCTACCGGGATGAGCGTCACCGCCAGTTTTTCAGGACGGTCGATGATTTGCTCAAGCCGTTCATGGCAGCCGATCCGCTGCCGTTGGCAGTGGTGGGCGTCGATCGCTACCAATCTTTTTTCAATGAGGTTACCTCCCACAAAGATTTCATCCTCGCCACCTTGCAGGGCAGCCACGCCAGGAGCTCGGCGCACAGCCTGGCCGGGCTGGTCTGGCCGCTGGTTGAAACCGGGCTGGCTGAACGGCGCAAGCAGTACCTGGCCGAATTGGATAAGGCCATCGGCGAGAGGAAAGTAGTCTCCACCGTTGGCGAGGTCTGGCGACTGGCTAACCAGGGGCGCGGCGCGCTTTTGCTGGTCGAAGAAGATTTCCACTACCTGGGGCGGCTGGACGATTCGGGAATCCACCTTTTACCTGCGGATGACCCAGACCAACCTGGCGTCATCCCCGACGCGGTAGACGATATTATCGAAACGGTGCTGGCCAAACAAGGCCGGGTGGTGTTTGTCCCCAATGGTCAACTGGACATCCACCAGCGCATCGCCATGACTCTGCGCTACTAGCGGCGCTACTAAAGATTTTCAAGGAACTTTGTGGACTTCCGAAACGTCTACGATAGGTAAAGTCACATTTTAATAAAAACACGGAGAAATATAGATGCTGAATAATAACAGGCGTTTGCTATATCAGGTTTTAACCCTTTTCATCGGCCTGAGCGTATTGCTCGCCGCCTGTTCATCGCCGACCACCGCGCCAACGACGGCCCCCGTATCGCCCAGCGCGGTTCCACCAACCGCCGCGCCGAGTTTGCTGCAGCCCATCAGCCAGGCAGACCTCTCCACAGGTAGCTGGCAGTGGATCGGAGGGCGAGAAGCACAATCTGGCCCTGAAAACCAGGCGGCGGACCCTGAAAATTACACCATCACTTTCAACAATGATAAATCGCTCAACATCAAGGCCGATTGCAATACAGTGCTTGGGACCTACGAGCTGACCGGCGATAAGTTGACCATCACGCTTGGGCCGAGCACCTTGATGGCCTGCCCAGAGGGTTCATCGGCTGACAAATTCCTGGCCCAGCTTGGCACAGCCGCGACGGTTGGAACGGGTTTCGGCAACCTGGTGATCGGCCTGTCGAATGGGGGCGAGATGTATTTCCAGCGCGCCGCCGCCCAGGCCGTAGCCGCCCCGAAACTGGAACCGGTCACCCAAGAAGACCTGATCGATACCCTCTGGCAGTGGACCAACCTGGTCGAGACCTCCCCGGCGTTCGAGATCGGCGTGGGAATTCCCGAAAACTATGACATTGTTTTCCGGGCGGATGGAACGTACAGCGCTAAAGCCGACTGCAACCAGCTCAATGGAACGTACGAGATCAACGGCGAGCAGCTAACCATCAACCCGGGGATTACCACGCTGGTTGAATGTGAGCCCGAGTCGAAATACGATCTGTATATGAACCTGCTGGCGCGTGTGACCGGCGCCGGAATGAACCAGGGTTTGCTGGCGCTGGTTCTGGATAATGGCGCAGCGACGATGACCTTCGTAAACGGTGGAGAAGCGGCACCGGCAGCCGCACCGGCAGCCGCACCGGCAGCCGCACCGGCAGCCGCACCGGCCGTTCTCAGCGACCCGGCTGCTTTCCTGGGCGCGCCGGATGGCGTCGACAACTTCAATACCACCAATAACTGGAGCAATTTCAATAGCGTCTGCTTCACATCGCGGATCACCGGCGGCCAGTTCGTGATGACTGCCAACGGAGTGCCGCAATTCTCTTGTTGGGAGTTCTCCTGGCCCAAACTGGACAACTTCTACGTCGATACCACCTTGCAGATGCCGCAAACTTGCAACCCGCAGGACCGCTTTGGGTTTATTTTCCGGGCCCCGGATACCAATCGCGGCTACCTGTACGGCTTCAACTGCGCCGGGCAGTATAGCCTGACGATCTGGGATGGACAGCAAACGACTACCCTCGTGCAGCCCACTCAAAACCGGGCGATCAACAGTACTCCTGGGGCAGTCAACCGCATGGGGCTGATGGCGTTCGGAGAGGATCTCTCGCTGTATGCCAACGGCATCTTTCTCGCCACCGTCAGCGACCCCACTTTCCTGGATGCGGGTTTGCTTGGCTACTTTGTGCGCGCCGCGACTGAAGAACCCTTTACGGTGCGCTACGATCAAATTCGCATCTGGACGTTGGAAGATGAAATCTATCCGCCGACCGTCACGCAACCCCTACCGCCGATTGACCTTCCCAGCCCACCGGCAAATGCTGTCACCGGGACGGCGCGCGTCAATGTGAATGTACGCACCGGCCCGAGCACGCAATTCCCGGTCATCGGCGTCGCCATGCAAGGCGACACAGGTGAAATCATCGGCATTAATCCGGCCGGCGCCTGGTACGCGGTGCGTGTCCCCACCACCTCGGTCGGAACCGGGACTGCCTGGGTATCGGCGGATTTTGTAAACCTGTCCAACCCGAGCGGCAATCCCCTACCCCAGATCGCCCCGCCGCTGCTGCCCACCACGGTCAACTTCCCCACGCCCGCGCCATCTTCCCCACAGGCGATTATGCGCGAGCCGGCCACCCTGCGCAGCGGTCCCACCCTGGAATTTCCCATCTTTGGCGTCGCTGCGATTGGATCAAGAGCCGAAGTGATCGGCGAGAGCAATGATCGCGAATGGTGGGCGATCCGCTTGCCGACCAACCTGGCCAGCGACGGGGTTGGCTGGGCGCCTAAAGTCTTCACGACGACTTCCAACCTGGGCAGTGTCCCCACGCTGCCCACCCCTAACTTGCCGCCGAATATTACACCAGCCGCGCCCGCTTCTGGCGCGCCTTCGCTGATCACCCAGGACACGCTCAATGTGCGCAGCGGCCCGGGGAACCCGTTTCCCAGCCTGGGGCGCGTGTCCCGTGGAACGGTACTGGCCGTCGTCGGCGTCAGTCCGGATCGAGAGTTCTTTGTAGTAAACGTACCAACGAATGTCAGCCCCAGCGGTCAAGGCTGGGTACAGGCCCGCTTTGTGAACGCGCAGAATGTGGGCAACGTGCCCGTCGTTCAACCGCCCCCGTCGCCTTAAGAAATATCCTGTTCATGTGGAGCATCAGTGGCAATATCGCTGATGCTCCACAATCAAGTTAAGGAATAGCTTGTGGATAATCGTCTCGTTCGCCAAAGGTTTTTTTTCTTCGGCATGGTCGCTATCCTGGCGGTTTTGGCCTTGCTTTTGGTCTGGCCATTCACCCAAGCGATCTTGTTTGCTCTGGCATTTGTCGTCATCCTGAAACCGATGTATAACTGGTTCTTGAGAAGGAAGTGGGTCAAAGGCAGCGCCCGGCGCGCCACCGGGATAACGATGGTATGCTTTATCCTAATCATAGCCATACCTGCTGGATTGATCCTTGTAGGCGCCTTCTCACAGGCATCGCGCCTTTTCAGTGGCATCGAGTTCGAGAGCATCGATCTTTCAGCGCGGGGAATTAATAATCTGCTCGAAAAAGGGTTGCAGGTGATTGGCGGCGGGAGAATCCAACTCAATGAGCTTCAAATCGCCGAATCCATCAGCCGCGCCGTGGCCGGAATCAGCGAGTGGGCCAAAGGTTTCCTGGTGAACCTGGGACGCTCGCTGCCAGGATTGTTTACGAATATGATGGTCATCCTGGTGATCATGTATGTTCTGCTGCCGCGCTACAAAAGCCCTGATAAACAACAGATCATGGATGTTGTGCCTTTTCCGCCGGAAATCACCCAATTATTCTTGGATAAGATGGATTTGATGATCAAGGCGATGTTCAAGGGCACCTTTGTGATTGCGATCTCCCAGGGGCTGGCGATGGGCCTGGTGCTGTGGATCGCCGGCGTACCGTTTGTCCTGTTTCTGACCTTGCTCTCGATACTGCTATCGTTCGTGCCCCTGATCGGAATTTCGCTGGTCGCCTGGCCAATCGGTATACTTCTGATCCTAAGCGGCCAGGTCTGGCAGGGTATTTTCGTAATTGTCGCTTTCCTCTTAGTCGTCGCCAATATTGACACGGTGCTGCGACCGATTCTAATTCCCAAGGGGGCGCAGCTCAACCTGGCCCTGGTGATCCTGAGCGTTTTCGGCGGCCTGGCGCTCTTGGGCATCATCGGCGCTTTGTATGGGCCAGTGATTATGATCCTGCTCGTCACCAGCATCGATGTCTATATCAAGTATATCCTCCGTTCTGACCTGGAGACCCTCGATAAACAAGGGCGTATCGATTTGGTCGCACTGGGGTTGGTCGCAGATAACAACCAGGCAGATCAGAATTTCGGGCAGATGTTCTTTACAGCCGTAAAAAATATTTCAGCTCGCCTGAGAAGGGAATCGCAACAGGCTGAGGCGCCAGGCAATTCTGATGCGGTTGATATGGAATCACTAGAAGGAAATGGAGAATAGATGCTCAATAGCCAACCCCTTGATATGCTCCCGATTTGGGCTGTTTATCTTCTGACTGTAATCTTATTGTTATTGGCTGCGGAGGCAGGCTTCCGGCTGAGCCAGGTTGTTCAGAAACGCTGGCCGGATAAAGCTGAGACAGGTGTAGGCATATTGGTGGGCGCTGCCCTGGCTTTATTAGGATTTCTGTTGGCATTTGTCACCAATATCGCGGTAAATAACTTTAACGAAAGGCGGCAGTTAGTTGTCTCGGAAGCCAACGCGATTGCCACAACTTATCAGCGTGCAGGCTATTTGGCCGAACCTTTTGGGGCGAAATCACGGGAACTCCTGCGTGAATATGTCAATCTGCGCTTAGAAGCACTCGATCCAGCTTCTACGGAGGCTGCGATTACCCGTTCAGAGCAGATCCATGAGGAGCTGTGGTTGATCGCGGAAGAAATTGCAAGAGAGTACCCGCTGCCAACCGTGTCCCTCTATCTCTCTTCTTTGGGTGAGCTCATGGATCTCCACACCGAACGCATCAGCGCCGAGATAGGCGCCAGCATCCCGCCGATCATCATACTGGGTCTCTATGCCGTAGCAGTGATGACGACGATGCTCGTTGGCGTGCACGATGGTTACCGGGAAAAACACAATCTCATTGCGCTAATTATGGTCGTGCTGATTGTGTCAGTTGTCATCCTCGTGATCATCGACCTGGATCGATCGAATGAGGTGGGTTTGTTCCAGGTGCCTCAGAAGGCCTTGATTGAATTGCAGCAGAAAATGCATATGGTACCTTAATTTTCATTAGCAATCATACTATTCGGAAATTATTATTGATTAAAAAGCCGAGCGAGCGATGCGGACCACGCCAAACGAGATTACTTCGCAAAGATCGCCCGCAATGACCAAACAAGGAGACCCTATGTTTCGAAAACTACTGTTCGGATCTGTCGTTATATTCTTCACCTTGCTGATGTTGTCTGTTAACATCAGCCCGGCCCTGGCCTCGAGCTGCGGTAATACCGTAACCGTCCGGGCGGGCGATACCCTCTCGCACATCGCCCAGCGCTGCGGTGTGACGGTGAACGGAATCCTGCGCGCTAACCCTTCCATCACCAATCCCAACTTGATTCGCCCGGGACAGGTTATCATCTTGCCCGGGGCAACACTGCCCAATAATCCCACTACCGACTATTATTATGTGCAGCGCGGGGATACTT
>JAYRNN010000090.1:0-7753 GCA_041912175.1 Anaerolineales bacterium | reverse complement strand
GAGTGGGGTTTGGTAAGTATTGCTCATAATATGACAAAATTGGCGGCCCGTTAGGCCGCCTTTTTTTGTCTCTCGCTAAATTGCACCGATTATTCCCCTTGTAGGACTGTTTAGTCGTTCTTTCTAGACAGCCCCTTTTTTTATTCAGAGAAATTAGTGTCCCTCTTTCTCGTAAGGCGTGCCTTCTGCAGCCGGGGCCGTGCTGCGCCCAACTACACCCGCCAGGATCACGATCGTGATCAGGTATGGCAGCATTAGCAAGAACTGGGATGGGATGCGGATCCCCAAGATGGCCAGCTTGGAGGCCAGCGAATCGAAGAAGCCGAACAGTAAGCCAGCGCCAAACGAGCCAAACGGCATCCAGTTGCCGAAGATCATCGCCGCCAGGGCGATAAAGCCACGCCCGGCCGTCATATTCTCATCGAAGCGCCCCACCGAGCCCAGGGTGAAATAAGTGCCGGCAAAACCGGCCATCGCCGAGCCCAGCATGACCGCCACCCAGCGTGTGCGATTGACGTTGATGCCCAGTGTGTCCGCCGCGCGCGGATGCTCACCCACCGAGCGATGGCGCAGGCCCCAGCGCGTGTAAAACAAGGCGAACTGGAGCAGGAACAGGAAAAAGATCATCGCATAGATGTACAGGTTATTGTTGAAAACGATCCCGCCAAAGAAGGGAATCTTATTCAGTAAAGGCAGTGAAATCGGTGGAAAGATGCCCGGGTTGTTCAACGCCTCATTCGTCTGCAAATACTTGGCAGAAAAATAGGACGTCAATCCCAGCGCCAGGATGTTGATCACCGTACCGGAAACGACCTGGTTGGACTTATAGGTGATGCTCAAGGCGCCATGCAGCGCGCCCAGGAGCATACCCGCCGCAATCCCCGCCAACACGCCAGCCCACATGTTTCCCGTCACGCTGCCAATGAAAGCCCCTGTGAAAGCGCCCAGCAGCATCATGCCTTCGATGGCGATGTTGATGATGCCCGCCCGCTCGCAGATGATCCCGGACAGTGCTCCCAACGTGAGCGGCACGGCTTTGATCAGCGAGGTTTTCAGCAGGCCGCCCAGGTTGAGCGATTTTCCAGCAGCGGCGTAGGTCAGGAAGGCAAACACGAACACGCCGGCCACAAGGAACAAAATCAAGTTGGTCCTGGAGCGGAAGCCGCCTTTCCTCACCGCCTGCAGCACCGCCGCAAGCAGCGGGAGGACGACCAAGATATACAGGGTCAGGCGAGCTGGCAGAGTCAGATCCGGGAAGGTTGATTCAGAACCGCTGGGAGTCATCACAAACTTGGTCACCTTGTCCGCAGCCATGGTGCGGGCAAACAGCCACCAGATGAGCGCCCCGAAGGCGCCGAAAACTACCGCCATGGTGTACTGGCGGGTTGGCGAGACGTACTCAACATGCTGACGTAAGGCTGTCGTTTTAGTCGCTGTAGTAGCAGTCATCGGTTATTTGCCTCCCCAACCACCGGCCAGGGTAACGCCCTTCGCCCCTTCGGCCCCCTTCAGCCGGTAAATTGTGCGGATAATCGCCGGAGCGGCGACAAAGGCCAGGATCAACGCCTGCAGGATCTGGACAATATCAATCGGGATGCCCGTGGCTAGCATCATGCTAGTGGCGCCGCTGCGCATAAAGCCAAACAGTAAAGCCGCCAACACCACGCCGAAGGGATGGTTTCCACCTAACAAAGCGATGGCGATGCTGTCAAAGCCATAGCCGGATGAGAAACCTGGCGTCAGGGTGTAGCTCACACCGAGCACCTCGTTTCCACCCGCCATCCCAGCCAGCGCGCCGGCAAAGCCCATTGAGAGCGTCATCACCACCGCCACCTTCATACCGGCATAACGCGAGGCGTGTGGGTTAGAACCTACCGCCCGGAAATCAAACCCCCACTTGGTCTTCCACAAGAACCAGTAGACCAGGTAAGCCACGGCGAGGGCTACAAAGAATCCCCAGTGTAAACGCAAGGGGTCTGCAAACAAACGCGGCAACCTGGCGGATAGCTCCATGAATGGGCTGATCGGGTTGGTTGAGCCGGGTCGCTTCATCGGGCCATTCAATAGCCATTCGGCTAAACGAAAAGCCGTGTAATTCAGCATGATCGTGGTGATCACCTCATGCGCCCCCGTTTTCGCTTTCAAGAATCCAGGGATAAAACCCCATAAGAAACCGCCCAACGCGCTGGCCAGGAATGCCAAAGGCAGGTGGATGAACCAGGGTAATCCGGTAATTGAATAGCCAACGTAAGCGGCGAAAACCGCACCCAGGAAGATCTGCCCTTCGGCGCCGATATTGAACATACCGGCCCGGAATGCCAGCGCCACCGACAAACCGCCGAAAATATAGGGAGTGGACGTGGTCAGGCCTTCGGCAATGGGGTAGAAAAACTGGCGCAGGTATTCAATCTGGCCGGTCTCGAAAAACTTTACCAGGTTTGACGGGTCGCCGAACATCCCTTTCAACCAGGCGCCGTATGTAGTGGCGACAATGTCCACGGCCGTTTTAAGCCCCTGCCACAAAGAGACTTTCAGCGCTGCGTAAAACTCCGTACTGGTTAAGACAATGAAGACTGCGCCCAGGATCAATCCGGTCAGGATGGCCAACAATGGGATGGCGATCGTTTGAAAGATACGCCTGCGTTGCGGGGCCTTCGACAAGTCGGGCGCCAATTCCTGCATCAATACCTGGCTTGCATCCTCTTTCTCCTTCTGGGGAGCGGCAGGCGGCTGTGACGGCTGGACTGGGGCAGGTCCCTCAGGCGAGTCATTCACGGGAGAATTTTGTTCATCGCTCATGCGTGTATCACCTCTTGGTAAATTCCACCAGAAATCCACTCATTTCAGGCAGTTTCGGGATGAATGCCAGCCATCAGCAGTCCTACGCCCTCTTTGGTCGCTCCTTGAGCCGGTAGGATGGCTATAATCTTGCCTCGATACATGACGGCAATCCGGTCGGCCAGGCCCATCACTTCGTCCAGCTCGGTTGAGACGAGCAAAACCGCACAGCCCTGATCACGTTTTTCAATAATTCGTGCGTGAATATACTCGATCGAGCCGACATCCAACCCGCGCGTTGGTTGGGAAGCGACCAGGAATTTGATCGACCGCGAGAACTCGCGCGCCACGATCACCTTTTGCTGGTTGCCGCCAGAGAGAGAGCCGACTTCGACAAACGCGTTGGGGGTGCGAATGTCGAATTGCTGGATCAACCGGTCGGCATTTTCCTGGATTACCTTTTGCTGTAACACCGGGCCTTTCGAGAAAGGCGGCTGGTAATAGGTGTTCATCACCAGGTTATCGGAAACTGAGAAGGCCAGCAGTAAGCCATCCTGCTGCCGGTCCTCGGGCACGTGCGCCGAACCCAGTTCGGTAATGTGACGGGGGGAGGAACGCGTGATCTCATTGCCCAGCAGGTTGATTTTTCCTTCTTGTGCTTTACGCAGCCCGGTTAGGGATTCAACCAGCTCGGTCTGCCCGTTGCCCTGCACGCCGGCCACGCCTAAGATTTCACCGCTATGAACCTCAAAAGACACGTCTTCAACTGCAATATTGTACAGGTCATCCAGAACGGTCAAGTGTTCGACCTGCAGTACTGGATCGCCCGGTTTGGCTTCCGTTTTTTCTACCTCCAGGCGAACCGCGCGCCCGACCATCATCTCGGCCAGCTTGAGTTCGTTGGCTTCTGCCGGGGTAGTCGAACCAATTACTTTGCCGCGCCGGATTACGGTGATCCGGTCTGCAATCTCGGTCACTTCTTTCAACTTGTGAGTGATAAAAATAATCGACTTACCCCGCTCCACCATCGTGTGCATAATCTGGAACAGCCCTTCAATCTCTTGCGGCGTAAGCACCGCAGTGGGCTCATCGAGGATGAGGATATCGGCTTCGCGATATAACAATTTAATAATTTCAACGCGTTGTTGGACGCCAACCGGTAAATCCTTAATATAAGCATTCGGGTTGACTTCGAGATGATACTGTTCCGAAATTTGTTGAATTTTAGCCGATGCACCGCGCCGGTCTAATACCTGGCCATAACGCACAGCCTCGTCGCCGAGCATAACATTCTCGGTGACCGTAAAGACCGGCACCAACATGAAATGCTGGTGGACCATCCCGACCCCGGCCAGGATCGCATCGGTCGATGAATGCACGATAACGGGTTTGCCTTTTACGATTATCTCGCCCTCATCGGGCTGGTAAAGGCCATATAAAATATTCATCAGGGTGGTTTTGCCGGCTCCATTTTCCCCCAACAAGGCGTGGATCTCGCCCTGTTCGATAGCCAGATCGATATGGTCGTTGGCCAGCACACCAGGAAAACGTTTTGTGATTCCGCGGAGTTCAAGTACTGTAGTCATAGCTCTCTTTCCTTGGAAACTGCTAAAAGATGGAGCTGGCATTCGGCCAGCTCCATCCATCTAACAATTATTCGATTTTACGGTTGTGCTGCAGGCATTGTTTGGACAGTTCCAGCAATAATATCCTTGGTGAGCTGGTCAATCTCTGCCATGAGGTCAGCCGGGATTTTATCTTTCCAGGCCGAGCTGATGCCGATGCCCACACCGCCGTTCTTCAGCGTGCCCAGGTAGTTCTCGCCGACGAAGGAACCATCGATCTCCGCACGGTAGGTGTTCTGCACAAACGCGTCCATGTTCTTCAGAACGCTGGACAGGATGTAGTCGGCCGAATCGGGATACTTCACCGACCAGTCGGTGTCGACGCCGATCAGCATACCGGTCTTGCGTTCTTTCAGGACTGCCAACGTGCCTTCGCCAACCGGGCCGGCCACGGGCATGATGATGTCAGCGCCTTCGTCGAGCAAGCTCTCGCCCAGACGGCGTCCGTCATCGGTGCTGTCAAAGTTGCCAGCGAATAGGCCGGTCTGCGTGGCCGGGTCCCAGCCCAGGACTTCCACGGCCGTGCCGTGCTTATCGTTATAGGCTTTGACGCCCATCGCAAAGCCGTCCATGAAGGCAGTCACGGCGGGAAATTGGATGCCGCCATAGGTGGCAACCTTACCGGTCTTAGTCATGCCTGCGGCCAGGTAGCCATTCAGGAAGCCCGACTCGTCGACGGCATAGGCGCTGCCGCGCACGTTCGGGATGACCGGATCATAGGTCTGGTCGATGATGGCAAAATGCTGTGCCGGGTTGGCTGTTGCGGCAGCCTTGGTGGCATCAGCCAACAGGAAGCCTACAGTCACGATCAGGTTGCAGCCTTCCTGGATGAAGGCGTTGATGTTCTTCTCGTAGTCGGTCTGTGCGGTTGATTCGAGGTACTTGATCTCGCCGCCATACAGCGCCTGCGCATCCTGGAAGCCCTTCCAGGCAGTGGCGTTGAAGGACTTGTCATCGATGCCGCCGGTGTCGGACACCTGGCAGGCTTTAAAGCCCTCAGGAGCTACAACCTTGATCGGCGAGGCAGATTGCTTACCAGAGATGATGTCGTTCTTCAACTGTTCGAGCTCGGTCATTGTTTCGGCCGGGATTTTGTCTTTCCAGGCTGAGCTGATGCCAATGCCCACACCGCCATTTTCCAGTGTGCCCAGGTAGTTCTCACCCTGGAACTTGCCATCCATGGCAGTCTTGATCGTATCCTTGACAAACACATCCATGTTCTTCAGAACGCTGGACAGAATATATTGTGCATCATCGGGATACTTCACCGACCAGTCGGTGTCGACGCCGACCACCATGCCAGTCTTGCGCTCTTTCAGCACTGCCAGGGTGCCCTCGCCAACCGGGCCAGCCACGGGCATGATGATGTCGGCGCCTTCGTCGAGCAGGCTCTCGCCCAGGCGGCGGCCGTCATCGGTGCTGTCAAAGTTGCCGGCGAACAGGCCGGTCTGCGTGGTCGGGTCCCAACCCAGCACCTCGACTTTGGCGCCCTTGACCTGGTTGTAGTGCTGCACGCCAGCCGCGTAGCCGTCCATGAAGGCGGTCACGGCGGGGAACTGGATGCCGCCATAGGTGGCAACCTTGCCGGTCTTGGTCATCGCCGCAGCCAGGTAACCATTCAGGAAGCCCGACTGGTCGACGGCATAAGCGCTGCCGCGCACGTTCGGAAGGGCCGGATCATAAGTCACATCGATCGCGGAAAACTTCTGATCAGGATTTGCTTCAGCGGCCGCCTTGGTGGCGTCGCCCAACAGGAAACCGACTGTGAAGATAATGTCGCACTTCTCTTGAATGAAGGCGTTGATATTCTTCTCGTAATCGGTCTGCGCGGTTGATTCGAGATACTTACCTTCGATGCCAAATTCGGCTATCGCATCCTCAACGCCCTTCCAGGCGGTGGCGTTGAAGGACTTATCGTCGATGCCGCCGGTGTCGGTCACCTGGCAAGCCTTGAAGGTAACCGGAGCTGCAGCCGGGGCCTCGGTTGCAGCCGCGGCGGGCGCTTCGGTGGGCGCAGCCGCTGGCGCCTCGGTCGGCGCAGCGGTTGGAGCCGCGGTTGGCGTTGCGCATGCTGAAAGCAGCATAGCAGCAATCATCAGAATAGCTAAAATCGTCGAAACTTTTTTCATTTTGAGTTTCTCCTCCTGAGAGAATATGTGGGGCTTAAATTGAACAATGTGGGGAACATGAAATATCGCAAAGTTCTGGTTCTGCGCGACTCCTCCTTTCGGTACCAACAACCTTACTTTAAATAGTTTAACATGAAATTAAGAAGTGTGCAATGTGTCAAAGGTCATTTTTTAATCTGACAAAGGGCGGGAACTTGCAATACGCCCGTCTTTTGTCAACTTTATTTGGATTCGCCGGTCGATGGATTGACCCCGGTATCGATTAAATCATTTGCCAACTCGTCTCGCACTTGCTCGACGATGCGTAAGCGTCCGCTACTGAAGAGCGCTTCATTGCGATCGCTGATCGCCAGCGGCATATTTTGATCGCCGGCCGGTTGTTGATTGATGATCCCGTCCCAGGCCTGGCGCACCGCCTCCAGCCGGTCGCCGCTGATCGTAGCCACCCAGTGATCTTTGAGATCGGCGGGCGGTGGCACGCTGCCGATGATGTTAATGCCTTTTTGCGCCAGGTACTCCAATAAACTGGCATCGCCCGCTCCCGGCGCTACGTAGATAGTAGTCACGCCCTGCGCCAGCAGCGCCTCGGCGGCGGCTTGCTGGTCTGCAGGGTTGGCGCCCGAAGCCAGCTCTGCAATGACCGGATATTGGACAAAGGGGGGGTAAGCCGGACGGCATAGCCCGCAGTAAAAGATGACCCCGTTCACGAATCCCTGTCGTTGGGATTTTCCGGTCGGGTCGTCATTTGTGCTGATCACCCCCACACGCCAGTCAGGCGTAACCACGCTGGCCAGGTAGCCAGCCAGGAAGCCTTGCTGATCAGGGCGAACAGCTTGCGTATCCACCAGGCTCAGATTGGCGCTCGCCGGCAGGTCGGGAATATCGATCGCCAGGAATTGGGTTTGCGGGGCCGCCGCAGCCAGCGCCGCCAAACCTGGATCGGGCGGCAAAGCGACTACCGCGCGCAGGCCGGCAGTGAGATCGCCCGGCGCGAGCGCCGGCAGCGCCTGGAAGTCCAGGTTTGCCTCGCCTGCCAGCCTGGCCAGCAGCTCTTGCAGCGCGGCGGTCTGCTGTGGATCGGAAGCCTCTGAGGCCAGCAACACGGCGCGCGGCTGCGGCGTAGGGGTGGGAGCGGGCGTAAAGGTCGGTTGGACGGCCGGAGGCGTCGCGACGGTCGCGGTTGCCCCGGCCGGGGTGGGCTGCGAGGATGTCGCCGGGCGG
>JAYRNN010000089.1:0-5222 GCA_041912175.1 Anaerolineales bacterium | reverse complement strand
CGTTTCGTAGGACAAGGTTGCGTAGCGGTCGGAGATGCCGTTTGAAGGTGTCGTCAGGAAGACGTCGGCGTAGCCCTGGAACTTGTGCAGCGTCGCGAGCGGCGTCGAGAAGCCGCGCGTGCCATCGCCCTGCAGGTTTTCGACGCCCCATGGCTATTATCAACTTCAAGCACCCTGTCTTACGGCGGCCCATCGGGCGGTATGCTCTTCCCAATGATGGACCTGATGGGCCGAGCTTTTGGCTCTTTGAGGTTTGGGCTGAGCGCTGCTTATGGCTTTATTTTGATGACGATCGTTCTAATAATTACCGCGCTTTTGTTCGCGCTACAACGAAGGTTTTCCAGGTGATCCCTATGTCTGTCTCAACAGAATTAGCCGCCACAGCCAATCCGAGTAAGATCAGGTTCAGGAATGCGAAGATGAAATCTTACATCGGTCAAACCATCAAATGGATTCTGGGCATTTTCGTGATGATATTAGCGGTATTCCCCGTCTGGTGGATGATTAGCATCGTATTCAGCCCGGCCGGCGCCACGCTCTCGGTAAACCCCTCTTTATATCCAGCTTCTTTATCCGCCGGGATTGAGAACATCAAGACCATGTTTTTCGAATCCACCTTTCTGAAGGCCTATTGGAATTCCCTGGTCTACACCACGCTG
Source organism: Anaerolineales bacterium (assembly GCA_041912175.1). GTDB lineage: Bacteria > Chloroflexota > Anaerolineae > Anaerolineales > UBA4823 > CAZAGA01. The sequence goes on along the minus strand of JAYRNN010000089.1, from coordinate 4,563 downwards.
GTTATCATCGGATCTTTGTTCCTGAGCTCGCTGGCGGCTTTTGAATTTGCCTTGTTCGAGTTCCGCGGAAAGAACTTGCTGTTCTTTATGATTTTGGTGGCTTTGATGATTCCGTTTCCCGTGACCCTGATCCCGACTTATTTATTGGTAAACCGTTTGGGCTGGGTCAACACCATTCCGGGCCTGGTGGTACCGGGAATCGCCTCGGCGTTCTGCCTGTACATGCTGACCCAGTTCTTCCGGGATATCCCTCGTGAGTACCTGGACGCAGCCTTGATCGACGGCGCATCCCATTTCGGTACTTTCTGGCACATCGGGCTGCCCCTTTCGAAGAACGCTCTGATCACCATGGCGATCCTCATCTACCTGAGCACTTGGGGTAACTTCATCTGGCCGCTGGTCATCGCTACCAACGCTGATACTTTCACGGTCAGCCAGATGATCAACCGTTTCAACAACCCAATGTCCTGGTATACGGTCAACCAGATCATGACCGCCAATCTGCTGGCAGCAATTCCGCCCCTGATGTTCTACATCATCTTCCAAAGTAAAATCATCAAGGGTTTTACGATGTCCGGCATCAAAGGGTAGCTCATCTCTTCTCTATTGCTTGTACCGAAAACGGGTTGTCCAAATACACTTTTTGGACAACCCGTTAATTTTCGATCAGTGGCAAGGTGAAGCTGATGGTCGTACCCTCCCCCACCATGCTAGAGATGCGGATCTCGCCGCCGTTTTGTTCGACAAGCATCTTGGAAATGGATAGACCCAGGCCAGTCCCCGATTCTTCAGGGGAGCTAGATTTGTCCACCTGGAAAAATGCCTCAAAAATTGTATCTAACGCATACTCGGGGATTCCCTTACCGGTATCCTCCACGCTGACATAGGCCATTCCATCCAGGCGGTAGGTGGAAATGGTAACCCCCCCTTTCGAGGTGGCTTTTAAGGAATTGGAGAGTAAATTAAGAACAACCTGTTTAATGCGTATTTCATCAGCTCGCACGAAGAGGTTGTGCGATTCCTGGTTAACGTTGATGAAAAGGTTCCGCTTCAGGAAGGAATCTCTGCAGGCCTGGACGGCGTCATCAATCACATCACTCAGGTTAAAATCCATTGCATGGACCTGGAAAGAATTGTTTTCCAGGGCAGCCAGCCTTAATACGTCATCGATGAGAGATTTCAGATGCCGGCTGTTGTTGTGTATGCAATCTACATCACTTTTCAACTCGGGAGTCCAATTGACCTCGCCATAGACGCCGGGGGTATTCAGCATGGCCTCGGCGAAGCCGATAATCATGTTCAGAGGGGACAATAACTCATGGCTCACATTTTCGACGAAGACCTGTTTGGCGATTTTGGATCTTTCGGCCTCGTCACGGGTGGCAGCCAGCAGCTCGTTGCTGTTTTTTAGATACTCTTGCTGGATCTTCAGGGCTTTGACCAGCCGCAAAAGCTCAATCTCATTATCGCGAATGGTCTGCCGGTTGTCTTTTTCCAGATAATAGTTGTTCACATACCACTCCAGTGTCTGCTGTAGGGAGTAGGAAGTGATTAAGATGAAAAGGGATATCACCAACAACATGAGCTCGGGACGGAGGACATCCTGGATCGTCCCTCCGTCCGGGAACAGCGATAAGTTCAAGAATGTGGAAGCCGCCATGATCACGGCTAATAAGATGGACATCTGCCCGATATCGAACAGGAGGATCGAATAAAAAAGGGGCAGGAGAAAAGCTACCACGCCATAGGGCTGGGAAAACGGGATCAGGAGGGAGTAAATCCCGGCGGTGACGAACAAACATAAGATCCAGCTCGATGCCTGGGTGGAGCGCTCGTAGAACAGCAAGCTGAGGGCGGCGCCGATGAACCAGGTAATCCCAGCAATCCAGATATACATCGACAGGCTGCTGGTCAATAACCGGGCGGAATGCAAGCTCGTATCGAGCGACCAGATGGCAGCATACAGGACAACGAGGGCCATGAAGAACGTAAAAAGGATACTTAGGTTTAATTTTTCCTTACGGAGGGCTTCCATCTGTGCAAATTCTCCAGCGTCTGTCCATCGTAGCCTACTTGGGAGGGTTTAAAAGGAGATCGCTGTCCCAATTATACATGGCGAGAGGACAACATCGGAGAGGGTATTAAAGATGGCGCTGAAGGGCGGCGATTTGTGAAGCGCGAAAATCCTGCGCCAGCTTCGATTCAGGGGCGACCCTATCGAAGGCATGGAATGCGCCGGGGACGATGACCAGCTCGCAATCGACGCCGGCCCGCCGCAGGTTTTGCGCATAGGCAATGTCTTCGGCGAGGAACAGGTCTACGGCGCCGACGCCGATCCAGGCCGGCGGCAGCCCGGAGAGGTCTTCACGCCGGGCAGGCACGGCGTACCCGGGCGCGCTGGCCAGGCCGGGCGCTTGCCCCAGGTATGAACCCCAGCCGAAGCGGTTGCTGGCCTGGTTCCAGGTCATGTATGGCTATGCGGATATTTCATGAAATACTTTCACTTCTTGATTAATCCGGTCGCTCATGGTATTTTAGGCAACTTCAAGATCATAACGAACCTGTAATCGCAGCCAGACGGCTGCACTGGTGCCAAAATAGCGAGCCAAACGCATCGCAGTATCCACAGTAATGGCGCGCTGACCATGCACAATTTGACTGATCCGCAGTGGAGCGACGCTAATATCATGTGCTAAACGGTATTGGCTCAAGCCAAGCGGTTTCATAAAGTCCTCAAGCAAAATTTCGCCCGGGTGTATCGGAGATAAAGTTTCTTCCATCATTTTTACCTCATCCATGGTAGTCAACAATCTCAACATTACTTGCTTTATCGTCGGCCCAATCAAAACAAATACGCCACTGGTCATTGATGCGAATACTGTATTGTCCTGCTCGATCACCTTTGAGCTTTTCAAGCCTGTTGCCAGGTGGAGCCAGCAAATCTTGTAAGTCTTCTGCGTCATCCAGATAAATCAATTTGCGGCGAGCGGTGCGTTGAATATCTTTTGGCAACCCGTTAGAAATTTGGCCAAGATAGATCTTCTTCGTTTCATCGCTAGCAAAAGATGTTATCACATAACGATATTATCACAAAACGATAATGATTTCAAGTTAAAATTGGATGCAAGCCTGGTCGTCTTGCTCGGGGGTCCCGATGATGTAGCCCCCGCCATGCAGCCAAAGCATGGCCGGGGAGGCAGGGGGCAGGTTCTGCGGGCGATACAGGCGTACCCGCAGGGATTTGCGATGCGGGCCGGGGAGGTGGATATTTTCGATGTGGATGTCCCTGGGCGCGGGGGAGGGCCTCACGGAGGCATAAAGGCGATCCATCCGGCGCAGGAAGGCATGGTGGCGGCGGGTGAAGGTCAGGCGCGGCAGCTTACCGGCGAAGGGCTGCAGTTCGGGGTGGATGGGTGAAGAGGGGCGTGGGGCATGGGCGGTTTTTGTAATCCAGGCTGGCGCGTCGGCAGCCGCAGATCAGGCGGCTGCCGGCGCGTTGACCTCGTTGGGCGCAGGTTCCGTATCCGGCTGCATCTCCCAGCGCACAAAGCGGCGGATGACGATGTTTTCGCCGATGTGGGCGATGGCCTGGCTCAGTAATTGGGCGACGGTCAGGCTTTCGTCACGGATGTAAACCTGGCGCAGCAATACGTGTTGGTTCTTGTATTTTTCCAGCACACCGGCGACGATGCGCTCGACGATGTGTTCGGGCTTGCCGGCGCTGCGCGCCAGGGTCGAGGCAGCCTGCGCCTGTTCGTCCAGGATTTGGGCAGGGATGTCTGCGTCGCAGATGTAGCGTGGGGCGGCGGCGGTGATCTGGAGGGCGATTTCACGCGTGAAGCGGCGGAAGACCTCCGCATTGGCGGCGAATTCGGTCTCGGTGTTGATCTCGACCATCACCCCGATGCGCCCATCGTTGTGCGAGTAGAGCTCGATCTTGCCTTGAAGGGCTTCCCGGCCGGCTTGTTTTTCGGCCTTGGCGGCGGCTTTTTCGCGCAGCGCGGCGAGGGCGGCGGCGTAATTATGGTCGCTCTCTTCCAGGGCTTTACGGCATTCCATGACTCCGGCGCCGGTCTCCTGGCGTAATTGTTTGATCGTTTCGATTGTGGCGCTCATTTCTTTTCTCTTCCTGGCCTTCAAGGTTGGCTGGTCTGCTGAACAGGGAAATTGTGGATGGTCTGGCGAACCCAGGCCAGCTCGGCCTGGTAGGCGAGAAACAGGTTGTCCGCGATGCGCTGCCAGAGATAACCCTCGCGCGGTGAGCGCGCCGGACGGCTGGCGGCTCGGCGGGCGGCCTGGGCCTGGAGCATGCGCAAGCGCTGCTCGATCTCGGCTTCGTATTTCCCGAGCAAGGCCAGGACTTCGGCGTCGGACAGCGGCTCTGCCCAGGCCAGTTGGATCAGGAAGCCCTTGCGCAACTCGGGCAGCTCCGGTTCTGCCAGCAGGCGCTGCCGCAGCTCCGCCAGGCCTCGTTCGGTGAGGGTGTAGATTTTTTTGGCGGGCAGGCTGGCCTGGAGCTGTACCTGGTGGGTGACGAGGCCTTCATTTTGGAGCTCGAGCAGG
>JAYRNN010000088.1:0-18772 GCA_041912175.1 Anaerolineales bacterium | reverse complement strand
GTTATGGGTATACTTGTCATGGGAATGCTCCTCTCAGATTTGGGTCAGCACCATAATCTTGAGGGCATTCCCCCATTTCGTCAACTGTTTTTTGATTTCACATCAGACGTAGAATATATTAAAATATACGGTAATATACAGATGTAAAAAAATCTGCCTAAAAAAGGAGATTCATCATGGATCCGTTAGAATCGATTCGCTCATTGAAATCTCCGCAAGAAGCTCAAGCCATGGGTGATGGGCTGGATGATGGCGTCATCGACAACCTTCTCGAAACACTTTTGATTTCGGAAAACCAGCAACCCGCTACACGCTCGAACGATATTCTGGGCGCACTCCTTGAGGAAGGCGCTTCAGGCGAGGCGGGCAGCAGGCTTAGCCTGGATCAATTGCTGAACCAGCCCGATTTAAAAGAGAAACTCATTCACTTAATGAAGGAAAAGTTTAATTTACCGGAAGCGATGGCGGCTGTCTTGGCTGAAGCCATTATGCAAAAAGTGAATAAGCGAAAACCTGCCCGGCGTAAAACGGCGGCAAAAAAAACACGCAAAACCAGTGGCTCAAGCGCAAAAAAGAAGACGAGCAAATCGACCGCCAAAAAGAAGACCACCAAATCAAGCGCAAAAAAGAAGACGAGTAAATCGACCGTCAAAAAGAAAACGAGCAGTTCAACCGCCAAAAAGAGAACCAGTAAACGTCCAACACGGAGCACAGCGGTTGAAGAGATCAAACCGGAATAGCGAGGGCAGATGATAAAAAAAATTGAGAATCTGGCATTGCAAGGCGGAGGTGTATGGGGAATTACATATGCTGGCGCCTTTGAAGAACTGGACAGACTTGGGCTTTTGCAGGATATCCACCGCGTGGCGGGTACATCCGCTGGATCGATGGTTGGTCTCCTCTTGGCGCTACGGTATAGCAGTGCAGAGATCAGCCGCATCATCCAAGGCTTGAACTACCCTGACTTTCTGAATGGTGGCAAGATTGACCAAATCGCGCGAAAGTATGGGTATTACACGGGTGATTATGCAACTGAGTTATTCCATGGGTGGCTCCAGGAAAAGCTTGGTTCTGAGCAAGCGACATTCGGCGATTTGAGGGAGGCGGGCGGGCTAGATCTGCGCGTGTTTGCGACCAACTTGAACACCCGCCAAATTTTTGAGTTCTCTTATCAGAAGACAAGGGACGCGCCTATCTCCAAAGCGGTACGCGCCTCCATGTCGGTGCCATTATTTTTTACCGCCGTTGAAATCGACGGACAGATCTTTGTGGATGGCGGAGCAGTCTTCGATTATCCATTGGTGGGGTTCGGTAAAGATGAGCTCGAATCTACCCTCGGACTGGCATTCGCCCAATCTTCCGTGGTGGCTACGGAGGATCAAGAGGACCTGGAATTTAGTTTTCACCAGCCATTGCAATATATTCAGCGTTTGGTGGCCGTCCTGCAACGGGTACAATCGCCGATATTTGCGCTGCATGCCGAGCTGCAACAAAATACGATCTTGATTGATACAGCGGGAGTATCCTCGCTCAACTTTAAGTTGACCGATGAGCAGAAGCAGCAGCTTGTGGTGAATGGTCGTCAAGCAGTAAAGGATTATTTCAATATCCCTGCAGAGCAGGTAGAGCCGGATATATTCTGAGACATTTGGGTGGCGCCCGATCTCATTTGGTGGTTAGTCGAGATAATGCTATAATCAATTCAAATATTTGAATTGGATTTGCAGGCTCACTTAGGGATTTTATCCATAAAAAATCACACAAAAAAGGAGACATCAAAGTGAAAGGGAACGAAAAGATTATCGAGACTTTGAATATGCTGCTCGCTGACGAGTTGACTGCTATCAGCCAATATATGGCCCACTCAGAAATGTGCGATATTTGGGGTTACGAACGGCTACATAAGGCGGTTGAGGAGCGAGCGAAAGATGAGATGGAGCATGCCGAGGTGCTGATCGGTCGCATTCTTTTCCTGGAAGGCATGCCGATTGTCAGTAAAATTCATCCCATGCATATTGGCAAGACAGTTGCGGATCAACTTGCGAACGACCATGAGGCCGAAGCCGGGGCAGTTAAAAATTATAATGATGCGATCCAGCAGGCTGGCGAGTTGGGCGACAACGGCACCGGCGATCTATTGGTGAGCATTCTCAAAGAGGAAGAAGTGCATATCGGTTGGCTCGAAACCCAACGTGCACAGATCGACCAGATGGGTATCCAGATCTATTTGTCATTGCAAGTAAAAGAATAACCGTCTTAGGCTATTCATAAGGTTGAGGCTGAGATTCGCCTCATACAAATGCAAGATCGGCTTTCCTCGCTGGTCTTGCATTTGTAATTATTGGTGTGGGCTTATTTTTTTATCAAACGCTTATTTTCTTTTGGAACCATTTACCAGGTCAAATCGTTTATTGAGCGTATAATTTGAACGGTCCAATCAGTTGCATTATTCGGTTGTACATGATACGCGGTTAAATTGATTGAGGATGTCTACTAAATTCGATAAGATTTGAGGAAACAGAATGAAACGATACCCAATATTCGCCTTTTTCACTGTATTTGTTCTAATCCTGGCGGCCTGTCGATCAAACCAGCCAGGCCCGCAGCCCGTGCCTACCCAGCCGGTTCAGGAAATTCCAACCACGCCTGCTCAGGTTGTCGACCTCAACGCCTTGTTCGATGTCACCTGGGCCTTAGTAACCTATGGTAATCCTTCCAATCCAACGGTCATACCCCAAAACATCGCAATTACCGCCTTATTTAATGCAGATGGAAATCTGTCAGGCAGCGGCGGATGCAACCGGTATATGGCAGGTTTTAATGCCGCGACCGACGGCACGCTGACGATCGAGTCGGAAATCGCAACCACGATGATGGCGTGCGAACAGCCTCAAATGGACGCTGAAGCCGCATACCTCAGCGCGCTCCAGACGGTCAAAAGTTTTTCCTTCACAGCGGATGGTAACCTGACCCTCACTTATGCGTTTGACGCCACGACGGATGGGGTATTAACCTTCAAAAAAGGCGCCGTGCCATTGACCGATACGCAGTGGGTATTGGTCTCATACGGTGATCCTCAGAACCCAACCATGGTCCAGCAGGCCACACCGGTGACTGCGCTGTTTACCCAGGGCGAAACCACGGATCAGGGCAACATCACCGGCTCAGCTTCCTGCAATGGCTACAACGCCAGCTATAAAGTTGAGGGTGACAAACTCCAGGTCGGTCCGCCGGCTTCTACGATGATGATGTGTGAAAGCGGCATGGATCAGGAAGCGGCTTATCTGGCGGCGCTCTCAAAGGCAGTAAGTTTCCAGATCAGCGGGCAAAAACTGGCTATCACCTACGACGGCGGTAAAGGTGTGCTGAATTTTACTTCGGCCAGTTTGCCGTTAACAAAGACCCTGTGGACGCTAGCTAGCATCGATAGCGTACCCATCCCGGAAGACACCATAATTACTGCTTTGTTCACACCGGGTACCGAGCCAGGAAAAGGGCAGGTGAGTGGAATTGCTGCTTGCAATAATTACATGGCCGAATACACGGAAGATACCGCTTCCAACCCGCCAGGCTTGAAGGTCGGTGATGCAGCGACGACCATGATGATGTGCGAAGAAGCGCAGATGCAAGCGCAGCAGAATTACCTCACGCTGATCAAGAGCGCGCAAAGTTACCAGCTCCTGGGCGGAACGCTCCAAATCAGCACCCAATCGGGCAGCATACTCACTTATGTCGCCGATCGCACGCCTTTAATAGGTGCTTTATGGCAACTCATATCGCTTGGCGATGTGAACAACCCGGTCGCTCCGGTTCAGGGCGCTAATTTCACTGCCCAGTTCACCCGCAATCCTGCGGCCCAGGTCGGTGTGCTTAGCGGTACTACCGGCTGTAACCAATATGCCGCGCCATTTACTGCTTCGGTTAGCGAGATGAAGATCAACCAGCCTGGCAGCACGCAGAACAAGACCTGCGCGCCAGGTTTAACTGACCAGGAAAACCTTTACTACCTGGCGCTGAATGACGTTACAACTTTTTCGATTCAGGGCAATACACTGGTGATGCCATACGACAGCGGTAAGCAAGCATTGGTCTTTCAGGCCGCCCAATTGATTACTACGCCTCTCCAGCCGCTTAGCAACCTGGACAATACCGTATGGTATTTATGGACGCTCAACGACCAATTACCAACCGCCGGATCGACCGTCAGCGCCCATTTCACAATTAATCCGGATGGATCGGGCGGACAGATAAATGGTTCTGCTGGATGTAATACCTATGTGGCTGATTTTGGCCTGGACCTTGGCGTAACAACGACCCTGACATCCAATCAGAATTGCGCCAATCCTGCGGGTGTGATGGCCTTCGAGCAGACGTATATCAACGCGTTGTCTACCGCTTATGGGTTCTGGCTGACTGGTGACCAACTTATTCTTAACACGGGCTCCGGCGCTCTAACATACCGTCAGACATTGCCGCTTTCTGCCAACGACCAGTCGCATCTGTTGGTTGACCGAAATTGGTTCCTAACCTGGTTCAACGCAAATTACAGCACGGCCGGGACACAGGAACCCTTTACTCGCTTCAATACCGATGGTAGCCTGAACGGATTTACTGGATGCAATAATTTCAATGGCCGCTGGACAAGCAGCGCCGGTACACCCTCGAATCAGATCACAATCAGCGACCTGAGCAGCACGAAAGCTGCATGCACCTCTGCGGCGCTCACCAGTCAGGAACAGGTGATGCTATCCGTGCTTGGCAGCGCCCAAACTTTCAGCATAGCCGGTAATAACCTCCAAATCGTTGGTAGCACGGGCAACCTCAATTACTCACTCAATCCACGCAATCGACCCGAGGAAGTGCCGCCGCCGAATGCGATCATCCTCGCTCCGAGCCAGGCCGAAGTGAACCAATCCGTCACGTTTAATGGGGCGACTTCTACCTCGGGAGCCGCCCTAATTCGGTGGAGATGGGATTTTGGCGACGGCGGTCGCGGCACCGGCTCTGTGGTGCAACATGTGTATCGGAACCCAGGCGATTATCGGGTGCAAATGACTGTCGACGATCAACTCGGTCGCGTCAGCTCGACGGCCTCGACGATCAAGATCATCAAGCCAGGTGCGCCAACGCCTGCCCCGACAGCTGCGCCTACAGTAGCGCCAACGGTTGCGCCTACAGTAGCCCCAACGGTTGCGCCAACAGGCGAACCGACTCAACCGCCTACTGTGGCGCCAACCGAAGCGCCAGCGCCTACCCCTGAACCAACCGATGCGCCTGCCGCTCCTCCAACTGCCGCCATTCAAGGCCCGTCCAGCGGGTTTGTTGGCGAGCCGGTAAGTTTCAGCGCGGGCGCCTCCACGCCGGGCAGCAGCCCAATCCAAACCTTTGCTTGGGACTTCGGCGATGGTACGACGATCGGCGCCAGCAGCGGTTCAGAAGTTACTCACCTTTATAACCGAGGCGGCACGTACCAGGTGACTGTGATCGTCACCGATGCGAATGGGCTGGCTAGTAGCGCTACTTCTCAGGTCATCGCCAATACGCGCCTGGATACAACGGTGTGGTCTCTATCATCTAGTTCTCCCCAGAGTTCGGCGATCACACCCGCGCCGGGCAGCTCGATTACCCTGCAATTTCTAAACGGGCAATTGGCAGGCTTTGCTGGCTGTAATAGTTATACCGGCAGCTTTACCGCCGCCGATAATGGCGATGGCACCTATGCAATTAGCAGCTCGAATATTACGACGACAAAGCTAATCTGCCCGCGGGATGTAATGGAAATCGAGAATAATTATTTGCAAGCGTTGGGGCAAATTACGACTGCCCAGGTGCAAGGTGAAATGCTTATCTTGAATTATCCAGGTGGTATACTGATGTTTGGAGAATTGTATACACCCAACAGATAAAATTCGAGAGGATTGTTGAGGGTGTAAGTATGGAGGCTGTCTGAATGATTTAATCAGACGGCCTCCACTTTTATTCTTGGCTACCTGATTTCAGACCGATAAAATATGGATTTGAATCAGCTTCGAAACGATGCTCATTAGTCTGGAAACCGGTCTCTTTAAATAAACGATGCCAGGTCTGGAGGGAAAAAATCCCGGCCGTATGTCGATCGGCTTCAATGGTCAGACGACCGTTCTGCCGAATTATATAGATGAATAACATTTCATACGTAGAGTCGGATGGATCAGGATCGTAAAGATTTTCCACCAGCGTCACTTCAAGATCGTCCCGTGTGTGAGTAGAACTATCGGTGCGGTTGTTTTCGAAGCTATCGAGGACCTCCTCAGCGTAGGTGATCAATATACCTCCAGGTTTGAGACGCCTATACGCGGTCATAAAAGTACTCCGCAGGTCATCCTCGCAAAGCATATAGTCGATGGAGTCGGCAATCATCACCGCATCAAAGGTTTCTTCCAGGCAGACTGTGCGCATGTCGCCATGCAGGTAGACTACTTCTGGATTTAGAAGACTTGCTAGAGATAACATATTTTGACTAAGGTCGACTGAGGTAATCTGGAAATATTTTTTCAAGTGGTAATCAAGATGACCGCCGCCACACCCCAGGTGAAGGAGCGAGATACGAGATAAATTATCTGACGCCAGATCAAGGTGAGATCCGTATGGGGCAGATATGTATTGCCGGATAAGGCTGGCGAATTGGAGAGCTTCGATGAGATAATCTTCTGGCGGACTTATCACAGGCCATAACCAGGCGAGATCATCGTACAACCGAGCCTGGCTGGAAGGGGTATTAATATTCTTCTGGATGCGCCTGGATTTGCCCATCTTGCAGCCATAAATAGCGCCAATCGCCGCCCAACCAAAGATCTTTTCGCACGGCTTGCTCCGCTTCATAGAGCTCGCGATAACGAGAGTAGTCGCGTCCGAGCAATTCTTCAGGTGAACCATCTTCGACGATTCGCCCATCTTCGATCACGATGACACGCGGGAAAGAGCGCGTTTCCCCGACATCGTGTGTAATTGTGATTAATGTTGCCTCACGCCAATGTTTACTACATTCTTCTAACAAGCCGCGCCTTTTTTGGCGGTCAAGGCCCCGGAAAGGCTCATCAAGGATTACCAGGCGGACATCTTTCCGCAAAAATGCTCGTCCTAATCGCACGCGTTGGCCTTCGCCGCCCGAGACCAGCCCTCCTCCTTCGCCCAAGGTTGTCTTTAATCCATTTGGAAGGCTGTCCAATACCCCAAACAGGTCCGCTTGTTTGATAACCTGGCCGATTGGAGCAGCGTCTGATCCTGCAATACCGTAGCGTAAATTATCATATAACGAACGGTTCCAAATCTGTACCGCCGGATCTACCCAGGCAGTTTGGCTGCGCAGATTATGAAGAGCCGCGCCATCGAAAACATTTCCATCGACCCATACCTGACCCTGGGCGGGACGATGCCAGCCGAGCAGCAGCCCGACCAGGCTGGATTTTCCTGCGCCGGATGGCCCCACAATTGCCAGGTGTTCGCCGGGGCGGATCTCTAGCTGAATATCGCGCAAAATGGTTTGCCCGCCGGCCAGGACGCTTACTTTATCGAAATGGATGCTTGCAGCATTCGGCGGCAATTTGCTAGGAGTAGGTGCTGGTATAGAATTGGCGGGTGTAGCCTCCAGTGATTCCGCAACAGCAGCCGTTGGCTCATCTTCTGCCGCTCCCAAAGGTTCTAGCAGTCGCAACACGCGATTGCGTTGCATTGGTAGTTGCTGTGCGAGTTCTGCCAAAGACTGCCCAAGAGTGGGGAGGTTAAGTGTCCAGTAAAACAGGAGCAGAATTTCATTGGCAGCGCCGCCCTTCGAGATAAAGTTGTAGACAAGCCAAATTGCAAATGACGAATAAAGCGCTGCCCCGACTGCCTGAATAATAGCCACCCAGCGGTAATACTCACGACTGGAATGTACCCAATCCACGAGTTGACCTTCGTGCTGGCGTCGCATGGCGCGCTCGGCGCTGTGCGTACGGGCAGGGATTAAACCCAGCAAGCCATCCAAATAAAACCGGCTCAGGCCGCCAACCTGCGTGCGCAAACGCAGGTCGCGCTCATCCAACAAGGGCCGGGTCAGAAAGGAAACACCGATAAAAATAACTGTAGCAAATATTGCGATCGGCGCGCTGATTGGATCCAGCCAAATCACGCCCGCGGTAGTCAGGAGAAGTTGAAAACCAACTCGCAGCAAGCTGACCGCCAGGTTTGGTAAAGACCGCAGAGAGCGTAAATCATATGCACGTTGGGTCATGTCTGAAGTCAGACGGCTGTGGAAATAGCGATCGTTCAGGCGGGGAATTTTTTCCAGAAAGGCGATCCTTAAACGCGTTTCAAGGCGGCGTCCCATGCGTAGCACAACCGCCGAGATTGGGAATTCCAACAATAGCGCAGCCAAGGCAAAAGCAACTAATATAAACGCTGCGGTAATCCGCTGGGAGGTTAAGGATAATGTTTGCCCGATCTGGACGATTCCCTGAAGTAACAAGGCCTCCACCATTACGGTGATCGTTGCCAGGAAGATGGCAATCGCCAGGATAGAAGGTGTGAACAGACCATCTTCTTGCAGTGCGCGCCACACATCTTTAAATGGTTGGTAAGAGGGTTCCTCAAGAGCTGCTACGAGTTCTGGTGGCAGCGTCGCAGCCGGCTGGTCATAGAACGGCAACGGCTGATCTGACCCTGGCGCCGCGATACCATCCAGATGGGACTCTGTAGGCTGCTTACGGCCTAAAATACGGATTAACACGATTCCTTGCAGCAGAAGCCGGTCGGCATCCAGAGGATCCTGGTTCGAGTGAAAGATGGGTTGAACCGACCAGTAGTTTAAAGGAATGCGGACAAAGTGGTTTGGTTGATCTGGATCCGGTACAGTATCTATCTCAAATACGGCTGATCCAGCGGCGGTGTTTTGGATAAAAAACCGCTCCAGTACACGCCCCGCCTCGACCCCGGGTTCGAGACCGTGTGAATGGACTACGGCTGTTACCATGCGCACAGCGGCATCCAAGACAGCCAATGAAAACCAGCTTGGATCTTGCAACGCGCCCTCTACAAAGCGAACGATGTCGTCTTCGGCGATGCGAATATCGCGCATGCGTCGCTGTAAGGGCGCCAGCATACCTTGGGAGCCCGCCCATTCCCGCCATGCTTCGGCAGGGACCGGGAAGGTGTGAAGATACAACTCATCGGAAAATCGCTTCCATGTAACCCACCGGCGACCGGTCGCTGGATCCATCACCTGTAGGAAATTACCCATCTGGCCCCATAGAACCAGAAAGTGGGTTAAACCGTTTGGCAAACGAACCACTACTAGGGCGGGCAAAGATTGTGCTTCTTGCAAGAGCAGGTGGTCAGCGGGGATCATGATCTGTTCCGCGTCCAGGCCAAGTTGGAGGGCGATGTCCTCTAGTGTGTTGATCGATGTGCCATCTACGGTTGTCTGGCACGCCTCACGCAGACGTCCATAGCTAACCGGGATCCCAAAGCCATCCAATAGGCATTTAAGGGCCGCTGGTCCGCAATCCATCGCTGAAGTTTGGACGACTTCAGGGGCGAGGAATTTTTGACCCTTGATCGGTGGCTCAAAAATCATGGTTGTGTGTCAGATGAGGACTGTGAATTGCTGGGAAGGTTGCCACGCGCCATGAACTTTCCTGAGGCGCGGCCGAGGAGGTTTGCCGGGGAGATATATTCTACTTCGACATCGACTCGACCGGGTAAATCCTCAGTAAGCGCTTCGGGTAGATTGCCTGCATCCTTGACGATTAAGATAACATTTTCATTTCCGCCCTGGGTATCGAATACCATAGCAGGTACAGAAATTGGTCGTTGATCGCCTTCCTGGCCCAATCGCAAAACCGCTGCTTGGCCGGGCTTGATCTGGCTAAAAGCCTCGGCGGGGAAGCTGGCGATTATCTGACCATCTTTTCCTAGGGTGGCAGTGCTGCTGGACTGGTAGAGGGTTACCTTGGCCAGAAAAAACCAGAGTATCAAAGCTAACAAAATCAAAATGGCGAAACCCAGGCCAATTAAGGCAGGGCGAAAGCTGTCCAGAGTTAGAGAACGCGTGGAGCGAGAAAAAGGAACCGACATAGCTTAATTATAAAATAAAAGTTCAATCCTTTTGCATTTGCATGATACAAATTGTGTTAATCTCCGTCAAATGACTTAGGAGTTTGCCTGATGTGTTTGCCAACAAATAACCCTTGTTGAATAAAAATGAGCATGGTAACATGGGACTTGATAAGAGGACAAGGAAGAAAGGAATCTAGCGATGAAGGTAAAAACTGATCTACGAGCAGGTAGTATTTTTAATGACGCAGCCAGCCAAGCAAAAGATACGGTCACTTCCGCCACACAATATCTGATGGATACTCGCCAAAATATATTGGATATTGGTCAAGCCAAGCTGAATCAAGCCCGTGAAGCGGTACAAACGTTGGTTACTCTATGAGAGTCCGGACGGACCTTAAGGCGGGTCAGGGCCTTGGTGATCTTATAGCCGATTTTACACATCAGACTGGCCTAGATCAGCTTGCCGTAAAGTATGAACAGCAAACCGGCAAAGACTGTGGTTGCCAGGCTCGGCAGGCAAAGTTGAACGAGTTGTTTCCCAATATGATTCCTGGATAAAATTGGGTTCATCTGAAAAAATAAAAACGAGTGACCGATATTGGCCACTCGTTTTGGATTCATATCGTCAGTTCAAAAGTAGACGATTGCATGCTCAATAGGCGTGGTTTTTGCTATTTGTGGTTCCTTCAACATCAGACGGCTGATCGATTGCAGTAGCTCACCCGCAGTGCAATCGGAACGCAAAACCAAATCGATGTTGCCTAAGGCGAGGTCACTACTGGGCGCCGCCGGTTGAGAAAGCAATACAATTTTCAGGCTTGGTCTTGCCTTTCTGCCCGCATTCAAGGCATCCAGATACTCTGAATCCACATGATTGCTATCAACCATCAAAATATCGGGTGCAAATCGATCCATCCACCCGGGTAAATTATGGGGAATGTTTTTCATGCAAAAGATTTCCACGCCAGGTAATATCGAAAGAACCGCCGCCAGACTTTCGCAATAACCACGTGATTTCAATAACAATATAATTTTTGTAACCGGTTCCATCCATTCTCCTTAAACCCTGATTTCATCCATAATCTTATCGGGGAATTGGTAAAATCACATCGGATAAATGACCGAATTTCGCCTGCTTCATCGTCTGCATTGATTATGTCATTTGTCGTAATGAGACATCAACACTTATACTTCATCTTCACCTTGGGCATCCGTAGTATACGGCAAATGCGCGATGCCTTCGCGCAAGGCGTATAAGGCTGCCTGTGTGCGGTTATCCAGGCGAAGCTTGGCCAGGATGTTGGTGATATGCGTACGAACAGTTCGCTCGCTTAGAAATAAAAGATCAGCAATTTGTTGGTTAGTCTGGCCCTGGGCTACCATCTGCAATATTTCAACTTCTCGTTCTGTTAACGAGCTATCCATTTGCATCTGTCCGGCCGGCTTCTGAATATCACGCATCAGCTTGCGGGCGATCGCAGGTTGTAAAGCAGGCTTATTTTGATAGACGTCGCGGATGGCCTGGATCAGGTCATCTGAGGAAGTGTCCTTCATGATATACCCCATCGCCCCAGCTTTGATGGCTGAAAAAACCTGGTGATCTTCAGCAAAACTGGTTAAGATCAATATTCGTGCGGCAGGATTTTCCTTTTTGATCTCTGTTGTCGCTTGTACGCCATCTTTACGTGGCATAATTAAATCCATAAGAATAACATCAGGGTTCAATGCGCGGCTTTTTTCTACAGCCTCCGCGCCATCAGACCCAACTCCAATGACTTGCATGCCTGCTTCAGCGTTAATCAATGCTTGCAGTCCATCGCGGACGATGGTGTGATCATCGATTATTAAAATACGGATAATTTCTGTCATTCGGGGACCTCCAGATGAACGCTTACAGTTGTACCCGCGCCTGGTGCGGTTTTGATCGATAAATGACCTCCCAGTTGATTGACACGCTCTTGAATACCGACCAGACCCAAACCACCGGCCATTTTTGCATCTTGCAGTACAAAACCTTTACCATTATCACTGATTTCTAAATCGAGAATCCCTGATTTTGCTTTTATTGTGACGATCACACGGCTAGCCTCAGCATGTTTTAGGGTGTTATTTAACGCCTCTTCAGTGATCCGATATAATGCTAACTCGATTGCTTCGTCAAAGGCAATTTCCCCTTCGAATTCGAGCTGGGCGTTCATGCCAGTGCGTTTCTCTACTGCCTGTAAACGGCGGTTCATAGCTCCCACAAGGCCTTCTTCACGAAATACAGACGGACGCAATTCATAAACCAATAAACGCATTTCTTTTAATGCTTGCTGCGAAGTCTGATCGATACGCTGTAAATAATCCTCGGCAAATTTTAAATCGCCGTGGCTGAGTACTTTTCGGCCTGCACCCGCATATAATACCAGGCTGTAGAGAAGCTGAGAGATCGAATCATGTAGTTCGCGCGCCAGCCGTTGGCGTTCTTCTGCCACTGCAGCGCGTTCAGCCTGCTTTTGCAGGCGGGCTCGTTCAACAATGCTGCCGATCTGTTCAGCGATGGCAGTAAATAAAGTGATATCCTCCAACGTATAGTCCAGGATGGATTCACTCAGGATGCTTAACAGGCCCTGGCTTTGGCCTTTTGTACGGATGGGCGCGGCGAGAAAGGCGGGGTAAGAAGACAGGCGAAGGTCAAACGGAACCCTGGCATCGACTTTCAGATCTGGGACGATAATCGGTTCGCTGGAACTGATCAAGTTGCGCCAAAAAGAAACGCTAAGCGGTAAGACTGTATAAGCGGGTAGGATTTCTTGTGGAATGTTATACCTGGCTGCCAGATTCAGGAATTTATGAGAATCATCTAACAAGTGGATTGCGCCTACCGAACATTCCATGACATCCAAAGTAAGCTCTAAAATCCGCTCAATCAAAATCTCTAATGTATCTGGTTCACTGGCAACTGCACTGATCTCGAAGAGCGTCGAAAGCTGGCGCGTGCGCGTATTGACCTGTTTTTCCAAGTTTTCCAGGACTGCTGAACGGCGGAGCGCGGCACCTGCAATATCACCGATGGCATGGAAAACACGGCGATCTTCAATTGAAAAATCTTGGTGTTGCTGGAAGGTAAAACATAAAACCCCATAAACAGGGTCATTTCTCGCTGAACTGATCATCGGCTGATCATCTGCGGGGGAATGATTTGATTCGATTGGAGATTTAAGCGGAAGAAGCACGGCTGATCGCATCTCATGAAACAATAACTTATAGATTGGCAATGTAAATTGCTCTTTAGAGGTCTCAAAATCTGCGATAAATATTGCTTCAGCGGTACGAACAGCCTGCCAAAGTAGATCGCTGTCATGCGCATGCCATTGCCCGACCAAACCTTGGTTTTGGCTAAAATTTACCACTAGGGCTGATCCATCCTTTTCTAATAACAGGAATGTGCCCTGGCTGGCGCCAAACGCACGCGTCGTCTGTTCCATCAGAGCAGCAAGCACATTCTCCCGGCTTTCGGCTTGTCTTACCGCGAACGAAAAAGAGGTCAGCAGTTCTAACTCTTCCGCTCTGCGTGAGGAATTCTCCTGAAGACGGGCGCGATAGAGGACGTCGGCTACCTGGCCGGTGAACAATTGCACCACGTTGGCGTCTGTCAAACGGTATGTTCCAGGTTCAAGATCGCCCAAGGAAACAATCCCGATCATTTCTTCACCAGCTAACAAGGGCACACCCATCCAGCCGCGCACCAGTTCCCTTTCTGGCCAGCTTGCAAAGCGCGAGTCTCGTTTGATATCTTCTATGACGAGTGGGCGTTTTGTTTCTAGTAACTGAATAATAATCGGATCATCGGCCGGAAAAATCCTCGGAAATTGCCTGTTTTCCGACCCCATATTATCAGGGAGTTGAAATTGGGCATTTTCATTTTGCATATAAAGCGCTGCCCGATCATAACGCACGACTTTACCCAGGTTACGTAGGATCACTTCGAGCACTTGATTGAGATCGACTGAGCTTGCTAAAGCCGCCATGACATCTCGCATTGCTTCCGCTTCACGCCGGCGCTGTTGTTCGGCTTCCAGCAGCCGTGCCTGGTAGACAGCGACTGCCAGTGAAGCACTTATTTTTTTTAATTCTTCGAGCTTCTCAATATCTAAATCATACGGGACAGCCATTGCCAGGTTCAAGAGGCCGATCAAATGACTACTCACTCTCAACGGCAACGTCAGATAAGACCTTATGCCGCGTGTCAGCATGGCTTCTTGAAGCGGAAGTAAGTTCTCTAATTCTTGTAAGTCGGATACGACAAAAGTCCGTCCTTGCCTCAGTTGGTCGAGATCGACAGCCAGATCAGTTAGGTTCAAGGGTTGATTACCCGGCCAGGCAGCCTCAGCCCCCAATAAATTAAAAGCCAGGACCTGCGTATCAGCCTGTTCTGTATCAAGTAGCACCACACTACTCGCCACGCAATCAGGCGTAATCGAATGAATATGCGTCAGCGCCAGATGTGCAATCGCTGATAAATCTTTTGTAGAGAGGATGGCTTGATGGATATCAAGCAGGATCTCAAGTAACCTTGTTTCCTGGAGATCAACTTTTTTAACTGGCTTTTTCGGCTGGACGGCAGCCAATCCGTTTCGATTATCAGGTTGCGTCTGATTCGCTTTCGACGCGGCCATCGATCACCCCTTCAGGGTGCAGGTTTTGTTAAAGTTGGTTGTTGATTAATTTCTCTACATTTGATCGAAGGATTTCTTCGGGCGCATCCCCTAATTTAATGTAACGGATGACGCCATTTTTATCGATGAAATAAGAAGTGGGGAAGAATAATTGATTATAGGTGGATTGGAACTGGTTTTGGTGGTCTAGAAGGACCGGCATGGTAAGATCCATTTGTGAAACCATTGTTTCAACACCATCCAACGTATCCTGTTCGATTGCATCAATGGTTATTATTTGGATGCCTACCGCGCTATACTCTTGATGGAGCTTCTCTAAGATAGGTAGTTCTGCCTTACAAGGGATACACCAGGTAGCCCAATAGTTTATTAACACTGGCCGTCCTCTCAGGTCTGAAAGACGGATCTGCTGGCCAGTGAGAGTCTGCAATGTAAAATCTGGCGCTTGATAACCGACTTCTGCCTTGATATCAAGTTGGAGATTAGGTTGAGGATCTGCGGCTTGAACTACAGTTTCTGTAGGCGCTGGCGATGCCTCGACGGCTGCGGTTTTTGGCGCGGCCGTGAGGGCGACTGGCGCTTCAGTCGGGACCACCAGTTTCTCTTGTGGTTGAACAGGTTCCTCAACTTGGATAGCCGGCTCTAATGGTTGTGATTCTTGTTGAATAGGTTGGGAATCTTGTGATGTAGCCTCGAGCGCGCCTGGAACGGCGAGGTTCTTTTGTTCCACCGAGTTTGTTTGGGAATTGGCGCACCCAACTAACAATATTACTACAACCAATAATCCTAGCAATTGCAACGCCTTACTTACCGATAAACGAAAATAATTAAATCTATCTTTCATTCTTATCCTTATATGACATCGCTTACAAACTGATGACTGAAACAAGCGATATGCTTGAAGATGGTTTAGTGAAGTTTCCTGAATTATAACCAACAATCTCGACATTTGAGCTTAGATCAACCGCTAGAGGCAACTTCCAGTCAAATGTATTGCAACGGTTCGCAGGTAGATCGCGTCAAAAGTCGTATTTGCTCGACAAGGCAATATTTGATGCTATAATCACCCCAAACACGCTCAACGGGCCATTCGCCTTCCAATGACTTATCCAAAGAGAACGCTCATACCGTGAAAAAACCACTTGCGAAGAAATTGCGCCTCATCGCTGTATTGAGTCTGCTGCTCGGTTTGCTATCCGGCTGTCGAAGCACATTGCCTAAAGGGTGCCCGAAGGACTGTGTGGCGGCGAGCTTAAGTGGCGCAAACTTGAGCGGCCTTAACCTAAGTGATGCAAACTTGATTTCGGCTGACTTGAGTAAATCGAAAATGGTGCAAACCAACTTCTCCAACGCAGATCTACGCGGCGCACGTATGGAAGAAAGCGATCTGGAGGGGGCTAATTTGAGCAACGCAGTGCTCGTCGGGGTTAATTTAAATCTGACCAACATGCGGAACGCCCAATTGCACGGCGCTAACCTAAGTGGGTCCGATTTGGACAATGCAAAATTAACCCGAGTTGATCTTTCGAGCACCAACCTGCAGGGGATTTCATTAAATAGTGCAGAGTTAATCGGCAGTATTTTAAATGGCGTCGATCTCAGCGGCGTTGAAATGGTCGGTGCAAATCTGAGTGGGGCGAACCTGGTTCAGGCAAACCTGAATGGGGTTTTAGCAAGCCAGGCGGACATGAGCGGTGTGAGTGCGGGGGAATCTCAAATCAGCGGCATACTGGCCAACCTTACCAAAATCGTTGGAGCAAACTTGAGCGGCGCTAATCTAAGCGGCGGCGTCTTCTTTGGCACAGATCTGACAGGTGCAAATCTTAATCGCGCAAAACTTAATGGCGCCATGTTGGTTGGCGCCAATTTAAGTGGGGCCGACCTACGGGGAGCTGACCTGAGCGGGGCAGTGCTGGTGTTGCCCAAGCCGCCTGGCGCTGGGCCAGATTTCAGTTACAGCAATTTAAAGGGGAATAACTTGTTGGTTGCAATGGGCAACACCTCGCTTTCGAAAGTTTTATTTGACCCAAGTGTGATTGATCTACCAGAGTCACGCCTGCAACCGTTGCTTAAAGATACCACGTTACAAGGTGTTCTCTATGATGACCAAACCAAATGGCCGCTTGGCTTTGAAATCCCCGCCTCGGCGATTTACTCTAACCCTTAAAGTTTGACAACTCGAATGCGCAATATCCTCTATGGAAAATAACCAAAAGCGAAATGTGATATTTGAGCCTATTGTTAAGAACTGGCCGGTAATCCGTCGAGTCCTGATCATCCTGGCGGCGATCGTTGTTCTCGTTATCTTCTTCGCGTTTTTATTTAATCCTCCTTTTAGGTGCCCTCCAAATTGCAAAAATCGAAATCTGACAAGCCAGAATTTCAGTCGGAAATCGCTTGTTTCAGCTAATTTTTCCAATGCCGATTTGAACGGGGCAGATTTTAGTAATGCCATCCTGACAAAGGCGAATCTTAGCAACGCTGATTTGAGCGGCGCTGATCTCTCCAATGCAGATCTAGTCAGCGCCGACTTGAGCCAAGCAGTGCTGGTTGGAGCGAACTTACAAGGAGCGTTGTTGAGCGCTGCGAAAATGGACGGCGCGAATCTAAATGGCGCCGATTTAAGCGGCGCAGTGTTAGATGGCGTAGACTTAAGCCAAGGGGTGAATTTGCGAGCGGTAAATTTTGATAAAGCACGCTTAGTCGGTGCGGTATTAACCGGCGCGAATCTGAGTGGAGCTAAGTTAAACCGGGCAAACCTGAATGGCGCCCATTTGAATCGCGCCAGCTTAGATGGAGCTAACTTGAGTGATGCAAGCCTGCGCGGAGCGGTATTGAATCAGGCGAACTTACTTGGCGCAACATTGCAAAATACGAACTTATCCGGAGCAAATCTACAAGGGACAAATTTAGCCGGAACTATAATTACTAAGTCTACACTGGCAGGCGCAAACATGAATGACGCCAGCCTGGTTGGTTCGCGGATAGATCGTGCTACCTTGCGGGGCTCTAGCATGCAAAATGCAGATTTATCCCAGGCAAATCTGACTGCCGCGCGCCTGTTCGGTGTGGATTTGGGAGATAGCCGCCTGACGCAAACCCGGATGGATATCAGCTTAGTTAATGACCTTGGGGTCGTTCTCCGCACGCTGTTGGATGGCTCCAACCTTCATAACGTCACGTTTGGCGGTACCTATTTGGCTGGAGGGGATTTATCTGGCGTCAATATGAGCGGCATCAACCTGATCCGCGGCGTGGCTGGTGAAAATATATTTTCAGAGGAGCGAACCATTGGCGATCAGGTGGTTAATTTGCAAGTTAACCTGTCGGGCGCCAACTTGACTGGATCTAGCTTGGTGGGTGTTGGAAAACCAAACCTTGATTTGAGCGGCACAAATATGACAGATGCGAATTTGCGTTATGCAGACCTTCCGAAAGCCGTTTTATTTAAAACAAATCTTACCAGGGCCGACTTACGCGATGCAGATCTAAATCAGGCCAATTTACAATACGCGGATCTTAGCCAGGCCAACCTGGCCTCTACACAACTAAAACAAGCCGACCTGTCTTTCGCGACAATAGATGATACGCTTTTTCAATCAATCAACCAGGAAAAGGTATTGATTGGATCAGACATGTCGATTGGTGAAGCCAGCTCAATGTTAAGTCGCATTGGGTGCTCCAACGGAACTTATCTCGTGGAGAATCAAGGTATATTAAGCTGGCGTACATTTGATCTTGCGCAAGAATTAAAATTGGGTGATACATCAGGAATTAATGAAGGGTTAGCATTTGTATGCGCAGCTGACTTAAGCAGGGCAATATTGCGTGGACGATTACCAGCGATAAATATGGCCGGCGTAGATCTCAGTCGCGCGGATGTGCGAGGGGCTGATTTGCGTCAGGTGCAATTTGAAGAACGATTACAGATTAACAACCAACAAATCGTACTGCGTGCTAACTTGAATAATGTACTGTACGATAATAATACCCGCTGGCCGCCAGGCGTTCAACCCTATTTGACTTCAGCGCCCTCC
>JAYRNN010000087.1:0-4696 GCA_041912175.1 Anaerolineales bacterium | reverse complement strand
CGCTTGTCTTTCAGTCGTTGCATGACTTCCGCTCGGTTCAGTTCGCGTTTGCTCATGGTTAGTAGTTCGTCCACTTTGTGTCCCTTTCGAAGGGGACATTTTAACTTTGGTAAAAGGGGACTCTACTACTTTGGGCTAACAGCATACACTCCAAATCTTGACAATTTAATAGAACCCGTGATAAACTCATGTCGTCCTAATCTTCGAGTTTTACCGAAAGGAGGCGCATTTTATGGCACAAGTGAATTATCGAATTGAGCTTAAACAGGTTGTGTGGGCGCGCCTCCAGGTCGAGGCCTAAGAGCATTTTTTGCTTTGGGTAACTGGTTTGCCGCGGGGCTGCCTACACACCCCGTGGCTTTTGTTTTAATTTGAGATCGCCAAAGCACGCAGCCCTCAACTGCGTCGCTTGACCTCAAGATTGCTGGATATTACACTGCCGGCCACGGGAGAAATCGTGTGGCCGGCAGTTTTTTGTTTGAAATAAGGAAGTTTCAGAGATGAATTTCGATCACAATTCAACCCGCGACCCAGTTCTCGACGATCTTTCAGAAACCTTTCCAGGCGGACCGGAAACCGTTTCGAGATTTGGCCAGGGTATCGTATATAAAAAATCAACCGGCAGCTATGACGTAATGACCGATGGGAAGCTGATTCCATGCGCCCTATCCACGCGCCTGCGTAAACAATTGATTTACCCCATCGCCGACCCGAACTCGCTGCCCCATCGGGTACGCGAGGTAAAGGCCATCGAGCATATCGACCCGGTGGCAATTGGCGACCAGGTGCGTTTTGTAGACGCGCAGGATGGCAGCGGGATGATTGTTGAAGTGCTGCCCCGGCGCAGCAAGCTGACTCGCCGCACCGCCGTGCCGATGCCCGGCAGCCATTCTTTCGAACAAATCATCGTAGCCAACCTGGACCAGGTCGTACCTGTATTTGCAGCAGCCAATCCTACTCCTAAGTGGAACATGCTCGACCGCTATCTCGTTTCGGCCGAGTCGCTCAACCTGCCCTCGCTGATCTGTATCAATAAAATTGACCTGGCCCAGACCAACGACGGCCGGCTGGAGGACGAGTTGCAAGAAATCGTGGCCGAATATCGCCAAATCGGCTACCCCGTCGTGTTGGTCAGCGCTATCACCGGCCAGGGACTGGCGGAGTTAAAAAAGGCGCTGCAAGATCGCATCTCGGTGTTCGTGGGTAAGTCGGGAGTGGGGAAGACCTCGCTGCTGAACGCCTTACAGCCGGGCCTGGGACAACGGATCAAAGAAGTGAGCCAGGCTACCGGCAAGGGCCGGCATACCACGACCCATTTGCAGATGTTTCCGATTGGAGAGGATGATCGTGGAATGGGCGGCGCAATCGTGGACACGCCCGGCGTGCGCGAGTTTGGCTTATGGGAGATGGACGAGACCGACCTGGCGCTGTATTTCCCGGAGATGCGCGCCTATGTTGGGAGCTGCAAATTCAGGCTGGACTGCCGGCATGACGAAGAGCCGGGCTGCGCCATCCGCAAGGCTGTAATGGCCGGGGCGATTAGCCCGCGCCGCTATAAGAGTTACATGCACCTACGGGCGGAGCCATGAGCAGGATCATCCTAAACACAGATTTCCGCTGCCTGCACTGTGGACAAACTGTGTCAACAAACTCAGGCCTTTCGGGTGTGCAACATCGCAACCACTGCCCGTACTGCCTGTGGTCACGACACCTGGATTGTTACCAGGCCGGCGACCGGATGTCTGCCTGCAAGGCCGAGATGCAGCCCATCGGGTTGACGCTGAAAAAGGCGGCTAATAAGTACCGGACGCCGCATCACTGCGGGGAACTGATGTTAATCCACCGCTGCGTAGGCTGTGGAAAGACATCCATCAACCGGGTCGCCGCGGATGATTTTGCCGAAAGGCTGTATGAAGTGTATGAAAGCTCCCGCAATATGGCCCCTTTCATACGCCGGCAGCTCCAGGCCGGGGGAATCCTGGCCTTGCGAGCTGCCGATCTACCCATCGTGAATACACGGCTGTTCGGAAAGAATTAAAGGTTTCGATCAGATCTATGTATATTTAAGGCGCGATGCGCCTTAAATATACATAGATCAAAGCCATCAAGAATAACGCAGGTGGGTGATGTTCGATTAAAATAGTTCATATGAGACTGATAAAGCCATCGACAATCGCGTTTTATCGCGAGGGGCGGAAAATCGCGGACTACGGACTGGGCGAGTTTATCCACGGCTACATCTACGGGCGCTGGACGTACCTGTATATCGGCGCCGGCATTGGTAGGCACCCGCTGGCGAAAGCCTACCGGCGGCTGTCAGGAATGATGCAACGCGTGCTGCCCAAACGGAATGGGGCGCGGCCGCTGCCAGAGCCGCTGCAGATCGGCGCGGGGATTACAATCCAGCCCTCGGGAACGTTTGCCGATGGCTACCACGGTAAGGTCGTGCCGCTAAAGGCGGCGGTGCAACTGGTGACGGTTAACGAGGAGATCAGGGTCGCCAACCTGGAAAAGGTGATCCCTTATCCGCGGGCGCGGGAGATCGTGCTCCAGAACCCGGAGCACATCCTGGCATTGGAGTGCCCTTGCCGCTCAGCGCGTGAGAACCCGTGCCTGCCGCTGGATGTATGCCTGATCGTCGGCGACCCGTTTGCCAGCTTCGTGGAAGAGCATCACCCGATGCGCTCGCGGCGGATCACGCCGGAGGAGGCAGTGGAAATCCTGCGGGCGGAGGACGAACGTGGGCATGTGCACCACGCCTTTTTCAAGGATGCGATGCTAGGGCGGTTTTATGCGATCTGCAACTGCTGTGCGTGCTGCTGCGGGGCGCTGCAGGCGCACCAGCATGGCACGCCCATGCTGGCCTCGTCGGGGTATGTGTGCGAGGTGGACGAGGGGCTGTGCATCGGGTGCGGGGAATGTAATGCGTTTTGCCAGTTCGGGGCATTGAAGATGGAGGATTACGTTTCGGTGGTGGATGCGGAGCAGTGCATGGGCTGCGGGGTGTGCGTGGAGAAATGTACGCAGGGGGCGCTAACGCTATGGAGAGAGGAAGGGAAAGGGAACCCTTTGGAGATCGGCCAGTTAATCGCCGGCGCCCATTAAATAATTCCGTGCCGGCCTTTCTATGCCTAGCAATCCTATGCAAAATTATCTTTGGAGAAGAAAATGGTCCTTTATACAATTGGCCATGGGAATAGAACGACGAACGAATTCATCAGCCTGCTCAAGGAAAATAACGTCATCATTGTCGTAGATGTACGTACTTCGCCCTACAGTCGTTATAACCCGCAATTCGATAAGGAGAATCTGGATTTTTTCCTCAAACAAAACAAAATTCAATACATATTTAAAGGCAAGCAATTAGGCGGTCGCCCGACGGACCCATCCTGTTATAAGAGCCGTAAGGTCCCCGAAGGTGAAGCTGACTACTTACACGAGGTCGATTACCCGGCAATCATGAAAAAGGATTGGTTTATCAAAGGCATCGACCATCTGTTAGACCTGGCGCAAGAGGGGACAACCGCTATCCTATGCAGCGAAGAGGACCCGGCGAACTGCCACCGCCACCACCTGATTGCCAAATATTTGCTCGAAGCGTTTCCCGGGGATGTCGAAGTATTGCATATACGCGAAGCCGGGCTGGTCTTCAATGCCAAACAAATCCACAAATCAGTTAACGAAAAGAAAGCCGAACAAAAGCCGCTGTTTTAGAGGGAAGCTATGAAGCTATATACGATTGGTTTCACCCAGAAAACCGCCCAAGAATTCTTCGAAACGCTGCGGAAGCGCCAGGTTCAAGTCCTGGTCGATATCCGTCTACGACCCGGCGGGCAACTGGCCGGGTTCGCAAAACAAGACGATTTGCCCTACTTTCTTGAGCAATTGGTGGATGGCTGCCAGTACCGGCATCTGCCAGAACTGGCTCCGACAAAAGAAATCCTGGACGGCTACCGCGCCGACCAAGATTGGCCGGGTTATGCCGACCGCTTCGAAGCGCTGCTGGACGAACGGCATATCCCCAATAACCTCGACCAGGAGTTGTTCAAGAAGTTTGACTGCTGCTTGTTGTGCAGCGAGGCCAGCGCCGATAAATGCCATCGCCGCCTGGTGGCTGAGCGCCTGGCAGCGGCCTGGCCAGAGGTTGTGGTGATCCACTTATGAAAACCAGGCTGATCGTCACCGATCTCACCCGCATGAACCAAGGACGGGTATGCATCGCAGGTTATGATGAAAAACACGTCTGTATCCGGCCGACCCTACCTCCGCCAGGTATCTCAGAAAAATTGTTGGTCATGGATCACAAGCCTGTAGTTTATCCATTTGCATTAATCGAGCTGGACTTATTGCGCCCAACGCCAAAACCTCCACACACGGAAGATTATATTTTCAATCCCAACACAATCACTCACCTCCGCAGTGAGCAAGACCGGCGATCTGTATTGAGTTGGTCGATGTTCAATAGTGTTGAGGAAATTTTCGAACAACCGGTCCGCCACGAGCCTGGCTATTACGTCTTGGAATGCCAGGGCGCCCGGTCTCTTGGGACGGTCAAACCGGCGAATATTCATGAAGTGAGGTATGCGAAAAGCGACGATGGCGCTTGGGATTACCGTCTGGTGTTTGATGACGCCAAGGATCAATATTATCGCTTGAAAATCACCGATCTGACCTGGCAATATTACTGCCGGAGCCT
>JAYRNN010000086.1:0-7770 GCA_041912175.1 Anaerolineales bacterium | reverse complement strand
GGTCGACCGGCGGGTATGGCAACATGGTGATGATCGACCACGGAAATGGCTATCAGACGCTCTACGGTCACTTAAGCAGCGTCAAGGTGGGCTGTGGTCAAAGCGTCGGCCAGGGTACGATTATCGGTTACGCAGGCAGCACCGGCAATTCAACCGGAGCGCATTTGCATTTTGAGGTCCGCTACGAGGGCGGGTTTATTAACCCCTGGTATGTGCTGCCCGCCCCCTGATAAAAATGATGTTTCCCACTTTCCCAGCAGCTTAAATTGGGTAAATAGAGATAGAATTATTCAAGACAAAGGAGTATACAAATGGCTAAAACAAATCCCGAACCTGAAACAAATGTCATCGCTGAAACAGATGAATACATGGCATGGTCGGCGCAAGAACCAGATGGCGAAGTCACTTACCATCTGGAGCTGAACAACGTTACGCTGCACTTTTTCCAAGAGGAGTGGGACGAATTCTTACAACTCGTCCAATTGTTGGTAGAGGAATAATCAGGAACTTGTTCAATAGATTTGATGCCACACATGCTAGGCGATTGAAGCCCGACTAGCATGTGTGGCATCATTTTGATCTATTAGCGGGCTATTTTTTCTACGTATGGAACAACGCCTTTACAGGCCTCGGTGAAACGGGCTGAAACGGTTTCCCAGGTCAATTTTCCGGTGCTTTGCCAGGCTTGATGGATGGCAAAGGAGACACAACCCGGCCCGGCGTGATAATTCGCCACTGTGAAACGCCACAAATCTTCATAACTCGCTGCCGTCCCTGGTGATAACTCTGTCGCAGTATTGATCGTCTGTCCGACCTGGGCGCAATTAGCCTGCAAGGACTGGGCAAATAAATTAATGCTGAAATCGGCTGTGCTCAGGTCAATGCCGGCCGGACAGGTAGGGCAGGTAACGTCTGCTGATGTAGCTACCGCTCCACGCAGCAAGGCCTGCTGATCTGCGGTCAGGTGCAGGTAGCCTTTCGCACATGTATCTTCAGCCAGGATCAAGGGGCAAAATTGTTCGTAAAAAGAATCATTCCATAATAAGATCGAATCGGCTCCCAGATCCGTTATCTGGCCTAAACCATATTCGTAAGGCACGCGGAACATGCCTGGCCAAAACTGGCTTTCTTGGGCAAAAACATTTTTCATCAATTGCGCGGGAACGCCTGTATCATTGGCGACCTCGATCAGGCGTGCATCAAATTGATTTTGCCAGGATAGCAAGATCGGTTTTGCTGCTTCAAGACCGCAGGCGTCTGCATAGCCATTCGGCAACAACCCACCTGTGGAACAATCCGATGCGTCTACCACACCTTGAGAAATCAAACGGCCGGCCAGATAAAAGTATGGCGCGCCGGTGGCGAGCAATTCGCTGCGCACCGGTGTAGAAAGCCAGGCCGGTCCCTTTCCAATCGGCGGAAAGGCCCCCCAGATGCGTGAGCAGGTGGATAGCGGGGCTCCGGTCCATTGACTGCTGATCACATCGACATACCAGCCGCCTCCGCCAGGTGTGTCGCTTACCCCGGTATCGATCACGCGCACTTGAGCCGTGTAATGATCGCTTTGGTCGCCATAGCTCGAATCGGCCCAAAACTCTACACTAATCCCTGCAATCGGCGTGGACTTCAGCGGAATACGGCAGACCGAACCGGGACAGGTAAATTCCTGCCCATCAAAGATTCCGTGGATAGCAGTGATCTGCTCGTTAGGAAGCGGTTCATCACCGGTCAGGAGCAGCGCAGGCAAAGATGTACAAAGATTTTCAGGAGGCTTTGGGGTACAACCATCCAGGTTGACCCACACTTTAGCAGTCGGCAGGTCCACAATTACTTCCCGTTGGGCTGGCTGTGTCGAAACCAGGTGTAGGTACAATCCGTCGCACCGGGCAACGTCAGCGCCGATATTAGCAGCCTGTTTGCAAGGCGGTGTGTTCAACCACGCCTGGTAGTTAATGTCGCCACAGGATTTCAGCACCTCGGCGGTGGTCGGTAGGCCAGCATGGTCAACCAGTATCCGGCACAGAATCTGGTTATCTTGCCATCGGATCAGCCACCATTCAGATTGCGTGTAAGAAACGACGATTGTAGTTTGGCGCGTTGTACTTTGGGCCATGACGTTCTGCCCAAATGCGGCGAGTGATACCACGAACGCGACGCCAATTAGCGATGCCAGGATGATCTTCCGCGCCATCTATGAACAAAATTATCATGTACTTAGTAGACTGTCAATCACCATTTGGTGGTATTTACGGTCAAATTACGCTGCGAATCTTCATCATGATATACTTCGTCTGTATTCAATCGCAGCGAAGAGGTGACTCATGCCCCCAACACTTTACCTGATTGATGGCCATGCGTTGGCGTATCGTACTTTCTTTGCCATCACACGTGGTTCAACTGGCGCATTTGTAACCCGCAGCGGGGAACCAACCGCGGGCGTATTCGGCTTTACCAGCGTTTTGCTGCGTCTGCTCGAACAGGAACATCCAGATTACCTGGCGGTGGCCTTCGATACCGGGCGTACATTTCGGGACGATCTATTCCCAGAATACAAAGGGACGCGCGCCAAGATGCCAGATGAGCTACGCACTCAAATTGAACGCATTCGCCAGTTGGTAGATGCCTTCAATATACCGCGCCTCGAAATGGAAGGCTATGAAGCGGACGACGTGCTTGGCAGTGTGGCGCGCCAGGCTGCCAAGCAAGGCCTGGGAGTTAAGATCATTACCGGCGACCGAGATTTACTCCAGCTTGTGAACGAGCGAGTGATCGTCGTGTTGCCTGGTAAAAGCCTATCTGAATCGAAGGATTATCTGCCAGAAGATGTTCTGAAGTACCTGGGCGTTCGACCAGATCAAGTTGTGGATTATAAGGCCTTAGTGGGCGACACGTCCGATAACATCCCCGGTGTGGCTGGGATTGGTGAGAAGACCGCTATTAATTTGCTCCAAAAATATGACACCCTGGAAGGGATTTATGCTCACCTGGATGAGTTGTCTGCCAGCATCCGCACAAAGCTGGAGAAAGGGAGTGACGCGGCAAAATTGAGCCGCGAATTGGCGACCATCGTCCAGGACCTCCCGGTGACGCTTGATTTGGATCAGGCCCGACCTGACGCTTTCGATCCAGGACCGGTAGAAGCCATCTTCCGGGAGCTCGAGTTTCGCTCACTAATGAACCGCCTGACGGCGTTAGAACAGGCCTACAATAAGCAGGCGGTCCCTCGGAAGATCCAGCAGCTTTCGATGTTTCCTGAGGCGACGCCGGTCCAACCAGAAATTCAAGTTGTTTCTCAGGGAGCCTCCAAGGCTGTTATTGTGAATACAGCGCAGGCGCTGCAAGAGCTCATCGATCGGCTGCGCAACGCCAAACATATCTCCTTTGATACCGAGACAACCTCGACCGACCAAATGAGCGCAGACCTGGTCGGGATTTCCCTGGCAGTGGAAGCTGGCCAGGGTTATTACATTCCGGTCGGTCACCAGGCTGGCGTACAGCTCCCGATCGAGCAAGTGCTCTCGGCCTTACGCGGTCCGCTGACGGATGCGAAAATCCCCAAGATGGGCCATAATGTGAAATACGATTTTGTGATGCTGGCTCGCTATGGATTGCGCGTCAACCCGGTTTCATTCGATACGATGATTGCCGAATGGGTGATCAATCCTGGCTCGCATAACCTGGGCTTGAAAAACCTGGCCTGGGTGCGCCAGGATATTCGCATGACGACGATTGATGAACTGATCGGTAAGGGTAAGAACCAGATAACGATGGCGCAGACACAGATAGAGCAAGCTGCTGATTATGCCAGCGCAGACGCCGAGGTTGTGCTGCGTCTGATCCCTGAGCTGGAAAGCGAGTTGGAAACGCGCCAGGCTGCCCGGCTGTTTACTGAGATCGAGATGCCGTTGGTGTCCGTCCTGGCCGATATGGAAATGGCCGGGATTGCTTTAGACTCGCGTTACCTGAAACAGATGTCGGGCGATTTAAGCGGCCGCCTCTTGAAGATTGAGCAAGATGTCTATCACGAAGTGGGGACGCCTTTCAACCTGAACTCGCCCCAACAACTCTCTGAGGCGCTGTTCACCCGCTTGCGCCTTGTTCCGCCCGATCGCACCGCAAAAACTTCCAGTGGTTTTTATTCAACCTCAGTGGAAGTGTTGGAGGCCTTACGCGGCCAGCACCCGGTGATCGATTGGGTGCTGGAATATCGCGAACTGTCCAAGCTCAAGTCAACTTACCTGGATGCTTTGCCAGCGGAGGTCAATCCATACACCGGAAGAGTGCATACTTCATACAATCAAACCGGTTCCGTTACCGGGCGAATTGCTTCGTCGGATCCGAATTTGCAGAACATCCCCATCCGCAGCGAGCTAGGGCGCCAGGTACGCAATGCATTCGTGGCCACACCCGGCAACGATTTGCTCTCAGTCGATTATTCGCAGGTAGAGTTGCGCATCGCGGCGCATATGTCAAATGATGAGGCCATGTTATCTACCTTCCGGGCGGGGATTGATATTCATACCGCCACCGCGGCTGCCGTATATGGGGTTCCTCTCGAGCAGGTAACCAAGGATATGCGCCGGCGCGCCAAAGGCATCAACTTTGGACTGCTCTATGGTATGGGCCCCTTTGGCCTGACGCGCGTGACTGACCTGACCCTGGCTGAAGCGGAAAATTTTGTTGCAGCTTATTATCAGCAATTCCCAGGTGTGAAAGGTTACCTGGATAATATGCGCCGCCTGGCGGCCGAACAGGGCTACGTAGAAACGCTGCTCGGGCGCAGGCGCTATTTCCCTGGCTTAAAGAATCAGTCAGATCGTAACATCCGAAACCGGGAAGAGCGAGAAGCGATTAATGCTCCCATCCAGGGCAGTGCGGCAGATATTATGAAGATTGCCATGCTGCATGTTCCGGCGGCCCTGGCTGAGGCTGGGCTATCTGCACGTATGCTGCTGCAGGTGCACGATGAGCTGGTCTTGGAAACGCCGCAGGACGAATTGCGTAAGACCGCCTCGTTGGTGCAGGAAGTCATGGAGAATGCTTACCAGATGAGTATTCCCCTGGGTACCGAGGCGCGTTATGGCCCCAGTTGGGGAGATATGACAACTCTGTAAGGAAGAACTACCACCAGGTCTGAAATGAGCTGGTGGTCTCACCTTGCAGGCCATCGAAACGGGCGCGGGCCTGAAAAGTGATGGTTGCAGGTCGGGCGGATTGGTAAGGAAGAGCCAGACGCGCCAGGCCGTATTGGTCTGTGTGCGCCTGTATTTGTGTGCCGGGCTGTGCGCCAGAAGGCAGGTCGATTTCTATAGTGACCTGCGCGCCTGCGACCGGTAACTGATTTTGATCATTCACCACAACATAAATGGTTTGCTGTCCTTTTAAGCCGGTAACAGCTTGAGCGGGGAATGCATGCACATTTAAATTCCGGATTACTTGGGGTGCGTTGTTGTTTTGGCGTAAATAATTTTGGTCAAGAGCACGCTGCGTGAAATGAATGGTACCCAAGTTGGTAACCTGCACGCGCTGGCCGTTGGGTAACTGTGGACGCCATTCAAAACGTGCATTCTGGAAATATTGTACGATACCGCAGTCATGAACTTCTAAATTCGAAATGGGATAACCGAACTGGGTGACGCCTCCGTGAGCCTTGAAGAAATCGAGAAAAGCGTAACAGACCTGAAAATTCCCTCCAGTTTCCTGAAAAAAGGTACAGCCGGGAACGTTTCCAATGTTGATGCTCGGTTGTCCTGGATTGTAAAGAAATTTACCGAGTGAAGAAAGCCTGACTTGTTCTTGGGGGGAAAGTTCAGGATATAACTCAAAACGCGCCTTTTGGAAGTATTGCACCTGCCGGCCGTAGATAGGATCCAGGAATGCATCTGTAATTGGATATCCATATACCAGGATGGGGTCTGGGTTGCGTTCATAAAACGATAAAAACTCACCTGCGACCGTATGCCCGGTCTCAGGAAAATAACGATGGTCTGATTGGGCGTGCGCGTGGATCAGAAAAACACACCCAATGAGTATTGAAACGAAAAATGCAAATGTCCCTCGATATAGCGCCTTCGTCATGCGTAAATTATATGCAATCACCGATAATGAACACAAAAAAATTGCGTGAATTACAAGTAAAGTATGAATAAAATTCGATTAATACAATTATGGTTGAGCCTTTTTTGACGGGGCGCTGGTATAAAAAGAGGTAAAATCAACGCAAAACAAATCCTCATCTTGAGGTGAACACATGGATTACCGGCCGCTGCATTTTATTGGCGAAGCGGTTGAAGTGCATTTCAACCGGCCGCCTGCTTTAGAGAAAAAGCCAGGTTGCCCGGATGCCTTCTCCTGGCGTGGCGAGCGTTATCAGGTCACCGAATTACTCAGCGAGTGGCATGATTACCAGCGGCGTGGGCGTTCTGCGCGTAATATGCGCGATACCCACCTGGAAACCGCCTCCAGTCGCGGCTCCTGGGGCGTAGGCCAGGATTACTATCGTGTACGCACTGATCGCGGCCGGATTTTTGATCTGTATTACGATCGAGCGCCTAAAGGATCCGACCAACGCAAAGGGGCCTGGTTTTTAGATATTGAGCTCGAATAATCCCTCGAGTTCTTCTATTGAGACATACAAGGGCTATTTCTTCTTAAGCAGGTTGCCCGCGAGAACCAGGCCAGCTCCTAATACCAGTAGTATCCCAATGACGATCAAGAGTGGATCGGGTCCGCTCCGGGCTGCAAGTGCAGAGGGAGTAGGCGTCTCCGTTAGCGCCAAACCTGTTGAAGTCGCGGCGAGCGTAGGGGTTGGAGTGCGAGTTGGCCGGCGCGTGGCGGTTGGGTTTCGCGTGGGTGTGGCAGTAGCCGTTGGCGTAGCGGTAGGATCAGGACCCTTTATCTTGAGCTTCTGACCAGGGTAGATCACCGAGGTCTCATTCAGGTAATTCAGTTTGTAGATCTGGCTGAGTTTGACGTTATAGGCCAGTGCGATGTTGAGCAGCACTTCGCCAGGTTGGACCACATGTAAAATAGAGCCGTCTGCCTGGGGAGTTACAGTGGCGACCGGCATCACGACAAACCCTTTGGATGGTTTGGCGGTTGGCGTCTGGGTGGTTACAGGGGACTGCGTATAGGCGAGCGTTGTGCCTTTGCTGCTCCCGGCTTGCCCGGCAATATACCCTACGTCCAGGGTGATGTAGGTGAAATTTCCGTTGCTGGCCATGCCAGCGCCTGCGTCGGTGTAATCTGGCGAGAGCATGGCGTTGAGGTGCAGACTATCGCTCTGCCAAATCTCGACTGCGGTTGCCGGGGTCATCTTGCCCCCGCTGGCAAGGTTTTCGGTAATAAATACGGCAGCCCCGTTCCCATAGCCTGCTGCAATGGCGCGCTCTTTGGGAGTGGACCCGTTAACGCCGGTGTGGGAGGTGTCGCTGTTGGCGGCCTGTTCCTCGCTGTGCGCCTGCGCGGCTGCCATCAAAGCGGAATTGAGCTTATAAGGGGGTAGGCCATGCGCGGCGCGCAGTGCGTTCACCTGGGCGATCACGTCACTACCCTGTAGTAAGGGCTTGGCAGCGGCCGGGCGATGCATGGGCAGCACTGCCAGTAAAAGCCCTACCACCACCAAAACGTATGATAAATTCGAGCCAGCACGCTGCAAGAGGCGAAGCCCGGACCCATTTGTGAGTTTTTCCATTTCGCCAATCATAACACAGGAAAATGGTCTGTTAATCTCTCCTGCGTAACCACTCCAGCAAACGATCCGTCTCCCAG
>JAYRNN010000085.1:0-42684 GCA_041912175.1 Anaerolineales bacterium | reverse complement strand
GCAGAATCGATCATCGATTCTGCCAGGCTCACAGCCTGTGCGGGGCGCTGTTCAGTTAACGAACGGACGGTAGCCTTGAGAATGTTTTTCTCCTTGGCGGCGATCGTCTCTCCCAAATCCTCGCCTTGCGAGCCCACAGGGCTGGCTGCGCCGATGGCGGTCTCGGGAGCCATTGCGGCGGCATGCCCGGCAAGAGTGATCACAGCGCCGGCGCTGCCGGCCATCGCTCCGCGCGGCCCCACGTAGACGACGACAGGCGTCGAGCTGGCGCGGATTTCTTGCACGATGTGGTTCATCAGATTCAGACTTCCCCCAGGTGTGTTTAGCTGCAAAATGACCAGCTCGGTGCCCTCGTTCGCCGTTTGTCTCAGCCCCCTTTTAATATATTCTTCCATCGCAGGGGTTAAGGGGCCATCCGCCTTCAAGAGCAACGCCCGCGAACGACTGGGCTGGCTGGCCATAGGATTGCTATTTGCCAGCGCCTGGGTAACCGTGGATAAGGAAAAAGTAATCCAAATTTGCGAGACGATCGCAAACAGGAGCGCGGCCCCGAAGCACCGGCTAGCCAACCGGTGTAACCAGGATTTACGCTTACCCGGCTGTAACATCGCTCACCCGAATATTTCCTGCAGTCCGGCGAGCAGGGCGTGTTCTTGCTCGAGAAGTACTGTGCGCGGGTCAAGCACCAGGCGGTTATCTTGCAAGCGGGCGACAATGGGTGGACGGCTTCGGCGCAAGCGGCTGAGCATCCGGTTTGGGTTGGGAATATTGAAAGCCAGCAAGTAAGTGGGTATCGTTTCACCGGGCATACTGCCGCCGCCGATGGTGGATTCGCCAGGAATTATCTCGCCACGGCCGAGTTGGTCTGCCCAGGCTGCAGCGCGCAGTCGTATCTGTTCCGGCGTCAATGCCAGCATACGCCAGATGGGGATCTCGCGTTCGGCTTCATCTTTAAGATAATGCAGCAAAGTGGCTGAGAGGGCTGCCAGGCAGAGCTTGTCAGCTCGGATGGCGCGCGCCAAAGGATTTTTCTTTAGCTTGGCGATCAAATCCGCACGG
Source organism: Anaerolineales bacterium (assembly GCA_041912175.1). Classification (GTDB taxonomy): domain Bacteria; phylum Chloroflexota; class Anaerolineae; order Anaerolineales; family UBA4823; genus CAZAGA01. The sequence continues at coordinate 41,625 of JAYRNN010000085.1, read as the reverse complement.
CCGATAATAATACCAGCTTGCGGCCCGCCCAGCAGCTTGTCACCCGAAAAACAGACCAGGTCTGAGCCGGCGGCAATCGATTCCTGGATCATCGGTTCGTGAGGCAGCCCATAGCGGGTTGTTTCGAGAAGTGTCCCAGAACCCAGGTCATCGACCAATGGCACGCCGGCCTGGTGGGCTATGTTGGCGATCTCATCCAGGTTCGGCTCGCTTGTGAAACCTACAATCTGAAAATTTGAATGATGGGCGCGCAGGAATAAGGCAGGTTTTTCTTCCAGGGCGGCTGCGTAATCAGAAAGATGCACCCGGTTGGTGGCGCCGATTTCTACCAATCTGGCGCCCGACTGTCTCAGCACGTCCGGAATGCGAAAGCCGCCGCCAATTTCGATCAATTGGGTGCGAGAAATTACAACAGCCCTCCGCCGGGCCAGGGCGGTTAATGCCAACAGCACAGCCGCGGCATTATTATTGACGACCAGCGCGGCCTCTGCGCCGCTGAGACGTTGCAAGAGCGCCTCAGCATGCACCAGGCGTGAGCCGCGCTGCCCATTCTCAAGATCGTATTCCAGGTTGGAATAGCCCACAGAGGTTTCCAGAGCGGCTTGCATTGCTGCCCGGCTGAGTGGCGCCCGCCCCAGGTTCGTATGCAATACCACACCCGTGGCGTTGATGACCGGCGTCAGGCTAGACACAGCCCATGCCTGTAAGATGTCTTTCGCACGCGCCTGCAGCTCGTCCCGGCTGGGAATTGGCGTGTCTGTCGTAAAAGCAGCCCGGGCCTGTTCCAAAGAGCGGCGAATCGCGGCTACAGTCAGAGGACGCCCATACTGGGCAATCCAACCTTCGGCCTGTTCGGTTTGTAAAAGTTGATCAACAGAAGGAAGCTGGCGTAAAGACATAATACTCATTTTATAACAAAACAGGCAGCTTGACTGCCTGTTTTGTTATAAAAGATCTTACGGTTTCCACTGGCTGCGTTCCCGCAGGCGCAGAAGCCATTCAATGATGATCAGGCCAACCGCCAATAGTAAGGCCAGGCTCGGATTGAGCACTCGGCCGATCTGCAGCCAGGCCAGGGTGGCCACGAATATCCCAAACCATAGCGCCTGCCGGATGACCACCAGGTTTGAAACCGGTGGTTTAGAAGGGAATCGCCAGTTTAGGAAAGCAACCAGCGGCAGCAGCGTGCCAGTGATCGCAAGGATCAAGACAAAGAAGAACAGCCAGCGTGTGCCGCCATTTGGAAAAGTATACTGGATGGTAAAATATAGCCCACCCCAACCTAAAATCATTAAAATAATCGCGGTTGGCAGGTAGCTGGATACAGAAAATGGGGGAGTTTTGGTTTCCATGCTCATGGTCATTATACAATAATAAATGCAAGAGAGATGCCAGAAAATCTGGCATCTCTCAAATCGAAATTCAATATCCTTAGCGAGGCTTAAATTTCGTGGAATTGTCCCTCGATGACTTCGCCTTCGCTTTCATCTTTACCAGCATGTCCATTGTCGCCATCATCGTGGCTGTGCTGCCCTTGTGCATTGACTTGCTGGTTTAGGGCGTGCAGTGCATTCTGAAGCTCGTCATTCAGGCGGCGAATACTCTCCACATCTTCACCCTGTGCGGCCTGGCGGATCGCCTCGACTTTAGTCTGGATGCTATGGCGCTCAGCTTGAGGAACTTTTTCCCCTAGCTCGTGCAGAATCTTTTCAGTCTGGTAGGCCAGGTTGTCAGCGTTGTTGCGTGTCTCGACCAGTTCCTTGCGCCGGCGGTCATCCGCTTCATGGTCCCGTGCGTCATGAACCATACGCTCAATCTCACCTTTGTTCAGGTTCGTGGTAGCGGTAATCGTGACATTTTGTTCTTTGCCGGTAGCCTTGTCCCGCGCCGCAACCTTTAAGATACCGTTTGCGTCGATATCAAAAGTCACTTCAATTTGCGGCAAACCGCGCCCTGTGGGTGGAATACCTTCCAGGCGAAAACGGCCAAGACTCATATTGTCAGTCGCTATCGGTCGTTCACCTTGCAAGATGTGGATATCCACAGCAGATTGATTGTCTTCGGCGGTTGAAAAGACCTCCGACTTTTTAACCGGAATGGTTGTGTTGCGCTCGATCAAAGGCGTCATTACACCGCCGAGGGTTTCTACACCCAGTGAGAGCGGGGTCACGTCGAGCAGCAGGACATCTTTGACTTCGCCGCTCAGTACGCCGGCCTGGATTGCCGCGCCGACTGCAACGACTTCATCCGGGTTGACGGTTTTATTTGGTTCTTTTCCTGTCAAAGATCGAACCAGTTCCTGCACCATTGGCATTCGGGTAGAACCGCCAACCAAAACCACTTCATCGATCTTACCCGCGCTAAGACCTGCATCTTTCAAAGCGGCATTAAAGGGGCCGCGCAGTCGTTCAAGAAGGTTCTCAGTCAACTGGTCGAAGCGCGCCCGTGTGAACTGGGTTTGTAAGTGTTTTGGGCCGCTGGCATCAGCGGTCAGGTAGGGTAGGTTGATCTCGGTCTGCGACATGCTGGATAGTTCGATTTTGGCTTTTTCGGCCGCCTCTCGCAGGCGTTGTAAAGCTTGACGATCCTTGCGTAGATTAATTCCGTATTCTTTCTCGAAACTATCCGCGACCCAGTTGACAATCGCCTGGTCCCAGTCGTCGCCGCCCAGGTGCGTATCTCCATTGGTGGATTTCACCTCGATCACGCCGCCGCCGACCTCCAGCACGCTGACATCAAAAGTACCTCCTCCGAGGTCGAAGACCAGGATCGTTTCGTTTTCTTTCTTATCCAACCCATAGGCCAGGGCGGCCGCGGTTGGTTCGTTGATGATGCGTAATACGTCCAGGCCGGCAATCTTTCCGGCATCTTTGGTTGCCTGCCGCTGGCTGTCGTTGAAGTAAGCCGGGACAGTAATGACTGCCTGGGTAACTGGCTCGCCTAAGTAGGCTTCAGCGTCAGTTTTTAGTTTGCCCAGGATCATGGCCGATATTTCTTGTGGCGTATATTCACGGTTTGTGATCGGTAATTTCACGCGCGCGTCCCCCGCCGCGCCACGGATTACTTGAAATGGGACCATCTTGCGTTCGGACTCAACCTCGTCATAATGGCGTCCCATAAAGCGCTTGATCGAATAAATGGTGTTATCTGGATTGACAACTGCTTGCCGCTTGGCCACCTGACCAACCATACGCTCGCTATTTTTATTAAATCCGACCACGGATGGGAGTAGACGGGAACCTTCTGAGGTTGTAATCACAGCCGCTTCTCCGCCTTCCATCACTGCTGCAACACTGTTGGTAGTTCCAAGGTCAATACCTATAATTTTGCTCATTTTATTCTCCTCATCGATAATCATCACGATGTAATTTCTAGTGTAATTGCTCTGATTGTATCGGGGGAGTGCTAGAAGGCCGTTAACAACGTATATGAAGAATATAAACACCCCGACAAACCAAAACTGGGTTGTCAGCTCGCCGTATGCGGATGCCTTTATTGATAGAATTCTTTAACATTTGAAAGGGGAAAATATGGTTGAAATACCCTTTTATCGGTTGAAAATGGCATATATGGGGGTATAGGATCGCGGTTCCCCAATCGTTGGTCGAGCGATTGTTCTAAGTATTACTGTGAAATGTTAATAAAAACCACATTTCCTTTAAGGTTCATTAACCTTAAAGAATTCTTTTTTTTTAGACTGGCGTAGGTTTTTCGTATTGCAGAAAGTAAGCTGTTTCTGCTAGAATACAAACAGATTTGAAGAACGCAATGCTCAGGGGGCGACGGCTATCCTGGCTTATAGGATAGTTTTCTTATAACCAAAAAATTTATTTTCGAATTCCCTACTGTGAGATGCGGTAGGGTTTCTGTATCAAACTGGCTTAATTCAATATTTTTATTGGATAGTAAGGGTTGAATGGGAATGCATTCGTGCGCTCCGTACCGCAAAACCACGAAGGAGGATTTTCGCGATGAAAGCTGAACAGGCCTGGCAAGCCGCCCTCGGGCAACTGCAAATGGAGATGCCCAAGGCAGCCTTTGATACCTGGGTGCGCGATGCAGAACTTATATCTTACGAAGATGGCAGCTTCATCGTCGGCGTACAAAATGCCTATGCTCGCGATTGGTTGCATAGTCGCTTATCCAGCACCATCACCCGCCAGTTGACGGGGATTATGAATCGAGCCGTCGAAGTGCGTTTTGTGGTGTGGCAAAACCCACTCATTGGCGATGGAGCGCAGCCAGAAGAGGATTTTTATCCCTCTGAAGCCGCCTTCGCCGGTGGTGTGCAAGAACAAAATATTACCTTAAACAGCAAATATTCCTTTGACAATTTCGTCGTTGGAGCCAGCAACCGGCTGGCCCATGCCGCCTCCCTCGCAGTTGCTGAAAAGCCCGCCCATGCCTACAACCCTTTATTCTTGTATGGCGGAGTTGGCCTCGGTAAAACTCATTTATTGCACGCGATCGGGAATCACTGTTACAGACGTGGACAGCAAGTCTTATACGTCTCCTCAGAAGAGTTCACCAATGACCTGATCAATGCCATCCGTTCTCATACGACCCAGGCCTTTCGGGAAAAGTATCGCCGGATTGACGTTTTATTAATCGATGATATCCAGTTTATTGCCGGAAAAGAATCGACTCAAGAAGAGTTTTTTCACACTTTTAATACCTTGCATGGCCAGGATAAACAGATTGTGATTTCATCTGACCGGCCGCCGAAGGCTTTGGTGACCCTGGAGGAACGCCTGCGCTCACGCTTTGAATGGGGTCTGACAGCAGATATTCAGCCGCCAGATTTTGAAACACGCCAGGCTATTCTACGCGCTAAAGCGGAGCGAATGGGCGGAAGTATACCGAATGAGCTCATCGAGTTGATCGCGCGGCGTGTGCAATCGAATATTCGTGAGTTAGAAGGCGCCTTGACCCGTGTGGCTGCATTCGCAGACCTGAGCGGGTTACCACTGACGCCGCAGTTAATCGAAGCGGCCCTCTCGGATCTGTTGCCACGCCGCACAGAGGTCAAACCCGATGAGATCGTCAGGCGCGTGGCGGAGACCTTTGGGATTACCGTTGACCGCATCTTGGGTCGCGATCGGACGAAGCAGGTGGCGCTCCCCCGACAAATTGTGATGTATCTGCTACGAGAAGAAGCAAACTACTCTCTGCCGCAGATAGGCGATGCTCTGGGCGGTCGAGACCATACCACTGTTATGTATGGTTGCGAAAAAATTACCGAAATGCTGGAGACAGATGATCGTCTCAGGAAGCAAGTGATCGATATTAAAGAACAGTTGTATGGCAGCAGCCGGATAAGTGTATCCAGATCTGCTTAGCCCAAACAGAAGCGTTTTTACTACCCAAAACTGAAGCAGCCCATTGTGTTACTTCAGTTTTTGTTTGCCAATATTTTTGTTTTCGATTAAAATTAGGATATTATGGATCGTGAATCTCTCTCTAATATCGATTTTGCCTTACTGCGGTTAGACTCTCCAGACAACCGGATGATTGTCAACGCGTTGATGACCTTCCAGGGTCGCCTGGAGTTGGAACGATTGAAAGAGGTCCTGACCCTTTCTTTACTCCAGCAGCCCCGTTTTCGCCAGCGGATTGTCTATTCATTCAAGGTATGGGGTAAGGCGCAATGGGAGACCGATCCTGGCTTTAATCTAGATCGACATGTTAAAGCTATTCACACGCATCTCCCCGAAAATCCGAAACTTTTGCAAGAACTTGTTGGCCGGGTGATGAGCGCCGGCCTGGATCATGCACGCCCACTCTGGCAATTTTATCTGATTGAACATTATGGAAGCGGCAGCGCTTTGGTGATGCGTTTTCACCACAGTATCGCCGATGGCATGTCTTTAGTGAAATTGCTGCTTTTGATTACCGAGAGCACTCCTGACGGATGGCAGAACAACCTGCCGGAAGATCGCATACCAGCAACCGCGCCTACGGACAACGAACCCATTGACCACGCACAACGCCCTCGACAGACTATAACAGAACTGGCCGGGGCAGGGCGGCAGTTGTTGAGCGACAGAAATCAGCTAGAAGACGCTGCCCGCCTGGGCGCCAACCTCGCCGGCGCATTAGGCCAACTTCTTTTCGGCTCGGCGGATTTTGCGAGCGTATTTCGAGGCCCTACAAGTATCGAAAAACAAGCTGCCTGGTCGCCGGCCCTGTCATTGGAACAAGTCAAATTGATTGGAAAGACCTACGGCAGCACCGTGAACGATGTGTTGCTCAGCATCGTGACCGGCGCTCTGCGCCAGTACATGCTAGAAAAAGGCACACAAACCGATCGGATGGCAATGCATAGTTTTGTCCCGATCGATCTGCGCCGAGAGACGCGTAAAATTCCTCTACAAATCCTGCAAGGAGTTTCTACGAATGGGAAGGCAGGCAACCACTTCGGTTTTGCGGTGTTACCGCTTCCTGTGGAAATTGATGATCCAATCCAGCGTTTAGAAGCGATCCGTCAATCCATGGATCTGCTCAAAGTCTCTGGAGAAGCTCTCGTATCTTCTTGGGTGTTCAACTTAATGGGAGCCTTCCCGGGTGAAATCCAGGACCTGGCTGAACGTTTCTGGCTGACTAAGGGTTCGGCGGTGATGACCAATGTCGCTGGCCCTGGCCAGCAGCTTTACCTTGGAGGCGTCCCCATCGATTCGATCATGGGCTGGGTGCCTCAAACTGGATCGATTGGTCTGGGGATCAGTATCTTCAGTTATAACGGAAAGGTCTGGTTAGGGGTCGCTACCGACCAGGGATTAGCGCCGGACCCACAGAAGATTGTAGATTTCTTCCTGGATGAATTTCAATCCCTGAAACAAAATCTAACTGAATAATATAGGGTCCAACCGGATTGGCGCTTATCGTCGGGTGATATACCGCCACCAGGCGCGCATCCGGTATAACAGGCGTTCTTGGGGCATCTGAATACGAATATCATGCTCGACTTCGGGCCAGGGCTCCAGGTCGAACATTTTGCGCAGGGCGTAACGGAAAAGCAATGCCGCGGTGGCCAGCACTGGGGCGGCCAGGACCAGGCCAATGATCCCCAGCCATTGATAAGCGATAAGGGCGGCAACCAGGATGGCGCCTGGATGGACTCCGAGCGAACTGCCCATCAAGCGTGGCTGGATATATTGGTCGATGTATTGGTCCGTCACCCATGCCAGGCTCACAACCAGGACGGTGTATGCCCAGGGCTGCAGGTTTAAATAATTAACCGGTTGGAAATAAGCCACCAAAGCTGTTGTCGTCCAGACGATAAGAGGGCCAATATACGGGACGAAGCGCGCCAGGCCCGCCATCACAGCCAGCCCCAGTGCGAAGCGCATCCCCAAGATACTCAACAGCAAGTAATATACCAGGATCGTCAGAATAACAATGGCGAACTGGCTGCGAACGTAAGCCTCCCAAATTCTGGTCAGCTCATTCCCCAAGCGTTTAATATCACGATCATAACCCGGAATATTGATCCGTAGGATATTTTCGCGCACCTGGCCGCCTTCGGCCAGTAAAAAATATGCCACCAGCAAGATAAAAATAACATAGCTCAATGTGCTGATCGTGCTGGTTGCAACCGTGCTGACCAAGCTGCCCACTTGACCCAAGATTGCCTGCGCGGATGATAGGAGTTGGTTAGTAGCAGTTGTCAGATCGAAGCGAGATAAGTCTAGCTCGAAGGGGCCGATGTGGTAAACGCGCGTGGATAAACCCGCTACAATCTGTGGCAGTTGGGTAATGAACCGCTGCACAGCCGCAATTAAATTTTGGATCTGTTGGACAATGGCAAAGCCTGCCAGGACCGATATGCCTGCCAGAACGAAGATCAGGATTAGGAAGACCAACCCGACGCACAACCGCCAGGGAAGTTTGAGCTTCTGATTAAACAGCGTTGCTAATGGATGGAGTAAAAAGGCCAGCACAACGGCGAGTATTAACGGGCCGATGATGAGGCGAAATCGGACCAGGAAGATCGCCAGGATTGCGACCATTGTCAGGCCGACAATCAGCTTGGTGTTGGAACTCCATTTTGGAGATGCCTTAGGAGAAGGGGTTGGCGCTTCCATAAGGAAATTTTAGCCGGAAATACGTGAATAAGCAAACAGTTGCTTTAGGTGAAATCGGGAATTAAAGCCCACGAGCGGCAGGCATTACGATGCCTGCCGCTCGTGGGCTTTAAACCTTTAATAAGATTTAGCGGGCGTAGAGTGGCAAGACGAAAGGCAGAATAAAATAAAGCGCGATCATCACAGCGAACATGCTCCCAACCAGTATCCCAATGCGTTTCAGGTCGCTTCTTACGTAGGAAAAATCGGGAGACGCGGCTGCTTCTGAAGTTCGACCTGTTCGGCTTACGCGCGCTGTCGTTGCACTGCTGTCGCCTTTGGATACCTGGCGCGAGGTTTTCTTTGCCATGATAAACTCCTTCAAAAAAATTGCGAAAAGCTAAACTGCGCTCAGCATAGATAATACCGCACTTGCGAGTCGACATTATACCTGATTTTTGGGATATCGCCCCAATTAACCTGCGGAAAAACCGGGGATTTCGATGCTCTGATCACCCGCTTGAACGAGGTAATAGGGGAACCAGGCGACGCCAAAAAAGTCAAGCAGCACATCCTTTTTAAGCGGTTGTATTTTTAGCTCGCTGCTCTGGCTGGCGATCTCTCCCCACCGCTCTTCAATGTCTTTTTTCGCCTGCTCCTGTTCTTTCTGCAGACCGTCAATCTCCTTCTGGAAGCTGGCAATGGCTTTCTTTGACTCATCGACGTCAGCTTTGGCGGTGGAGGTCATCCGGCGTTTCGTCAGGTTTTTTGACACGCTGCGCTTGCGCCCTCCGAACAAACCCATGACGACGTCGAGACCCGCTCCGAGCTCATCCATCTTGCGCTGGTTATATTCCGCCTCGTCTTGATCGAGCTCGCGCTGCTCACGTTCAATCTTTGCCTGGACCGCAGCGACCTTTTTGTCGTAGGTATCCGTGACTTTTTGCATCTCAGCGTCCATACCTTCTTTGGCGGCTTCAGAACATGTTTTTCGAAAATCAGCTTGCGAGACCTGCGGGCCGGCAAAAACTTTCAAGGCTTCGTTGGTCTTGACGATCACCTCCCCGGCGCGGAAAGCCCATTCGACAAAGTCTTTGCCAATCGTATTCATGATCTTGACATCGGAGAACGGGGCATCCAGGGTCGCGAAGCGCGCCTGAGGATCGGGCCTGCGATCAAAAGCTTTCTCCTCTAAAGTCCGAAGTGGGTAATCTTCCCATCGCAGCATACCACGCCGGTCAGGATCGGATACGATCATGCCGCGCTTATCTTCGAAGTCCAGATTATATCTGCGGTTTAAGAAGCGGGTGGTTGTCTGTGCAACCAACACCGGCCGGTAGATCAAGCCCTGGCTCATGGCTTGTTGAGGATATTGCTGGCCGGCAGCCGCAAAGGCCTCCGTCAGGCTCAGATTGTTCGGCAGGAAATATTCCGCAATACCGGTGGGCAGGGGAGGGCGCGAGGTGGAAAATGGCGAAACCAGGCTGGCTGGAGCTGGCTTGGCCGCGGCCGGCCGGGGAGCGGTTGGAGCGGAAGCGTTTGATGCGGCTGCAACAGCAGCCGCTCCGGCAGCCACGGGCGCGGCAGACGCAGGCTTTGCTGGGACGGTTGGTATTGCCTCGGTGGGCGCCTGTGTAACCGCAGCTCCAATTGATCCGCTTAATTCGTTGAGCGCCGGAATCTGAGTCCGCGTTAGCGGACCGGCCAGGTAGTTCATCGCCCATCGCGTTTGAAACAGTTGCGGTCCCTTGGCATGTACGTTGTGCATTAAGAATACACGCTTACCCAGCCCAGACAACATTTTGTCATAAGTAGAGCGATCCAGGTTGCCAGCGGCCGCGCCCTGCAGGCCATCCAGGAGACGCTGTTTATCCTGGTCGGTCTGCAATTTGCCGATCACCCAGGTGCCTGCGTTGGAGAGAGCTTTGTAATCTACGTCAACCGGGTTTTGGGTCACCAATACCTGCCCCATGCCAAAGGCGCGTGCCTGCTTGAGCATGCGTAGTAAGATTTGCTTGGAGGGAGGGTTTTGCAAGGGCGGCAGATAACCAAAAATTTCATCGAAATAAACGATTGCGCGCAGGCTGGTTGTGCCCGACTGGGCGCGCATCCATGATTCAACCGCTGAGTAGAGCAGGGTGATGAAAAACATCCGCTCTTGCTCGGAAAGGTGCGCAATGTAAAATACGCTGTGGCGTGGGCGACCGTCCGGGCTATAGAGCAAGTTTTGCACGTTTAGCGGTTCACCCTCGATCCAGGCCTGGAATGCCGGGGCAGCCAGGATATTATTGAGCAGCATGGCCAATGCGAAGCGATCTTTTTCAGGAAAGAAGCGGTTGACATCGAGTACGCCCAATTTCGCAAAAGGCGGTTCCTGGACTCTGATGATTAACTCACCCAGGTCAAGGTTCTCCCCCTGGCTCCAGGCGTTCTCAAAGATATTGGAGACCAGAATGTGCTCGCGCGAACGGACGGGGTCGATATCCGTCATGCCGACCAGGGTGAGCAGCGCGGTGACCGTGCCAGAAATCTTCTCGCGCAGCATCTCGCGGTTTTCATCCCATGGAATCTCAGGCGCTTGAAAGGATGCCAGAATACTGATCGGGATGCCCGCATCAGACCCTGGTGTAAAAATCGTAAAATGGGCCGAGTCCTTTAATGCCTGGATGCGTGCGGGTTCGATGCCCCAATCCGCCAGCCCGTTCTTCCATTGGGTTGCAACGGCTTCGGCTGCCTGGTCAACGGATTGGTTGTTGCGGCGGGCTTCATCCGGGTTGATCCAGGGTCGGAAATCCTGCGGGAGTAGCTCAGGAAAGTGCAGCAGTAGGTTGGTAATGTCGCCCTTTGGGTCGATCAACAAGGCCGGAATTTGATTTAATGCAGCTTCTTCCAACATCCCGATACACAAGCCGGTCTTTCCTGAACCGGTCATACCTACTACCACTGCGTGGGTGGTCAAGTCCGCCGGATCGTAGAGCAGGGCGTCTGGGGAAGCTTTCCCTTTTGCAGAGTCAAAAATGCGGCCTAAATAGAATTTTCCACCTGTTTCCATTGCTATTTCTCCTGACCAATGTGTGAGTTAAAGTGAATTATACCGCCGTGCGTGGTTGGTTTGCAAACGGCTGCCTGGGTTATGGAAGACTTTGAGTTTTGACCTTCTCGAATTCATCCAGATACAAGGCGGCCAGATCTGCATCATGAATGATTAACAGGTTCTCGTCGTTTTTCCGCTCGGCATTATTGGTGAAGTTGTAAGAACCGGTCAGAACAATCCTGTCATCAATGATGATCACCTTATGGTGCATGTTGCGTGGGTTGCCATCGGTATGCACGTCCAGCCCCGCCTCACGGAGTTTGTCGAACTCGCCGCCCTGGTTGGAATTGGTTTGTTCTTCTTCGAATATACCTGAAACGGATACCCCCGCTTGAGCGCGCTGCAGCATTGCTTGAGCGATTTTGTCTGAAGTAAAGGAGAAGGCCATAAACTTGATGCTATGATCTGCGGCCTGGATCAATTGCACAATTCGCTTTTCGGCGCCATCCTCTGGAGCGAAATAGACTTCAACCTGGCTGCCGTCGATACTCAAGCGAGGAAATGGGGTGTTGGCCGGCGATCCAATTCCAAAGCGGTCATCGACGAACATTTCCTTGAATTCCGTAGCGTAATCTTGGCCGAGCTCGGGTGAGTGAATATGGATCAGGTTATCGTTATTGCGGTAGGCGCTGTTGATCGTCAGGTTCATTGAGCCCGTCCAAACATCCTGGCCATCGATGACGATGAATTTGTTATGCATCAGCCCTTCTCGCCGGTCGCCGAGTACTGGGATGCCTGCTTCGATCAGGTCTTGAATTTCACTCTCGTCCAGGTTATCGCTGTCGGTGACCATGCGTACGCTGACCCCGCGGCGGTGTGCATCAAGCAAGGCATCACGCACACTCCAAAGATCCAGATCGTAAGTTGCGACGTCCACGCTCAAGCGCGCCTGGCGAATGGCATCTGCCAAGGCCTTATCAGGGCCGCCGCGCAGGCTGGATGCGCTTGGGTCGCTGAAATAGACCTGGCGCCAGGTCGCTGATGGAGGTTTCTCGGCAGGCGGGCCGATTAATGGTTGGGTGGGGGTTGTTTCAGGCGGGACCTGGCAGGCGTATAGTAGCAAGACCAGGCACCATCCCCATATCGATTTTAAACTCAGGTGAAGGGCGGGCGATGAAGCAGGGATGGATTTTCGCATGTCAAGCTGGCAAGATCCATAACACCGGTTTTGATAGATTGAGTTGGAAATCGATTTTCTTCAAACGATCTGAACGGCCAGCTTCAATTGCAACCACGATGAACTCTGCCGCGGCAGTTACATCTCGTAAATCCAACGTAACCGGCTCAAAGCGTGTAGCGGCTCCAGGCTGCACGGCGGGCGGGTTGAGCAGCATCGTTGCGGCCTGGGAGAGCAGACTTTCCAACGGGGCGCGGTAAGCGGGTATAAAAAAGCGCCGCGGCTGGCTCCAAAACTGTTGGGCGTCCTTCTCTTTCGACGAGCCAAAGGTCTCTCGCTGCAGGCTGACCTGTCCATCAGCCACCCAATAAGGGTTGCCCGCTGTGTTTGGCGGCAGGCTGGCGGCATAAAAAACCTCCAGGGCTTGCAGGCCTCTTTCATCGTCCAGGTAGTTCGCCTGCCCGCATGTCGGGCACACCCAGGCCACCTGGTCCGGTTCGGCTGGCAGGGGGGCGCTGCATTTCACACACAATAGGGGAACTAAGACAACCGTCTGATCCACTCTTCTACATCCTTTACGTTGGTGACCCTGCCAAACATCTCCAATGGGTTTTCCAATCCTGGAACGCTCAAGGGATTGGATTTGGCTTTGCTGGCCCGGTATTCATATTGTTCGCCATAGCGAAATCGGCGGTAGCCTGTATACATCAGCGCTAATCCGCCAGCCAGCGATAACAACGCCAGCCAGATGGGCGTGTTTTCGCTGTCACTCAGGGCATACAGGATCAAAGCCGTAACGTCTACCGTCACAAAAGCGCCGGCTGCCATTCCCAATACCAACATCACCGCCCGGTAAGTCGTGTTGCCTGGCGCTTTACCGTACAATACGCTCCCTGAATAACCATCGACGACTACCTGGAAGGCGCGCCCGCGATACAGGTAACGCAGCACCCACAGCGGGTAATATACCAATCCCAGCCGGCGGCGGAAAGCACGCATAAACAACTGGGACAGGCGGTCGAGCCCGGCGCGACGGTTGAGCTGTTGCTGAAATTCGTTTTCAGCAGCCTGCTGCGCCTCGCTGAACAAGTTGACCGGCTCGAAAACCATGCCAGAATTATGTAGGGTTTCCGGATTGAAAGGCTGAAGTTCCTGGTCGGTAAGCAGCAGCTCATTCACGCCAAACTCTCCCACGTCGCAGGCCGCGCCGGTCCAGGTCATCTCTTGAACCAGGCGCACTTCCTTCGGCTCATAGCGGCGGTCATCGCCGCTGCCAACTTTCTTTTCCCCGAACGCCCAGCCAGCAATGCGCCCCCACACCGTCCAGAATGGCAGATAAATCAAGAAGGTCTCGTCCACTTGAGCTTGCCGGCCTGCGTCCCGTGCGATGGCCATATTGCTTGAAAAGAAGCGGCGTAATACCTCCAGGGCGTTCTCACGCAGGATTTTCGGCGGCGTCTGGTAACGGCGCAGGCCGCGCTCTCCCTTTACGAAAGAGCGCTGCCCGCAGAATGGACAGTGCACGACCGACTGCCCTTCCGGGATCGGCGTCATCCCCCCACAGTTGGGGCAGGATAAACCCTGCACGCTTTCTTTATCGCTCATAAGGTTTCTCTATTCATTCGACCATTGACCAGCCCTCCACGAGGGCCATTCATCGGCGTTAAACTTTGGCCGCAATATAGCGGGCAATCGCAAATAGGATCGGAATAAAAATGATGCCCAAACCCGCACAAATCGCCAGCCCAATCCCGGCGCCTGTCCAGCCCTGCCCGGCTGCCAGCACCAAGGGGATGATCGCCAGGCATAAGAAAATCAATGCCGAAACGAATCCGATCGTGCGGTATGGCGCCTCGGCTTTGGCCGGGTAGATATTGGCGAAGACCTCGCCGGTGCCGGCTTCGACCACGGCGGTATAGGGGTTCCCCTGGTATTGATATTTGAACATATATAGAGGCACGTGCACCAGTGACTGCTCGATAATTTCTTCCTTCACGCGTGTGTCTTGCTCAAGCCAGGTCAACGCTGCCTGTAAAGGTACGCTTGGCGCATGCGCCTGGGAGTCGATTGAATTGTCGTACTTGCGTAAGTCGCCGGCGGGTAATTTCATATTATTAATTTCGGTCACCGATGTGGCTGCGGCGGGCAGGAGTCGGATGCTCTCCTGGTTGTTCTGATCACGCTGTTTGAAATTCCACATCGGAAAATACTCAAAAGTCGAGCCGTTGACTGTAGATTTTCGATCAAGATCTTTGACGGTCTGGTTGCCGGCCATCCAGCGCATCAGCGCCGCCTGAGCTTTTGGTTGGTCCAGGGTTGGGGCGAGATACCAGTGAAAGACGACTTTTGATTTATCAAGGTAAATCGTCGCGCCGCAGTATGGGCAGGTCAAGAACATCTGACCTTCATCTGGGTGCAGTTCACCGCCGCATTGCGAACAATGGATCGCTTGAGTGGGTAAGATAGCTTCCATACCAAAATTATAGCAGAAATCGAATTACGATTCGACTGGTTCGCGGCTTTCCAGATGTTCTTTTTGGACAACCTGCCAACCCAACCTTAACTCCCTTGTGATACACTTGAAAAAATTGCTTAAAAGGAAATCGTCTATGGCCAATCAACACGATACCTATGCGTTAGAAATTGCTGGATTGCGCCGCGAGCTGCGGCTTTTCGAAGTAGCGCCGGGCGTACGTATTGCGGTGCTGAATGTATTAGGCGATACCGAGCTGGTCGAAGCCTGCGCGAAAGAACTGGCGGCGAAACTGGCCAACGCGGAATATGACATCCTGGTTACCGCCGAAGCCAAGAGTATCCCCCTGGCGCATGCGTTGTCGGTGCAGACTCGTAAACCCTATGTGGTGCTGCGCAAAGTTTATAAGCCCTATATGGGTGTTGCGCTCTCGGCAGAGACGCTGTCGATCACCACTGGCCAACCACAAATGTTATACCTGGACGAAAAAGATCACGAAATCGTCAAGGGGAAAAAGATCATCTTATTAGACGATGTGATCAGCACAGGTTCAACCCTGCAAGGCATGCGCCTGGTGATGGAAAAGGCCGGCGGCCAGGTAGTCGCCGAGGTGGGCGTGCTCACCGAAGGGGAACGCGCTCGTTGGCGGCACATCATCGCCCTTGGGCACCTACCGATTTTTACCGAGCAGGGCGAGGCGGATTAGGCTCAGTGATCGATATGACCACGATCGGTTGGCCGCGCAGGTGAGTGAGAAACAACACTCGTTCACCTTCCCCCGCCAACTTTAATCGCGAGATGAGCTCCTCCGGTTGCAAAGGCGAGCCGCGTTTTTTGACGGTCACCCGACCCACTTGCCGCGCGCGCAGCTCCTTCCGCAATCGTTTGAGCTGGAACGGAAACCAGGCTTCGACCTCCCATGAACGTGCAAAAGGCGTCGCGACTTGATCGGCCGCGGTTAGATAAGCAATATCCGGGTCAAGCTGCCCTGCGCCGAGCTGCATGCCCAGCTCCTCTACCAGTCCGGCGCGCAGGATGGCCGGGTCAGGCTCATAAATGAAAGTCTGGGGTTCGATGATGGGCAGGCGGCGTGCTCGCTCCTGGCCTGGATATTCAGCAGAACTTTCCATCGTATACGACCCTGGGAGCAGGGTCGCACGCCGCCGTGTGGTTTTCAGCGCGCCAAACCACAACACGGCCTCTTTCAATTCTCCATACAAGGAAATAAACTCAATTTCGGCGTCATATGGCCGCAGCTCTTCCAGGTCGACGCCCGGGGAAATTTTAACGCTCAAGGCCGGGAAGCGTTTCCGCCAATCGGCGATGACCGCCAGGGGCGGCTGGTAGTCGTGGACCGAGTATACCCGTCCTGAGTTTTTACGCCTGGCCGGGTCGAAAAACAGCGCAAGGTTGGCGTCAACCGCCAGAGGCAACGTCGCCTCGAGATCGGCGCGAATGAAATCCGCCTTGTCGCCTAATCCCAGGTTAGCCAGGTTGGCCTGCGCCATAGCCAGGCGCAGCGGGTCCAGCTCAACACCCGTCGTTGTGGCAATTTGAGCCAGCGCCAGCGTATCGCCGCCAATCGAACAGCCAAGGTCGGCCAGGCGGGTGAACGGCCGGAAACGTTCGGCGCGGTAGCTGGAAATCGACTGCGATGAGGCTTGCTCGAGTGCAGGACGGGTGAAGTACATCTGCCCTGCTGCAGGGAATTTGGCCGCCGCTTCCAGGCGTAGGATTGCCGTCTCCAGCGCCGCGCGCGCTAAATTGGCCGGGTATTTACGGCTGAGCGTAGTGAAATGGGATAAGAAATCGATCTCGCGGGGTTGCAGGACGGCGGCATCGCCGAGGGCATTCTGGCCGAGGGGGCTTAACAAGGCCTGGAAACTGGTGAGATCCATCGCGAAAGCTATAAGCGCATGTTATTTGGTTGCCAGATGACTCAGTCGCCCGAACGTCTAAGTTCCTGGCAGCTCAGGCACCTTGAGCATCAACCCGGCTGCCCTGCGCCCAATCTCCACCGCGAAATTCGTCCCGCGATCCCATGGATAGACCTGGCTCATACTGGCGAAGTATAGACCAGGGATGGGCGTCTGGATGGCAGGGATGTTTTTGGAATGGTTTAACAATGGGACTGGTTGCGCATACGGTGTGCGGAACAGCCAGGTTTTACGCACCCAATCGGCCTTAAAGTCTGGGTTAATGCGCGGCAAGCTGGGCAAGAACATCTCGAGGAGCTGGTCCTGGGAAAGCTGGAAGTACTCGTGGTTGGTTTCCAGATAATCGCCGATGTAGATGAGATGGTCGCCGCCAAAATGCTCAGGCGGGACGAAATTGGTATGCTCGACCAACGCCAGGAACGGGAAACCGGCTGACTTTGGGATGTTATACCAATAATATCCTTCTTTGGATAGCTGCTGCTTGAGCGCCAGCGTCATAACCACCGCGCCCATGCTCTTCAATGATAGCAATCCGTCCAGGTAATCAGGCGCTAGCTCTGGCGCCAGGCGAGCGAGCAGGGTAGGCGATGTGGTTGCCAGCGCCTGGTCGAAGAGGCTCTCGCCTTCATTCGTTTCGAACAGCAGCCCGCCGCTTGTTGCCCTGCGGATACGGTAAACAGGTGCGCCGAGCTCGATTTTCACACCCATCTGACGCAGGCGCTCGGCAAACTTGTCCGCAAAAGCCTGGAAGCCGCCCTGGAAAGTGCCCAGGCGGGTGGTGCGGGCTTTGATGCGCGCCCACATCCAGGCCATGTTAACCTGCCGGGCGTAGTTTTCGCCAAATTTTCCGATCAGTAGGGGTTCCCACATCAGGCGGTAAACTGTTTCGCCGGCCCACTTGCGCATCCATTCGTCGACGGTATATTGCTCCAGGGCGCGCCAGTTGCTCGTCAACTTCAAGTATAGCCCGGCCAGACCAAAACGGACTTTATTGATCCCCCATCCCAGGCCGGGAAACATAGCCATCTGTGGGATGTCACCGAAAGGATAAAATTTACCATTGTAATAGATGACAGTATATGGGCGGGGGAATAACACCTGGTCTCGCCATCCCAGTTCGTCGATCAAGCCCAACATGTGGCGATCGCTGGCGAACCAATGATGATAATACTGCTCTGCGCTCCAATCCCAGTGTGGTTCTTTAAACCCTCCTGCCAGTCCACCGACAGCGCTGCTCGATTCGAAAATCGTCACCTGGTTTCCGGCGCGCGCCAGGTCATACGCGGCAGACATACCGCCAATACCGGCGCCGATAATCGCAATTTGTTTCATCCCTCCGCCTTCATTTTTTCCAGACTATCCATACTCCAGGAGATGCCTTCCCGCAGCAAATAATAGGCGCCTAGCGCTGTGATTGGCAGCCACAATGCAGCGTGCAAAACCAGCGTGTAGCCGGCCGCCAGCGCCTTGGGGACGCCATAAGCAGATAGCACGGCGATTCCGGGTGCGTCGAACGTGCCGATATAACCCGGAGCTGAAGGAATGGTGGTGGCCAGATTGACAATCCCATTCATCAACATCAGGGTGAAAAAGCTGACCGTGAATGGGAAAGCGTGCATCACGAACCAGTATTTCAGCGTCTCCAAGAGCCAAATTACCACCGAAGTCACGAAGACCATCAAGATAGCCCGCGGCGAGCGCAGTGCGGCCAGGCCTCCCAGGAACAGCTCTGCCAGGTTGACTGTTTTTTCGCGGATCTTAACCGGCAAAACACGCTCCGCCAGCCGTTGGATCAGGGCTAGCGAATGCTCGGGGAACATTGCCGCCAGTATAAAAATCCCCAGGACAGTTATGAAGACCACCGTCCCCCAGATTGCTAATTGTTGGATGTTGCCGACAAACCCAGAGCTTGAGGTCAGCTTGGCCAGCTCGGAAAGGTTGACGAATACGAACGCCAACATGGTGACGCCATCAAAGATGCGCTCGACGATGATCGTAGCCAGCGAGGCAGAGATCGCCACTTGTTCATCTTTCTTTAGGACGACCGTGCGTAACAGCTCGCCGGCGCGCGCCGGAAAGATGTTATTACCCAGGTAACCGATCACTGTGATCGGAAACAGCCGCCGGGTGGGGATTTCCTTAATCGGTCCCAGCAGCCAGTGCCAGCGCCAGGCGCGCACCCACACTGCGACGAAATAAACTGCGATGCCCGGCAGCAGCCACCAGTAGTTGGCCTGGCCGAGCACGTCAACGAGATCAGCCAGGCGCAATCCGCGCAGGGCAAAATACAGAAAAAAAAGGCTGACGCCAACCCCCAGCCAAAATTTCCAACTCTTTAGGAACTTCACGGGCCCATTCTACCACTGATTGGTAAATCTTGAGCCAGGGGTGGCTCATTCAGGTTTTGCTGTTCATGGGCGGGTTATAATTGGTTTATGCGGAGAAAATGGCCCCTGATAATAGCCGTCCTGCTGCTCCTGGCAGCCGCGGCGCTGTATTGGTTCAGTACGCCCCGCTTACAGAGCTTTTCACCGGCTCATGCTGCCATGGATGTGCCAGCGAACATGCCCGTGCGCCTGTCATTTAGCCGTCAGATGCAAGCAGATAGCGTGACCGCACGACTGGTCATCGAGCCAACAGTGCCCGGTTCCTTTACCTGGGAGGGCAAAACGCTCGTGTTTAACCCTCTCCAGCACTGGCCGGCCGGCGCAAATGTCGTGGTAAAGCTAGAGGGAGGCGCGCGTGCAGCAGGTTGGTTGTCGCTGCCTGTACTGCAGGAAACCAGGTGGACATTTACAGTGCGTCAGCCACGTTTGCTCTATTTATACCCTTCCAACGCCAACGCGAATATTTTTGTCTATGACCCGCGCACTGAAAAGAGCAACCCTCTCACCGATATCTTGGGTGGGGTATATGAGTACGACGTCACCATGGACGGGACGGCAGTTTACTATAGCACCCAAAACAACCAGAGCGGCAGCGATATCTATCGCCTTGATCTTGGCGAGAACCTGGCCGATCCACAAGCGACTTTGCTATTAGCCTGCCATCAGGCGCAGTGCCGGGCGCCGCGCGTGGCCGCCCAAGAGGATTTCCTGGCCTACGAACAAACCTCGCCAACCGGAAGCGACCAACCGGATTATCCCCAGGTGTGGCTGGTGAGCCTAAAAAAAACAAGCCAGGCTGGCAAGACCTCTATCGTGGTGGATGGCGCCCCACGTCTGGCCGGCGACCGGCTGGATCAGACCATTCAACCGGATTGGTCGATCAGTGGCATCCTGAGCTTCTACGATACGAATCGCCAGGCGTTCATTGTTTTGGACCCACACAGTGGAAAAACCACCAGTCTGCCAAACCAGACCGGCGAGCCAGGCAGTTGGGATCCAAGCGGCAAAGCCTATGTCGCATCGGAGATATTTTTTAACGCCGGCGGGAATCCAATAACCACCCCCGATCTCAAACCGGTCGCCAGCAGCCATTTGATGCGCTACAACCTGGAAGACGGCACAATCCAGGATCTGACCCAATCCGAAAGCCTGGAAGATACCAGCCCGGCTTTCTCGCCCGATGGGAAAACGCTGGCCTTCGCTCGGAAATACCTCGAAATAACTCGCTGGACGCCTGGTAGGCAATTATGGGTGATGGAGGTAGATGGCGCTGGACCAACCCAGCTCACGAACAGCCCGGAGTACAACCACTTTGATTTTGCCTGGGATCCAACCGGCAGCCAGATCGCCTTTGTGCGTTTCGACCAGACCGCCCCCAATAATTTACCCGCGGTTTGGAACTATCACCTGGATGGAAACTACGAGATTGAATTAATCCCCGGTGGTTATTCACCGCATTGGATGCCTTGATTTCTGTCCATCCTACCTATAATATTTCTCCTCTCGCGCGTATTTCTTGTGGAAGCAGGCTGGCATAGATAAACGAGTGGGTTGGTGTGGGGATCTTTGATTCGCTGCCCATGCGCACCACAGCTCCATTCTGCGCTTCCAGCTCGGATGGCCGGCCCTCCTGAAGATCGCGCTGCATGGAAGGCATGATGTTGGCCGCCATGCTGTCGATAAATTCCATGGTAGCAGCGACAATCTCAGCATCCAGTTCAATCCCTCTTTTTTCAGCCAGGTTTGCGATCTCTTGCATGGCCTGTATCAGCATCCGGCGTGTCTCGGGCAGCGTACGCGTAACGCCAATCGGCGCTCTGGACACTGCGCCGACGCCGCTGATGGCGGCGATAAACAGGAATTTGCGCCACATGGAGGCCTGAATGTCGTCAGGCGTATCAACTTTCACACCGGCGCTCTCAAAAGCCTGGCGCAGGTCGTCAACGCGCCGGCTGGGCTGGTGGCTAAGTTCTCCAAAGGCAATCAGAGGCTCGATGCCTGCATGTCGAATGTGACCCGGGCCGGCTTTAAAGACAGATATCTGGCACAAGCCGCCTAAAGCGTGCTGCGCTCCCAGAACGGCAGCGATCTGAGCAGGCGCGTCGACGCCATTTTGTAGCGGAACCACACCGGTGTGCTCGCCCAGCATGGGCGTAATTGCCTGCGCGACTTCGGTTACCTGCCAGGCTTTCACCCCCAGCAACACCATGTCTACCAGACCGGCCTTGCTTGGGTCCTCGGTAACCTGGATTGGGAGAATAGTAAAATCGCCTTTTGCCGATTCAACCACCAGGCCGTTCTCGCGAATGGCTTGCACGTGCTCTTTCCGGGCGATAAAGATGACTTCCGCTCCAGCTTGCGCCAGACGACCACCATAATATCCGCCCACCCCTCCAATGCCGAACACCGCGATTCGCATTTGACCTCCTATGGCTACCCAAAAACCTTTTTATTCCGGACCGGTATTAGATAAATTAACGTGAATTCGGGTTAGTGGAAATGGGCCTTCTTTTTGGGATGATTTTGGCGGTTTAGTCGCCCAGATCATCCCAAAAGCCCTATAGCCCGAACTGATGTTAAATTATAACTGAACCGTTCCGGGTAATGTTGGGTACGGCTTGCAAGAAGTCTACGATTTGGGTAATGTGGATATGCACTCGGCTTGCTTCGCAAACTGGCAAAAAATCGGTTACAATGTTTATAATCGAAATTGCCTGATGAAATTGGAGATATAGACAATCAGGTTCATACAGGAAAACCGATGAGTGAAAAACAGGAAAACCCCCAAAATGTGATTGACTCGTACCGCAAGCGACAGCAAGCGGCCAAGCGCGCCCCATTGGTGCTAGGGCTCGCTGCGCTGTTGCTGATCGTGGGCGTCGGCGCACTGATCTTCTGGATGGTCGGTCCCAATCGACCTTCATTCAGTTTTTTTGCTACAGATACGCCTACTCCCACGAATACCGCCACAGTTACACCGACGCCAACCTCAACCAATACACCTACCATAACTCCCACTGAAACAGCCACCCCTACTGTGACAGTTACACCGACCGTCGCAGGGCCATTTGTTTACCAGGTGGTAGAAGGCGATAGTTGTTTTGCGATCGCAGTAAAATTCAAAGTTGACTTGTTGTTGTTGATCACCATCAACAACCTCGACCCAGCCTGTCCGATCAGAATTGGCGACAAGCTGACCATTCCCGGTCCAGACACTTCGCTGCCTACGGCCACAGAGTTGCCTAGCAACCTGCGCCCGGGCACAAAAATTAATTACCAGGTGCAGAGCGGCGATACGCTCGGTTCGATTGCACTGGCCTTCAACAGCACTGTCGAAGCGATCATGAAAGAAAACAAGATCACGGACGAGAATTCGATCCTGGTCGGCCAGACATTGGTCATCCCGGTCAACATCGTCACCGCTGTGCCCACTGCGACCAAAGCGCCTAGCGGCACTCCTGCGCCGGCAGGGCAGCTCTCTACCGCTACCCAGGCGGCTACGGCAACCTCGAGACCTTAGCTACATAAGAATGTAGGGCTTCCAGATAGGGTTGGAAGCCCTATAAAAATCGATGTATAATTGAAATTGATTTTCATTTTCATTAATAGTGTTTTTTCCCTGGCAGATTATAGAGATATTTACAAGGCGTCTGCGTTGATTATTGAACAGGATTGAAGACAAATGGTGAATACCAAGATCCGTTTTTTTGTGCTGG
Organism: Anaerolineales bacterium; assembly: GCA_041912175.1. GTDB lineage: Bacteria > Chloroflexota > Anaerolineae > Anaerolineales > UBA4823 > CAZAGA01. Next base: position 18,838 of record JAYRNN010000085.1, on the reverse strand, counting down.
CGATATTGGTTGGGGTGGTCCTGGTAGGATGTAGCCAGCCCGGCGATTCTCCTACCCCGCAACCCACCCTTTCCGGCGAGAAGCTGCGTGTCCTGGCCACGACCACGATCGTCGCCGACGTGGTGCGCAGCGTGGCTGGGAATCAAGTTGATTTGGATGTTCTTGTCCCACCCGGTGTGGACGAGCACACTTTTCAGTACACACCTGCAGATATGACCAGGGTAGTAGATGCGGATGTCATCTTTATGAATGGCGCCGGTCTGGAGACCTTCATGGGGCCCCTGTTGAATAATGCGGGCGAGCACGCCAGGGTCGTTTCCGTTTCAGACGGGATTCCTCTTATGGAAGCAGCCATTGAAGCCACACATCAACAGCAAGGCAGCGCCAACGACGTACAGCAAGACGGCGACCCGCATGTATGGCTGGATCCCAACAACGTAGTAATCTGGACGAAAAATATCGAGGCTGCCCTGGCTGAGGCAGATCCAGCGCACGCGGCGGATTATCGCGCCAATGCTGAGAAATATCGCCAAGAATTGGCCCAGTTAAATCTCTGGATTCAACAACAGACCGCTCAAATCCCCGAGGTTGATCGCCAATTGGTGACGGATCACGAAATTTTTACCTATTTTGCTGCTCGTTACGGCTTTAAACAAATTGGGGCGATCGTCCCATCCTACAGTAGCGTCGCCGAGCCGTCCGCACAGGAGTTAGCCGGCTTGGAAGACGCCATTCGCCAGTTTGGAGCCAAAGTGGTCTTCGTCGGCAATACGGTTAATCCGAGCCTGGCCCAACGTGTGGCCACAGATACCGGCGTGGCTCTGGTCCCGATCTATACGGGTTCACTGACAAAAGGCGCCCCTGCTGGCACTTATCTGGACTATATGCGTTTCAACGTTGCAGCGATAGTAAAGGCGCTGAAATAGTATGATTTCAGGAAAAGATCGAAAGAAGTCCTCGCATCTCAACCGGCATGCAGTGCATCAGCCGGATAAACCGATTTTGTTGGCTGAACACGTATCGGTTCAATACGATGGGCGACTGGCCCTGGAAGACATTTCCTTTCATTTGCATACCGGTGAAAGAGTGGCGGTGGTGGGACCGAACGGAGCAGGCAAGAGCACGCTATTTAAAGTGATCGCTGGGGTGCTTTCCCCACTCAGCGGTACATTGGATATTTATGGCGAGGGACCAGACGGGCATATCTGTATCGGCTATGTGCCCCAACACAGCCAGGTCGATCGGAATTTTCCGGTGACAGTGGCCGATGTGGTCATGATGGGACGCGTGGGCAAGCTGGGGTTGTTGCATTGGCCAGGAAAATCGGATTGGAAACTTGTTCGCCAGGCTCTGCAGGATGTCGGCTTGAGCGAGTTAGCAGGCCGGCAGATTGGCGAGCTTTCCGGGGGCCAACAGCAGCGCATGTTTATTGCGCGTGCCCTCGCCCAAGAGGCTGAATTGCTCTTGATGGATGAGCCGCTCACCGGTCTAGATTTGAATTCGCAACAGGCTATTTTTGATATTCTGGATGAGTTGCGCGGGCGTAATGTCACGGTGATGATCGCCACGCATGATTTGGACCAGGCCGCCGAACATTTTGACCGGGTGATGTTGCTCAATCATCGTCTATTAGGATTTGGCGGACCGGCAGAAGTGTTTACCACCGAACATCTCGTGGAAGCCTACGGCGGTCATTTACACCTGGTGCATGTTGAAAGCGATGTGTTGGCGTTGGCGGATACCTGCTGCGACGAAGGAGAAGGCTGATGGAAACGCTGAGTGCTTTGCTTCTTTCGCCGCTGCAATATGCGTTCATGCAGCGTGGCATGTTGGCAGCCATCCTGGTAGGCGTCGTCTGCGCCTCCATCGGCGTCTTTATGGTTTTGCGTGGTATGGCTTTCTTTGGAGACGCCCTGGCGCATGCGATTCTGCCAGGGATTGCGGTTGGTTACCTTGTCGGCGGCGGCGCCCGGGAACCGCTGTTTTGGGGCGCTATGTTAGCCGCTCTGCTAAGCTCGGTTGGGATCGGGGCGATTACCAAGGGCACAAAAATCCGTGAAGACACTGCCATTGGAATCGTTTTTGCCGGCATGTTTGCTCTGGGAATTGCGTTGATTTCCACCGTGCGCAGTTATTCAGTTGATTTAGCCCATTTTTTGTTTGGCGATGTTTTGGGGGTTTCAAATGCAGATCTTCTGCGTATGGCCATCCTGAGCGTCCTGGTATTGGCAGGGATTATTCTTTTCTATAAGGAATTCGTCGTGTTATGTTTCGATCCTCTGTTGGCGACCACCCTGCGATTGCCGGCGCGCTTGTTAGAGTACTTGTTACTGCTGATGATTGCGGTGACGATTGTAATCGCTCTGCAGACTGTAGGTGTGGCGTTGATGGTGGCAGTCTTGGTCACACCGGCTGCCTCTGCCTACTTATTAACACGTCGTTTGTCGGTCATGATCGCGCTGGCGGTTGTAATTGCCTCGCTTTCCGGAGTGATCGGTTTGTATATCTCCTTTTATGGCAATGTAGCTTCCGGAGCGGCGATCGTATTAACTTGCACCGGTTTTTTTATCCTGGCCTGGCTGGCGCAAGAAGTCCGCACTCGAACCTTGAAAAGGAGCCTGTAGAGATGCTTGACGAAATTCCGGTTTCGCTGGTTGAAAATTGGTTAGAACGTCTACAATCAAACGGCTACCGGTTGACAGCACCACGCCAGGCAGTGGTGGAAGTGGTGGCTTCGAGCCAACATGTGCTCAACCCGCTAGAGGTGTATGAACAGGCTCGCCGGCGCTACCCTAAATTAGGCCTGGTGACAGTATATCGGACGATCGAGAAATTAGAGGAAATTGGCTTGCTGCAGCGCGTTCATACACCGTCTGGTTGCCAGGGGTTCGTGGCCGCGTTTCGCGGACACCAACACCTTTTAATTTGCCAGCGTTGTGGGCGCGTGGAGATGTTTGGGGGAGAATTGGAAAAGATGGATACACTCCTTCAGGAAGTCGAGAAAAACAGCGGTTATTGCATCCTGGAGCATTGGCTGCAGTTATTTGGCGTTTGCTCAGAATGCCGGGTAGAAAGTTAAATGTAAACGGTTTATTTGTTTTGTAGAGGTTTGCTGGCCGTTTCAATCCGCTGCATAATTTCGGCGGCTTCTTCGGGGCCGGCAATGTGCACTCGACCATCCTGGTCAATATGGACTGGCTTGAATTCATACCCAACGTAGCGCTTTCCTTCAAACTTGAGCAATAAGATCGCTCCCTGTTGGTGATCGTTCAAGTCTTGGTCGAATACAAAGTTTCCCATGCCATAAAATACCGGTCTCCCATCAATTTCCTGCACGCCCTGGACAACATGGGTATGGTTGCCAACCACAATATCTGCGCCTGCTTCTACCAGTTGGCGCGCCAGATTACGTTGGATCCAGTTTGGAGTAGAAACATCTTCCGGGCCCCAATGCGGCATGGCGATCACGACATCCGCAACCTGGCGCGCAGAGGCAATCGCCTCTTTTAGATTTTCTTCATTCAGAATGGCAATTCCCGGCTTGTCGGGTCCGGCAAAAGCCATCGGTTCAATCTGGCCAAGCGAGATGATCCCAAAGCGCACGCCGTTGACAGTCAGCACGATCGGCTGCATCGCCTCGGCGTGATTCTTGCCTGCCCCAACAGTTTGAATCCCTACCCGATGTAAATTATCAAGGGTGTCGAAGAATGCCCGGTCACCGCAGGTCGTTAACCCGCAATTTTTAATGTGATTCGTCGCAACACTCATCGCCTCAAACCCGGCCCGAGCCAGCGCATCGGCATTATTCGCACTGCCCACCAGGACATAGGTGGGCACGCAGCCAGTATGGGGTGGATAGTCGCTAATCGTTGCGTTTAAAGTGCCAATGGCCAGGTCTGCTTCCGAAATGATCTCGCGCACCTCTTCGTATGGGTAATCTGGGTTGCCGTTGGCGTCTATGGCCGCCTGGACACATCGGGCGGGTACGATCACACCTGTGAAAAGCAGGGTCGTGATGGCCGGCGTGGTAGGAGTGTGCGTTGGCGCTGGGACCGGGGCAGCCAAAGTGGGGGGGATAACAGTCGTCGGTTGGCTCGGAACCAGAACCTGGCTAGAAGTCCGGGTCGCTTCTGATTCTAAGCCGGCAGTTCTCGTCGTCGCCGTGGCAACAGGCGAATCTGTTGTGAAACCTGCGCCAGCGGGTTGGTATGCCTGGCAAGCAGTAATGATGAACAAGATGAGTGACAGCGTTAATAGTCGACGGACAAACATAAAACTCTCATTATTAATAATGCGATCATTTGTTCTATTTATGGTAAACTAAGCATACCAAGATCATCAAACGGAGAAATCCATCTATACATCGACGACACGGCCTACAGTGGGAGGCAACAACATGAAACCAGAAAAAACATTCATTTTCATTGTTTTCGTTTTGATACTCATAACCTGCAGCCTGGCCGCATGTAGCTGGGATTCCGGCGGCGGAGCTGCTGGGAATGATTCTCGTTCAGCTACACCACAACCGCCCGGGCTACAGGCTTATGATCAAACAGCCACCTTTGGCGCCAACCAGTTCCATGTCCAGCTCACTGCCATTGCAGGCGTCCATCTTGTAGGAGAGAGCGCTGCAAACCCATAATAGAGGTATACAACCTCTCCGGCCGGGCAGGTATTAATTATCCTCCAGCGGAGGAGCAGCCTGACCGTAATCCAGAATTTCGCGGGCGCCGCTGCCTGGTTCGGGAGGACCGACTATTCCTTTCTCTTCCATCGTTTCAATTAAGCGGGCTGCTCGTGTGTAGCCGATCCGCAGGCGCCGCTGCAACATCGAGATAGATGCTCTTCCCTGGCGCCTGGCGATATCGATGGCTTCGGCCAGCAAAGGGTCCTGGCTAGTGTCCGAAGCGCCCTCATCCCAAAAGCTCATTTGTTTCAGCGGAATACTGTTCGGCAGGCTATCGATCGCGCCATCGATCGCGGTTGGCATGGGCTGTATCAACCCCGAAAAGCTTTGCCAGTAGGCCACAAGGCGCAGGATTTCTGAATCGGAAACATACACACCTTGCAACCGTACCGCTGCAGGGGAGTCGGGGGCCTGGAAAAGCATATCGCCGCGTCCTAATAAAGTTTCTGCCCCAGGCTGGTCGAGGATGACACGGCTATCTACATTCGATGCAACAGCAAAGGCCACTCGCGCCGGGAAATTGGCTTTGATCAACCCGGTTACCACATCTACGGAAGGACGCTGCGTAGCAATGACCAGGTGGATGCCGGTCGCGCGTGCCAGTTGAGCCAGGCGTGTGATCGTGCGCTCCGTATCGTCTGCTGCCAGCATCATCAAATCGGCCAGCTCGTCGATAATAACCACCAGGTGGGGGAGCTTCTTCTGTCCGCGGGCGATCATTTTGGCGTTGTAATCCTGAATATTGCGCGAGCCAACCTCAGCAAGCTTCCGGTAACGCATATCCATTTCGCGCGTCACCCACTGCAAGGCTGCGATCACGCGCTCCAACTCGACCACCACCGGCGCTAACAGATGGGGAACTCCGTTATAGCCAGTTAGCTCTACCCGCTTGGGGTCGACCATGATCAGGCGTAAATCGTCTGGCGTGTTATTGATTAACAGGCAGCAAATCAAAGCATTGACGCACACCGATTTGCCGGACCCGGTCTGTCCGGCGATCAGGAGGTGCGGCATGGCGGCCAGGTCTGCAGCGACGGCCTGGCCGGATACATTTTGTCCAAGGGCGAAGCGTAAGGGGGATTTCAACCGTTTGAAGGCTTCGCTCTCGAGAACATCGCGCAGCGCTACCGTGCCGATGGTTTGATTGGGCACTTCGATCCCGACGTACCCCTTCCCTGGTACGGGCGCTTCGACGCGAATCGTACGCGCTGAGAGCGCCAAAGCCAGGTCGTTCGATAAAGCTGTGATCTTACTGACGCGCACCCGCGTCCGCCCCGATCGTGATTCGATAAAGTCGGGCTCAACGCCGAATTGAGTGATCGTCGGGCCACGGTTGATCTCAACCACCCGCACAGGCGCGCCGAAAGAAGAAAGGGTTTCCTCGATCAAATGGGCGCGTTGGCGATCGGCATCATCATCCTGGTCAACTTCTATCCCAGCCTCCAATATTTGGTCGAGGGGCGGGAGAAGCCAGTCGGGTTCTTCTACGCCGGGTACCACTGCGGGCGGCAAGTTAGGCTGGAATGACGGCGGCGCCATCAAATCCCTCGGTGTGGTCTGATTTGCATGGGTTGATGAGATGGCGTCTGGATAGGATGTGCGATGGATGTCATCATTGCCGGTCGGGCGGCGTCCAACGAGATTATCAATTCGGTCTTGCAGGCTACGGAAGCCGGCGCCGATCCAGTCGAACAGGTCCAGTACACTGATGTCGAATGCCAGGATCACGGCGACCAGTAACCAGGCGAGGAGCGTGATTGCGGTACCTCCGACGCCCAAAACACTCTCTAGCGCGCTGTAAATGATTGCACCGACGTAGCCTCCACCCCGACCCGCGCTCGCCAGATCGGCAGGTGGTACACCCGGGGCGATCCAAACTGCAACGATAAAGTGTAACCATGCGAGCAGATTCAGAAAGAGCAGAACCAAACCCACTCCGCGCGGCAAGGTGAGCAGCGGAATGCGTTCGAAGTTGCGCAGGATTAACCATAAGCCGCCCAGTAACAGGATAAACGGGAAGACGTAGACCCCAACCCCTAGTAGCCTGCGGAAGAAGCTGAGGATTCCCCCGGTAATTGCGCTATTCCTGCTCGAAAGGAGACTCAACAGCAACAGCAGACCAATAAACACTGAAATGATCCCGGTAATATCCAGGGATCGATTGAGCGTCAGCCAGTTGGTTGCTTGCGATTTTTTGGAGCTTTTGGGCTGGGCTCGCGATGTATTGGTGGTTTTGGAGGAGCTCCCCGACTTCTTCGCCGGTTGAGCTTTTTCCTGAGCAGCGGAACTCGTGGAAGGTTTTTTAGCCGGTGCGGCGCTCTTTGATGCGGATTTCTGTTTTGATGGGCTGGATTTCTGAGGCGTGCTGGATTTGCCAGGAGGCGATTTGCTGCTGGTTTTTTTTGCCGCTGTACCATTCGATGATTTCGTAGAAGAAGATTTTTCCGCCATGGTAGACGCCGAGGATTATAGCACATACAAGCTAATGAATGGCAATTGAGCGATGCAAAGTGTACATGACGCATCCAGGCTGACCGTCTTCAAGATGCGGTACAATACCAGCACAATAGCTCGTCTCATTTCGCAGTGCAGAAAGGTGTTTTCGATTGTTTGAAATCGTTTTCTTAGGTACTTCCGCTTCCGCGCCTTCTGTTCACCGGGGTCTTTCTGCCCAGGTGGTGATGCATGACGAGTACCGCTTCTTGATCGATTGTGGGGAAGGCACCCAGCGTCAGATTATGCAATCGGGGCTTGGATTTAAACGCCTTAACCGTATCTTGATCACCCATGGCCATTTGGACCATATCCTCGGGTTGGCCGGCTTGCTGTCAACCTTCACGCGTTGGGAAACGATAGATCATTTAGAAATCTATGCCGGGCGTTGGGCTTTAGAACGGATCCATGATTTGCTGTACGGGGTGGTGCTACGCGGCGCTCGCCCGCCGATGGAAATCCAGTTTACCGAAGTCAAAGAAGGCCGGATTTTTGCTGCAGATGATTTTTCTGTCACTGCCTTTCCCGTTTATCATCGGGGTCAGGATTCGTTTGGATACTTATTCGAGGAAAAACCACACCGGCCCTTTTTGCCTGAGAAGGCCGAGGCGCTGCAGATCCCTGTTGGCCCTTGGCGGCGTGATCTTGTAAATGGCCTGGTCGTGACCCTGCCAGATGGCCGGAAGATCGAACCCGAGCAGGTTTTGGGGCAGGAGCGCCCGGGAACGCGCCTGGTGCACGTAGGAGATGTCGGCAGAACCGAAGAGCTGGTGCAAATTTGTCGCCAGGCAGATGCACTCGTAATCGAGGCGACTTATCTCCAGGATGAGGCCGATATGGCGCGTGAATTTGCCCACCTGACTGCCCAACAAGCCGGGCAACTGGCCGTGCAAGCTGAAATCAAGCATCTGATCCTGACGCATATTTCTCGCCGCTACCGGGAGCGAGACGTGCTGGCCGAGGCGCGCTCAGTTTTTCCTGGCGCGGTGGTTGCACGCGATTTTGATGCTTTTCAAGTCAGGAGAGATGGTTTTTCAAAATTGGAAGTGGTTCCGCAAGAGGATTAACCCTTACTTTTCCGATTCTCCAGGTGGAGGGCCTGGAATACAAAGGCAATCGCAAAGGCAACTCCCAAGACCGACCATAAGATCATTTGAAAAACGGCGGAGGCTGTTAAAGCCAGGCCGGCGCAGAAAAGGACGCCGGCCAGGTTAAAAAGGCGCATATAACTGCTCTGACCCAACTGGGCGCGCAGCTTATTTCCATTCGTGGATGCCTGCCAACTGGCGAAACTGATGCCTGCTAGCGCCAGCGCCAGGGCGGCAATCCATAAAGCATTGCCCAAGATATCCAGCCAGTCCATGATCGATGATCCCTATTCAGGCGAAGCGTTCCTCTTTCCAAACATCCGCCTCATTATGATACCCGGCTTGCTCCCAGAAACCTAGCTGATCTTTCTCGAGAAATTCCAAACCTCGCAGCCACTTGGCGCCCTTCCACAAATAGGGCGAGATCAGTTCTTTCTGATCGGGGATCGCCCCGATTACACCACGCAGCGGATAACCATGATCGGGGGTGATGGGCTCACCGTTAAAATGGGTTGCAAGCAGGAAATTTTCCTGCAGAACCACTTCTAGCGGTAAGTTGACTGTGAAGCCATATTCGGCATGCTGCAGCACAAAATGCGCCGAAGGTTTGAGCTTGATCAGCCCCTGCTCTATTAGATCGTGTACAGAAACACCTTCCCATTCAGTGTTGAATTTGCTCCAGCGGGTCACACAATGAATGTCCATGTTGATTTTGCGCCGGGGAAGCTTTAGGAATTCATCCCAACCCCACCGGACCGGGGCTTCTACTTCACCCCAAACGCGAAAATCCCAGCTAGCGGGGTTAAAATTCGGTACCGGGCCATAATGGAGAACTGGGAACTTCTGGGTCAGCGATTGGCCCGGCGGCAACCGGCCTTCTTTTGCAAATCGATCTTCGTCCTCTTTGCGTCGAAATATACTGTTAAACATACAAACCTCGGTAACACCAATCGGATAGAGGGATATTATAGACTAAAAGTTCCACCTGGCGAGATCACGTGCGCCTGCGTATTTGTCTCGGCTTGGACGCGCTGCGCCCAGGCCAGGGCATCCTGCTTGATGAGTCCCCAGGTGTTGTAATGAATCGGGATGACATGCTTGGGCTGGATTAATTTTACGGCTCGCAAGGCATCTACCGGGCCCATTGTATAGTTGTCGCCAATCGGGAGCATTGCCAGGTCGATCCCTTCCTCGCCAATCAGGCGCATATCGCCAAACAACCCGGTGTCGCAGGCGAAGTAAAGTTTCTTACCGTCATTTGAGGTAAGCAGGAACCCGGTTGGGTTGCCGCCATAAGAACCATCTGGCAAGCTAGAGCCGTGTACCGCCAGGGTTAACTTTAAATATCCGAAGGGATACTGGTGACCACCGCCGATATGTTGTGCATGCGTCTCGACACCTTTTTTGTCGAGCCAGCCGGAAATTTCAGCGTTGCTAATTACGGTGGCATGCGTACGCTTTGCGATGGCAACCGCATCTCCGATGTGATCGCCGTGTCCGTGCGAAACGAGAATGTAATTTGCTTCTACTCGATCAGGAGAGGTGTTGACGGCTGGATTGCCGGAGAAGTAAGGATCAATAATGAGTTTGTATCCGTCAGTCACCACGCCAATCGTAGCATGACCAAACCAGGTAACAATTGTGCTCATTTTCTTTTGCCCTTTCTCAAGGAATTTCCTTTTATCATAACCATAGTATAGTCAAAGATTGAGACAACGTCAATTTAAGCGCCGGTCTGAGTGCTATAATTTTCGTGATGAATGCGAATGCCGCGCCAGTTGTATCGGTTTTGCTGCCATGTTATAACGCCTCTGCTACATTGTCCGAAGCCTTGGACAGCCTGGATCGTCAAACCCTTTCTGATTTCGAGATTGTGGCGGTCGATGACGGCTCGACGGATGATACTTTGAATGTCTTAAACGCATGGGCGGCCCGAGACCCGCGGCTGTGCGTCATTCACCAGGAGCACCGTGGGATCATCGACGCCCTAAACGCCGGCCTGGCTGCTTGCCGGGCTCCGTTGATTGCTCGTATGGATAGCGATGATCGCTGTCATCCTCAACGACTTGAAAAACAAGTCGCTCACCTGGGGCAATATCCAGAAACCGCTGTGGTAGGTTGCCGGGTGGTCGGCTTTCCTGCCGAGAATGTACGTGAAGGGTTCCAGGTTTATCTGAACTGGCTGAATGCCCTGCTCAGCGATGCTGAGATTCGGCGAGAAATATTCATCGAGAGTCCTTTACCACATCCAAGCGTAACCTTTCGCCGCCAGGTGATCCAGGGCGCCGGCGGTTATCAGGAACATGGTTGGCCCGAAGATTATGACCTCTGGCTGCGCCTATACCTCGACGGCCTACACTTTGCAAGACTTCCTGAGGTCTTGTTGGAGTGGCGCGAGCATCCACAACGGTTGACGCGTACCGATGGTCGTTATTCTGTGGAGAATTTTTTGCGCGCCAAGGCGCATTATTTGATGCTGGGTCCTTTAGCTGAGCGGCAAGCGATTATTATCTGGGGCGCCGGAATGATGGGCCGGCGCTTGGCCAAGCAATTAGAACGCCAGAACGCCCCCCTGGCAGCATTTGTGGACATCGACCCAAGAAAAATCGGACGTACCCGGCGTGGTCTGCCGATTATCTCCCCAAAAGACTTGCCAGGACAGTGGATAAAGTCGCAGCGGCCGGCGCTGCTAGCGGCAGTCGGAGCTCGCGGGGCGCGCGATCTGATCCGTCGTCAGTTACTGGCCATCGGCCTGCGAGAAGGGGAAGATTGGTGGTGCGCGGCGTGAGCAATGGCGTGATTTTGTTTGATGGATGGCCGTTAGCCTATGAGCCGAATGGGCCGGCAGCGCTGCACCTCTATACATTATTAGATTCACTGGCCGAGGAGTTCCAGGCGGTAGTCGCGCTGCCGGCAAAACCGGTCGATCTTCTGCCGGGCCGAATCGTGGTTCGCCTGGTAGAAACACCTCCAACACAGCGCGCTCGCCTGGGCTGGGAACAGATCACCATCGATAAATTAGCAAAAAATACGGGCGCCCGCGTGATTCAGCTCGCTTCAGGTTGGCCGGCAATCTTTGGGCGAGCTCCGAGCCTGGTGAGCCCGACGGCATCTGAACCGGGCGGCTTGTTTTTAGATGCAGAGCCTCGTCCGCCGGTACGTTATGATAACCTGGCTGCTCGGCTACGGGCGGCATTGGAACAAGGCGGGATGAGGCGGGCGAGCGGCATCCTCTGGCCGGCCGACCTGCCCAAGCCGGATGTTTCTGCCCCACTTTTTATGCTGCCGCCCGCGGTACCCGATGTATTCTTCGCAGGCGCGGCGCTGGTAGAATCACCTGAGCTTGAAAGATTGCCAGATACCTATATCCTCTATCACGGTCCTACCACCGATAGCGATTTGCGACGGTTGTTGGATGCCTGGAGTTGGGCGACTCCGGCATTAGGCGTAGATTTTCCGCTGCTCTTGCTCGGAATGGACGAACCTGGGCGCCGCCGGTTGGCCGAACTGGAACCCGCCTATCGGTTTGAACCTGCTGTGCAAGCCCTCCCAGCGCTGCCCCTGGCGTTGCTCGCCGAGGTTTATCGACGCAGCAGCGCGCTGTTCCACCCTGCCTCGATTGCGCCATGGGGTAACTCGCTTCGCCTGGCCATGGTCTGTGGAAAATCGATTGTTGCTTTGGAGAATCCCCTGTCGGATGCTCTGGTGAGATCGGCGGCGTATCTGGCGCCGCCGGGCGTCTCGCCTAGAGATACCTGTCGGGCTTTGGGGGCGGCTCTCGTAACGGTAATTGTGGAGGAAGATGTAGCTGCCTCCCTTGCTGAGGAATCGAAAAAGCGCTCGGATGCCTGGAAAGCATCCGGAGCGCTATTTCGGGATGGGTTAAGCGCAGTATATCGACAAATCTTCGAACGTTAACCACGTCGTACGGCTGGGCGGCTCTATCTACTTCGCAGCAGCCGGGCCGCGAATAATGCCACTCCCACCCCGGCCATCAGGAATAATCCACCGATAATACCCAGCAGCGGCGATTTTTCACCCTCACTGGGTAGCACAGGCGCCTCAGCCAATGTCTGCGAGTTTGCTTGAGCGCCAAAATCAATAAAGGTTTTATCCCCGGCTCTCAAGGCAACCGTATAAGTATTATTGGTGGTCGGGTTGTAACCTTGGGGCACAGCCACGCTGACCGTATATTCCCCTTCTGGGAGATTCTCGAAGCATTTGGGTTCTGCGCCCGAATCGCTGTCGGCCGTCAACGAGACCGAGCCCACCCGGTTATTTACGTTGATCGCTCCACCTGGGATGGAGGGCTCTGCTTCCTGGCGCAACGAATCGCCATTCGTATCGTTAAAGAGGATAATGCACAGCGTCCCACTGCCCGGCTTCGGAGATGGCGTGGGTAGGATAGGCGTCGGAGTAGGCGACGGTCCGAGTGTCGGTGTGACCAACGCCGGTCCGGCCAGGCCGATAATCAACTTTTGTCCGACGATGATCGTATCGCCTGTCAGGTTATTAAGCTGGCGCAGGGTATCGACAGGCGTCCCGGTGATGAGGGAAATGCTGAGCAGGGTGTCATTTGACTTCACCACCCAGATAATTTTTCCATCCGGGCCTGGGGTCGGGGTGGAGATGGGTATCTGAGCCTGTGGGGCGGCCAATACCGTGCTGCCCGGTGTTAATACAGGCAGCCCAGCCAGGAGTACGCCGATCAAACATGCAGCGGAAATCAGGAGGATTTGTTTCTTTGTCATCATAGCACGCCAGATTATACTGGAGATTGGGGATTTATGATTCGTTATCGTAGCGTCCGTTATGAGTTATTCGATTGCAGAGATTACTTTATACATTGGATCTTTCTAACCCGCCGATCTTCGAGCGGTCCGCCACGAACCACAATCGGGCGATCTGGGCAGCTAAAAGCAAAGTTAGCATGACCAGTCCAAAGAAGTAGAGTTGGATACGCCAGGCATCTGAGCTCAGAATGGGAGAAGCCGGATGTAAAACGTTTTGGGTGGTACCCAGCGTCCAAAATAAAGCCAGCGCAAAAAGGATATTTGCAACCGAAGCCCAGGCCCGGTCGTCAACAATCGTCGACCCCAGTTGAAGCAGCAGGCCTCCAATCGCGAAAATAACGCCTATTCGAAAACGAGGTTCGGCCAGGAACATACCATTCCAGTTGGTTTGCATGGCCCACATCGAAATTGGCAAATAAGTGATCCAGAATAGGAGGCCAGTCCGGCCTAAAGCTCGCGACCAGCGCTGGAGCGATTCGCGCCGTGTGATCAACCCCGCCAGGCCCACCAAAGCGGCTGCCGTAAATCCAGCCAAAGAGGTCCATACCCAGGCGCCATGCAAATAGACCACCCTGACATTGAAGCCCAGGGTTTTCTCAGACGGACCAACCGTGGTGAACGCGGCGACGGCTAACAGATTAACGATGAGCCAAATCCAGGCGGATTTGAACAGAGCGGTCATTCGATCAATCACTTGATCATGGGCATTTTAATGCCATGACGTTTGGCAGCCTCGATAGCGATTTCGTACCCCGCATCTGCATGGCGCACAACGCCCATGCCGGGATCGGTGGTCAGGACGCGCTCCAGGCGGCGAGCGGCTTCGGGTGTGCCGTCTGCGACGATAACCTGGCCGGCATGTTGGCTGAAACCGATGCCGACCCCCCCGCCATGATGGAAAGAGACCCAGGTGGCGCCGCCGATCGCATTGACCAGGGCATTCAAGATGGCCCAATCGCTCACCGCGTCCGTGCCGTCGCGCATGCCCTCTGTTTCACGGTTGGGAGAGGCGACTGAACCGGCGTCCAGGTGATCGCGCCCGATCACGATTGGCGCCTTAACAATCCCCTGGGCGACCATTTGATTGAATTTCAGCCCGGCTTTGGCGCGTTCGCCATAACCCAGCCAGCAGATTCGCGCCGGCAGGCCCTGGAAAGGTATTCGCTCGCGCGCCATGCGAAGCCAGCGTTGTAAATGTTGGTCATGTGGAAAAAGTTCTTGAATGGCTTCGTCGGTGCGGTAAATATCCTCAGGATCGCCGGAAAGCGCCACCCAACGGAAAGGTCCCTTGCCCTCGCAGAAAAGCGGCCGAATATAGGCAGGTACGAAGCCCGGGAAATTGAAAGCATCCTCTACACCAAAATCATACGCACGTTGGCGGAGATTATTGCCATAATCGAAGACCTCCGCTCCCCGGCGTTGAAACTCAAGCATGGCTTCGACGTGCCGCGCCATGGATGCCATCGAGCGGCTTTCATATTTCTGTGGATCAGCGCGGCGCAGCTCATCGGCCTGCGCGATGCTTAACCCGGCCGGTATGTACATTTGGACGTCATGCGCAGGCGTCTGGTCGGTGACGACGTCCGGGATAATCCCGCGCAAGACCAGCTCGGGATAGATTTCGGCGGCATTACCAATCAAACCGATTGACTTAGGCTCGCCTCGATCAACTGCTTCTTCAACCAGGGTCATTGCCTCTTCCAGCTCATCCACCACGATATCGATATACCCAATTTCATGGCGGCGGTGGGCGCGCGCTGGATCCACTTCCACCACCAGTCCGACGCCCTCGTTCATGGTGATAGCCAGCGGTTGGGCGCCGCCCATGCCTCCCAGGCCGGCAGTCAAGACAAATTTACCCTTTAGGGAAGGCCAGCCGCGCTGTTGCGCCAATGAGCCGAGCGTCTCGTAGGTGCCTTGCAAAATACCTTGTGTGCCGATATAGATCCAGGAGCCGGCGGTCATCTGGCCGTACATAATCAAGCCTTTGGCGGCTAACTCATCGAAATGTTGTTGCGTGGCCCAATGCGGCACCAGGTTTGAATTCGCGATCAAAACGCGCGGCGCATCAGCGTGCGTTTTGAACACGACCACCGGTTTTCCAGATTGCACCAGCAACGTCTCGTCATCTTCGAGCTGCTTGAGGGTCTCGAGGATCGCATCGAATGCTTCCCAACTCCGGGCTGCCTGGCCGCGCCCGCCATACACAACCAAATCTTGCGGGCGCTCGGCGACTGCCGGGTCTAAATTGTTCTGAATCATACGATAAACGGCCTCGGTGAGCCATGATTTGCAGGTGAGTTGTGGGCCGATAGGGGCGTGTAATGTGCGAGGGCCTGGCATATTAACCTCCAAAGGGTGTTAGGGTAAACTAATTCGTATCATACCATAACACGCATCTCCCCCAACCCATCTTCTTGTGAATCCGATACGCGCAAACGCCTTGGTTTAGCGCCAAGGCTTATTAACGGACATAACTTAACGTGGACAATATGGGGGATACCGTCCAGGAAGGTGCGCCTGAGCGAGAATGCTCAGCGGAGGATCAAAGATCGTTAGCTGTTCGAAATTACCGATTCTTTAACGAATTGGTCAAAAGTTGTACCGCGCAGTCGTTCTACCAACTCAGATTGAGCATCACACCAAATTGGTTTCATTGGGCAATCATCGCCAAAGTTGCAGGCGCCATTGCCAACGCATTCGTTAAGCAGGATCGGGCCATCGATGGCTTCAATTACTTCGAGCAAAGAGATTTGCTCGGGGGCGCGGGCCAGAGAAACACCGCCTCGCGCGCCGCGTGAGGTCTGCAGGAGCCCAGCTACGGAAAGCTGCGAAACGATTTTTGCCAGGAAAGAAGGCGGAATCTGCTGTTCCTGAGCGATCTGGCTGGTGGCTGCGCGCTGATCTTCTCCTAACTGAGACAGATAGAGGACTGCGCGTACTGCATAATCGGCTTGTCGGGTTATTTGCATGGCTTATGCTCCCTTACTAGATAAAACAGATAAGAATTATTACCACTATTTTAGACTGTTTTTAGCCAATTTACTAGTGACAGATATCACACGCTGTATATGACTGTTGTCGCTATTTTTGATATTTTTTATGACATTCACGGATATCGTCATAAATTATACTATTAAGATAAGATTTACGTGAATATTTGCATATTTTGTTCCCCTTCAGGTAAATTTTACGAAATCACAAAATATATTTATGGTAAGATTCAGCCTTGTAAAAGCAACTATATTGCAGGAGGCTATTTAGGATGAAGCAAATTTGTGTGGTCGGCGTAGGATATGTGGGACTGGTCACCGCCGCTTGTTTTTCAGATCTGGGCAATCGAGTGATCGCTCTGGATATTTCTCAAGAAAAAATCGAAGGCTTGGAACGTGGTGAGATGCCAATCTACGAGCCGGGACTGAGCGAGCTGGTCGAGCGCAACGTACGCGCCGGGCGTCTAACTTTCACGACCTCTTATACGGAGGGTTTAAACGGCACGGAATTCGTGTTTATCGCAGTGGGCACCCCGTCCGGCGTAGATGGCGAGGCAGACTTGCGTTACGTGGCGGCTGCCGCCGAAACGATCGCCAAGACGATGACCGCTCCGTTAATCATTATCAATAAATCTACCGTACCGGTTGGCACTGGCGACTGGGTGGCAGACATTGTGCGCGGTTCACAGCCCAACCCAATCCAATTTTCCGTGGTTTCCTGCCCGGAGTTTCTCCGGGAAGGCTCGGCCATCAGCGATTTTTCACAGCCGCACCGTACCGTTCTCGGTTCTATGGATAAAGAGGCCGCGGAGCGGGTGGCGCAGCTCCACCTGCCTTTACGGGCGCCGATTGTACTTACCGACCTGCGTACTGCAGAAATGATTAAATACGCTTCGAATGCTTTCCTGGCCACGAAAATTTCATTTATAAATGAAATTGCAAATATCTGCGAGGAGTTGGGAGCTGATGTTAAAGAAGTCGCGGTTGGGATGGGCTATGATAAGCGCATCGGTCCCCAGTTTTTGGATGCCGGCCTGGGCTACGGAGGTTCTTGTTTCCCGAAAGACGTAAAAGCGCTGGCCTATATGGCGGCTGAGAAAGGTCGCCATCCGCAATTGCTGCACGCAGTAATGGATATTAACAGCGATCGCCGGCCGATGGTCGTCTCTCGGTTACGGGACATCCTGGGTGATTTGCGTGGCAAGACGATCGGATTATTAGGGCTGTCTTTCAAACCCAACACAGACGATATGCGCGATGCACCCTCCATCGATATTGCAGAAGGTTTGATATCGCTCGGGGCGCACGTGCGCGCGTATGATCCTGTGGCGATGGAGATTGCCAGTGCAATGATGCCTGGGGTTATGATGCAGCCAGATCCATACACTCTGGCCGATGGTTGCGACGCTCTTGTCATTACCACAGAATGGAATGAGTTTAAAAATTTGGATCTCGACCGGGTTCACACTCTGCTTCGCCAACCCGTGATTGTAGATGGCCGCAATATCTATGACCCGAATACCATGACCCGCCTGGGCTTCCGCTACCGCGGTTTTGGGCGCGGCTATAATGGAACAAAGACCTCCGATCTGTAATTACGAGGGTTCTGATTACCAGACCTCGTTCTGGGATGAAGGTGGGCGGGCCTACGAAGATCAAGTCGAGGCGATTGCCTTGCAGCGGCTATTGCCTGTGAATGGCAAGTTGCTGCTTGAGATTGGCGCTGGCGCAGGAAGGAATACCCCACGCTATCAAGGCTTCGAGAAGGTGGTTTTGCTTGATTATTCGCGCACCCAGTTGCAGCAGGCGCAGGCGCGTTTAGGTCAGAGCGACCGCTACGTCTACGTCGCTGCAGACGCCTATCGACTGCCGTTTGCGCCAGGCCTGTTTGACACGGCGACGATGATCCGTACCTTGCATCATATGGTTGATGCGCCGGCTGCAATTCAACAGGTGCAGCAGGTGGTGCAAGGAAAAGCGATCTTTATCCTGGAATATGCCAGTAAACAAAACCTGAAAGCGATCCTACGCTACCTGGCTCGCCGCCAGGATTGGAACCCCTTCAGCCCGGAGCCAGTGGAATTTGCTGCCTTGAATTTCGATTTTCATCCGCAGGCGGTGCGTGATTGGCTGCGCCAGGCCGGTTTTAGGGTCGAACGGCAGTTAACCGTTTCCCATTACCGCATCGATTTTCTGAAGCGCCATTTTCCCCTGGATTGGCTGGTAAAAATGGACGCATTCGCACAGTTAAGCGGCAATTGGTGGCAGCTTACTCCAAGCGTTTTTGTCCGTGCAACTTCCGAGTCTGATACCCACCCGGCAGCGGAAGGAAATTTCTTCCGCTGTCCGGATTGTAAGAATTTCCCATTACTCGAACAGGCCGACCGGGTATTATGCCAGGCGTGTGGGCGGGGCTATGCCATTCAAGATGGCATCTATGACTTTCGAAACCCAGAACCAATAACGGTTTAAAGTTTTTCGACTACCCAGAAGTGTGAAAGCCCTAAGCCGCGCAGGGGAGAGTTTTCCATGGCTTGCAGCGAGGCGCGCAGCGCGTTGCCGAGCGCGGGCCGGCGGGCGATGATATTGTCATATGCCCCATAAATAACCGTATTCACGACCACCTGAACCGGCAGGCGACTGAATAAGTGATGAAGGTCTTTTGCTGTGTAAATACGCACGTGCGGCGCCAATCGATTGCGCATGCTGCGCGGTAGATAGTTAACCAACGGGATATTTCCGAAATGGTACTCCCCGCGCCAATAGACGCCATGCGTTTCGAAG
>JAYRNN010000084.1:0-12805 GCA_041912175.1 Anaerolineales bacterium | reverse complement strand
TTAGAGAAGCCGGCGCGCGTCCAGGTAGGCTTCGAGATGGTGGATAAAGGCGTGGCGCGCGAACATTACGCAGTGATGTATAACGGGCAAGAAGTTGGCTTTGTCAGCAGCGGAATGTTCTCACCCACCACCAAAAAATACCTCGGCATGGCGTACGTGCCGCGCGAAATTTCAGCCCGCGAGACAGAGATTGAGATCGTCATTCGCGGAAAACCTGTCAAGGCGAAAATTGTCAAAAAGCCGTTTTATATCCCGGCCTACCGCCGATAACCATATTTTAGCGCCAAAACATATTCGGGTTTCAAAACCGATTCAAAATCTGATAAATACATTTTGGAGGAAGGACCTATGAGTATCGATCCGAAAGCACGCTATACCAAGTCACACGAGTGGGTACGTCCAGAAGGCGATGTGTTCGCTTATGGTATTACCGACCACGCTCAGAATGAATTGTCGGATATCGTTTTCGTTGATCTGCCTGCCGTCGGGGCAACCTTTGGTTTGGGAGATACGATTGGTGTGGTCGAGTCCGTAAAGGCCGCCTCTGATCTCTACCTGCCGGTGGCTGGCGAGATTGTTGAAGTAAATGAAGCCCTGGCAGGGACGCCGGAGGCGATCAACTCAGACCCGTATGGCGCGGGCTGGATTGTAAAGTTCAAAATGGCGGACGCCGCCGGTTGGGATGGTTTGTTGCCAGCCGCAGACTACGCTACATTGATCGGAGAATAACCATGCCATATATCCCGCAAACTGACAATACCCGGCGCGAGATGCTGACCGAGATTGGAATCAATTCACCCCAGGATTTATTCCAAGATGTCCCAGCGCAGCACCGCTTCCCAGACTTAAAATTGCCGAAGGCAGTGTCTGAGATGGAAGTGCTGGAGGAGCTCTACGGCCTGGCATTAAAAAACAGCTCTACCGGTTGTTTTGCCACATTTTTGGGAGCTGGAGCGTATAACCACTTCGTACCGAGCGTGGTCCCGTACCTGGCAACGCGCGGCGAGTTTTTGACTGCATACACCCCATACCAGCCGGAAGTCAGCCAGGGCACACTCCAGGCGATCTTTGAATACCAGAGCATGGTGGCCGAGCTGACCGGTATGCAAGTCGTGAATGCCAGCCATTATGACGGCGCGACTTCTATGGCCGAGGCCGCCATTATGGCCGTGAACGTTTCTAATGGCAAACGCCGCAAAATCCTTGTTTCACCCTCCGTCCATCCACAATACCGGGAAGTGCTTCGCACCTACCTGCCGGGACAACAGGTGACGATCACCGGCGATGAGAATTTACAGGCCGGGCTGGAGGATTTGAAGGGCATGCTGGACAACGATACGGCCTGCCTGGTCGTTCAAAATCCGTCTTTCTTTGGCGACCTGTTAGACGTCAACGGGTTGGCTGACGCAGTGCACAAAGCTGGCGCGCTCTTGGTGGTCGTCGCCACGCCGGTGATCAGCCTGGGTCTGCTCACCCCGCCTGGCGATTACGGCGCCGATATCGTGGTGGCCGAAGGCCAGCCGTTGGGGGCAGGCCTGAACTTCGGCGGCCCTTATCTGGGTATTTTCGCAACCCGCGATCAATTTGTTCGTAAAATGCCGGGCCGCCTGGTGGGCGAGACCACTGATGGAGAAGGACGCCGGGGTTATGTTTTGACCCTGAGCACCCGAGAACAGCATATCCGCCGTGAGAAGGCCACCAGCAATATCTGCTCGAACCAGGGCTTGATCGCCTTGACAGCGGCGATGTACCTGGCGTATATGGGCAAGCAGGGTATGCGCCAGGTTGCGGAGCTGTGTTACCACAAGGCACACTTCGCTGCGGCCCAAATTGACCAGCTCGCCGGGTACAAGGTGCTCAACACAGGCGCGTTTTTCAACGAGTTCGTCGTGCAGTGCCCCGAACCGGTAGCGAAGATTAACGAAGCCTTGCTCAAGAAGGGCATCTTGGGTGGTTATGATCTGGAAAAGGATTATCCAGAACGTAAAAACCAGATGTTGGTCTGCCTGACGGAGTTAAACTCCCGCCGCCAGATCGATCGCCTCGTCGAAGCATTGCAGTCTGTCAAAGGAGCCTAAGCCATGTGGAATGAACCTGAACCCGTGATTTTTGAACTATCTTCGCCAGGTCGCACGGCCTATACGCTCCCCGAAACGGATGTGCCTTTAGCGACCCTGCCGGCCGGTTATGTGCGCGATGAACTTAAATTACCTGAAGTCAGCGAGTTGCAGTTCGTGCGCCACTATACCCACTTGAGCCAGAAGAATTTCTCGATTGATACAGTCTTCTATCCGCTTGGTTCGTGCACCATGAAATACAACCCCAAGGTGAACGAAAAAGCGGCTGCCATTGAAGGACTCACCCAGGTGCACCCTCTTCAGCCGGATGCGACGGTGCAAGGCAGCCTGGAAATGATGTACAACCTCCAGGAAATGCTGCAAGAAATTTCCGGTTTTGCTGCGGTTAGCCTGCAGCCGGCTGCCGGCGCGCATGGCGAGTTTGCCGGCGTGCTGGTGATGCGCGCCTACCATGTAAGTCGGGGCGATACAAAACGCACCAAGATGCTCATCCCCGACTCAGCGCACGGCACAAACCCGGCCACCAGCGCCATGAGCGGCTTTACCGTCGTGCAAATCCCCTCCGACGGGCGCGGAAATGTCGATCTGGAGGCTTTGAAAGCTGCCTGTGATGACACCTTGGTCGGCCTGATGTTGACCAACCCGAACACCCTGGGCTTGTTCGAAGAAAATGTGCTCGAAGTGTGCAAGACGGTGCACGCCTGTGGTGGGTTAATGTACGGCGATGGCGCCAACCTGAACGCTCTGATGGGCATAGCCCGACCTGGCGACCTTGGCTTTGATGTGATGCACTTCAATCTGCATAAGACCTTTACCACCCCGCACGGCGGCGGCGGTCCGGGCAGCGGCCCGGTGGGCGTCAACGCCAGGCTGGCCGCGTTCCTACCAGGGCCAGTCGTCGTTAAAGAAGGCCAGTCCTATAAACTCGCTTGCCCCGATCAATCTATTGGCCGGTTGAAGGCATTCGTCGGTAACTATGGGATGTTCATCCGCGCCTATACCTATATCCGTATGATGGGGCCAGATGGGCTGCGGGCTGTGTCTGAGAACGCGGTGCTAAACGCCAATTACATGAAGGCTAAAGTATCACCGCACTACGCTCTGGCGGTAGAGCGCACCTGCATGCACGAGTTCGTCGTACACGGCGATATCCCCGAGACGGATATCCGCGCGCTGGACGTCTCGAAGCGGTTGATCGACTACGGTCAGCATCCCCCCACGAACTACTTCCCGTTGATTGTCCACGATGCTTTAATGATCGAGCCGACCGAAACTGAGAGCAAGGAAGCCATGGACGCTTTTGTTGCGGCATTAATCGCCATCAAGGAAGAGGCGCAGAACACCCCAGAAGTGCTCCACACCGCTCCTCATACCACTCCGGTGGGTCGTCTGGACGAAGTCAAAGCAGTACGCAATCCGATCTTGTGCTACAAGGGATAATCTCAATCCGAATGGCTGGGTCTGGGTTACCAACCTGGACCCAGCCTGAAGCTAATAGAAAGAGGAATTACTGATGAATAAACCCTCAACGATTGTAGACTGGGTAGCAGCTCCCGATCCACGTCGGGTTTTGCACGACCAGGACATTGAGTTGTTTGAAGCCATCGAGGCCGAACGCCGCCGACAAAACGAAGGCATTGAAATGATCGCCTCGGAAAACTATGTCAGCGCGGCGGTCCTGGCCGCTTTGGGTTCTGTGTTGACCAATAAATATGCCGAAGGCTATCCCGGCCATCGTTATTACGGTGGTTGCCAATGCGTCGATATCGCCGAGAACCTGGCCATCGAAAGAGCCAAGCAACTGTTTGGCGCAGAGCATGCCAACGTGCAGCCTCACTCTGGCGCGCAGGCCAACGGTGCAGCCTATCAAGCCTTGGTCAAGCCCGGCGATACCGTCCTGGCGCTCAAGCTCGATCATGGCGGCCACCTGACGCATGGCGCATCCTTCAACTTCAGCGGAAAGATCTATAACTTTGTGCATTATGGCGTGCATGCCGAAACCGAACGCCTGGATTATGATGACCTGGCGAGGATGGCGGAAGAAAGCAAACCCCAGTTGATCCTGGCGGGCGCCAGCGCTTATCCGCGCTGGTTTGACTTTGCACGTTTGCGCGAGATTGCCGATTCGGTCGGGGCATTCCTGATGATGGATATGGCGCATATCGCCGGGCTGGTAGCTGCCGGGCTGCATCCGAGCCCGATCCCGTATTGCGATGTTGTAACCTCCACCACGCACAAAACGCTGCGCGGCCCGCGCGGCGGGTTGATCTTGAGTAAAGCCGACCTGGCCAAAAAAGTGGACAGCGCGGTCTTCCCCGGCCTGCAGGGCGGGCCATTGATGCATGTCATCGCCGCCAAGGCTGTGGCGTTTGGCGAAGCGCTGCGCCCGGAATTTAAGGTCTATTCTCAGCATATCCTGGATAACGCCCAGGCCATGGCTGCGGGCTTGCTGCACGAAGGCTTCCGGCTGACCAGCGGCGGCACCGACAACCACCTGGTTTTGGTCGATCTGCGTTCGTATAATGTGAGCGGCAAGGAAGCTGAGCTGGCCCTTGACAATGCTGCCATCCATACCAATAAGAATATGATCCCCTACGATCCTGCCAAGCCGACTGTCACCAGTGGTATCCGTTTGGGTACACCCGCGGTGACCACGCGTGGCTTTGGCCCGGCCGAGCTGACCCAGGTTACTGCCTGGATTGGTGAAATTCTGCGCGATGCACAGAATGTCGCCCTACAAGAACGCGTCCGCCAGGAAGTTAAGCAGCTCTGCGCTCATTTTCCTGTACCAGCTTAGCCAGGAGTAAAGAAGGAAGCAATGACTACCCAGATACACCCCTCCGATCTCATCCAACCGCCTGACCTGCGCATCTTGCCGTTGAATTTGCTGGTGGAACATGAATACAATGATGTCCAGCGCACCGCGCCGCTGGCCCAACGCCTCGAAGCCGAGGGCTTGCTTAAAAACCCACCCATCGTCGCGCCGATTGGCGAGGGCGACCCGCGTTTCATGGTCTTAGACGGCGCCAACCGTACAACTGCCTTGAGCAGCCTGGGCTACCCGCATGTCCTGGCGCAGGTGGTTAGGTACGAAGAACCTGCCATCACTCTGACGACCTGGCACCATCTCATCTCTGGCATCGAGTCAGAAGAGTTTACGCAATTGTTGAATAGCGTGGATGGCGTAGATGTGTTTCCGCTTGATTTGCTGCACGCCCGGGCGGCATTGGCCCGCCGCGAGTGTTTGATGTATGTGATGCGGGCAGATAAGAAGGTTTTTGCTGCCCGGCCGAGGCTGCCCGGATTGTTTGTCCACGAACAGAACCAGTTGCTCAATGAGCTGGTGGATACCTATAAAGAGCGCGGTCGGGTGCACCGGGCTATGACGGATAGTCTGGATGAGGCTCTGCGGTTGTATTCAGACCTGGCCGGGGTGATCGTCTTCCCGAAATACGATGCCTTCGAAATCATGGCCCTGGCCCGCGATGGCGAGCTTCTGCCGGCCGGTCTGACCCGCCACCTGATCCAGGGACGGATCTTGCGAGTCAATTACCCGTTGAGCGAGCTCAAATCCAAAGAGTCGCTCGAAGCGAAGAACGCCCGCTTGCAGGAATGGCTGCGCAACAAAATGGCATCCAAAGAAGTGCGTTTCTATGGTGAGATGACCTTCTTGTTTGACGAATAAAATTTTTTATGAGGAAACTATGGACCAAACAAAACCCAATTTAAACCTTCATCGTGTGCATAATTTTAACGCCGGACCGGCTACCTTGCCGCTCTCCGTACTGGAGCAGGTGCAAGCTGAGCTGCTCGACTACCACGGGACCGGCATGTCGCTCATGGAAATGAGCCACCGCTCGGCGGAATTTGAAGGACTTTTTCAGCAGATTGAGGCTGATTTACGCAAACTGGCGCATATCCCGGCCAATTACAAAATTTTATTCTTACAGGGCGGCGCAAGCCTGCAATTTGCTATGCTGCCGATGAACCTGCGCCCGGCAGGCGCTTCGGCCGATTACCTGGTCAGCGGGGTATGGGGCCAAACGGCCGTGCGCGAAGCGAAGAAGTTAGGCGCTACACGCGTGGCGGCCAGCACCGAAAGCACGAACTTCGACCGTCTGCCCGCCTTTTCTGCCGGCGACCTGGATCCACAGGCGGCTTACCTTCACTTCACTTCCAACGAAACCATCCACGGCAACGAATGGCCGGCCGAGCCGCAGCCGCTGGCCGGTGTGCCCTTGATTTGCGATATGTCGTCCGATTTTCTCAGCCGGCCCTTTGACGTGACGAAATATGGCCTGATCTATGCGGGCGCGCAGAAGAACGCCGGCCCGGCCGGGACGACGATTGTCATCGTGCGCGATGATATGCTCGAGCGTGTCCCGACGAATATGCCGGCCATGTTGGATTATCGTTTGCAGGCTGACAAAGGTTCGATGTACAACACCCCGCCGACATTTTCAATTTACATCGTAGGGTTGGTATTCCGTTGGCTCTTGGATATGGGCGGTCTGCCCGAAATCGAGCGCCGCAACCTGGCGAAATCCTCTTTGATTTATACGGTCATCGACCAGAGCGGCGGCTTCTATCGCCCGCACGCCGTGCCCGAAGCGCGCTCACGCATGAACATCACCTTCCGTCTGGAATCGGAAGAGCTGGAAAATCAATTTGCGAAACAGGCTAAACAGAATGGCATGGTGGGTCTGAAGGGGCACCGCTCAGTGGGTGGAATGCGCGCTTCCATCTACAACGCCCTGTCGCTTGAATCAACCCAGGTATTGGCCGATTTCATGCGTGAATTCCAACGCACCCACGGATAGAGGCTGAATCATGACACAAAATAAAATCCTTGTAACGGATGGCCTGGCAGAAGCAGGTTTGGCTTTGCTACAAAATGTTGGCGAAGTGATCAACAATCCTAAGATCACGGCCGCTGAGTTGCTGGAAGTTTTACCGGATTATCAGGCCCTGATCGTGCGCTCGCGCACCAAAGTCACCGCCCAGGTGGTCGAGGCAGGCCGGCAGCTCAAAGTCATCGGCCGCGCCGGTGTTGGCGTGGACAACATCGATGTCAAAGCGGCTGTAGGGCGCGGTATCACTGTGGTCAACAGCCCATTGGCTGCCACCACAGCGGTCGCCGAACATACCCTTGCCTTGATGCTGGCGATGGCGCGCCTCGTGCCGGCAGCCGACGCCTCTATGAAACAGCAGAAATGGGAAAAGAGCGCCTTCATGGGCAGCGAGTTGAACGGCAAAACCCTGGGGCTGGTGGGGATTGGGCGGATTGGCGGGCAGGTAGCTGTCCTGGCCCAGGCGCTTGGCATGTCGGTCATCGCTTTGGATCCGTATGTGAGTGAGGCGGATATGCGCAGCCGTGGGGTCACACCGGCTACCTTCCAGCAAGTCTTGACTGGCGCCGATTATCTCTCGCTGCACCTGCCGTTGACCTCCACGACGCGCGGCATGATCGGACAGGCTGAATTTGCTTTGATGAAAAAAGGCGCTCGCCTGGTGTGCACCGCACGTGGTGGGGTGGTGGATGAGGACGCGTTACGGGCGGCTTTAGATTCTGGCGACCTGGCAGGGGCGGCTCTGGATGTGTTTTCCTCTGAACCGCCGAAGCCCGGCAGTATTGCCGAGCACCCCAAGGTGATTGCTACCCCGCACGTTGGCGCACAAACCAAAGAAGCTCAAAAACGCGCCGGTGTTGGCATCGCCGAGGAGGTGGTTGCTGTCTTGCAGGGCAAAGAACCGCGCTGGCGGGTGACCAAAAACGAGTAAAACGATAAAAAAGACGCCGAAAACCGGCGTCTTTTTTATATCCATTATCGAGCAATTCAATATGTAATATCGAGTAATTCAATATACAATTAATCATATCGTTTGCGACTGCAAACCACCTCTATCCGCTGCGAATTGAAAGGAAGGAAAAGATGCGTCTGCTCTTCAAGCTATTTTTGATAGTCCTGGTATTGGCTATCGCAGCCGTTGGCTGCCAGTCGAAGCCGGCTGAACAGGCTCAACCAGCCGGGCCAGTAACCATCCATGTGCTGACCATGGACCAGGCCGGCCTTAAGCCGGCCGAGATCGACCAGATCGCGCGTGATTTTGAAGCCAAAAATCCGGACATTAAGGTCGTTATGGAATATGTCGGCTATGATTACGTCCACGATAAAATCGTGACCGGTATGGCCGCCAAACCGCCCGCCTACGACGCGGCGATGATCGATGTCATCTGGCCCGATGAGTTTATTAAGGCTGGTTATCTGCTAGACGTGACCGACCGGGTCACGGCGGATATGAAATCTGGGATCTTTCCGGCTGCCTGGGGCGGCGTCACCCGCAACGGAAAAATCTACGGCATGCCCTGGTTGATGGATGTGAAGTATTTCATGTATAACACGGAAATGCTTCAAGCTGCAGGTTTCACTGCACCGCCCAAGACATGGGAAGAGCTCGTCGAACAAGCCAAGGTGATTAAGGAGAAGGGCCTGGCTGAGTATCCGATCACCTGGTCATGGAATCAGAAAGAAGGCGTGGTGTGCGACTACACCGCCCTTTTATTCGGTAATGGCGGCGCATTCTTGGATGCCAGCGGAAAGCCGGTCTTTAATAATGAGAAAGGCGTTCAGGTTTTGGATTGGATGAAGAAGACCATCGACGATGGGCTTTCCAACCCCAGCGCTGTGTCTTCTGACGAGATGGCTGTTTCGGCGGATTTTCTGGCCGGAAATAGCGCCTTCGCGGTGAACTGGCTGTTCCAATTCGCCGACTCAAACGATCCGGCCAAGTCACAGGTGGTCGGCAAAGTGGCCTTTGCACCCATGCCGGTATTTGCCGCCGGCGCGCAGGCGGGCATCCAGAGCTCCAGCGTGGATGGCTCGAGCTCGTTCGCTCTGATGGCCACCACGCCTTACCCGGATCAAACCTGGAAATTCCTCACCTACCTGGCCAGCAATGAAGTGCAGACCAAGTTTTCCGCAGAAATGCTGCCGATCTGGAAGGATAATTACGAGGGAGCTAATCTCGAAGCCTTGAAAGCCGCCACTCCGACCAATCCGATCACCGTCCCGGCTTTCCTGGAGCAGTTCCCATATGCCAACCAGCGCCCGACAGTTGCCTACTACAATGAGGCTTCTGCCGCGCTTCAATTAGCCATCCAGGAAACGCTGACGGGGATGAAACCCGCCCAGCAGGCTTTGGATGACGCGGCTGCAAAATGGGTCGAGCTGGCTGGTAAATAAGCCTTTTGTCAATCTCACCGGTAGATTTGCCGCCAGGCGTGTGACACGTTTGCGCGGCAAATCTACTCCTCCTGGACAACGACCGCCATGATCCTCCATAAGCAGTCTTCTGCCTCTTACCGTAAACGGCGCTCCTCTCTGAAGCAGAAGGATGCCAGGTTGGGCGTGTTGTTCCTCCTTCCCAGCCTGGTGATCATACTGGGGGTGACCCTGTGGCCGATTGTGACCACCCTGGCTTTGAGCTTTTTCGACGCGCCGCCAGGTATAAACCAGGCGCGTACCTTTATTGGATTCGGCAACTACCTTACCCTGCTCCAGAGCCAGGTATTTTGGCAGACCATGGGACGGACCTTGTATTTCACCATCGTCTCCGTGAGCCTGGAGCTGGTGTTGGGAATCGCGATCGCACAGTTAATTCATTCCCGCCCCTGGGGTTGGAAATTCTTGCGTTTCAGCTTGATTATCCCCTGGGCAGTGCCCACCATCGTCAATGGGGCGATGTGGCGCTGGATCTATAGCGCTGATTTTGGGGCCCTGAACGGAATCTTATACCAGCTTGGCCTCATCGACCATTATGTCGCCTGGCTGACGAAACCGAACATGGCGATGAATTTGATCATTCTGGCCGATCTATGGCACGTCATGCCCTTTGTCGCCCTGATCCTGCAAGCCGCGCTGGCCACTTTACCTGCCGAAATCGATGAGGCGGCTTCGGTAGATGGCGCCAACGCATGGCAGCGATTTTGGTTTATTCGCATGCCCCTGCTGCGACCGGCGATTTTGGTGGCGCTGATCGTACGCACCGTAGACGCTTTTCGCGTCTTTGACATTGCC
This sequence comes from Anaerolineales bacterium, assembly GCA_041912175.1. Classification (GTDB taxonomy): domain Bacteria; phylum Chloroflexota; class Anaerolineae; order Anaerolineales; family UBA4823; genus CAZAGA01. The sequence goes on along the minus strand of JAYRNN010000084.1, from coordinate 2,649 downwards.
TATATCATTACCAGCGGAGGCCCGGCTTTCAAGACGGTTACGATCACTTATTTGACTTACCTGAATACTTTCTCGTATGGCAAACCGGGTATCGGGGCGGCGTTATCCTTCCTGATATCGATCTTCATCATCTTAATGGCGATCTTCTATATCCGCATGCTTTACCGGCCGGAGGAGTCAACATGAGATCTCGACGCAAACTTATCAATCAAGTCGTGCTCACTCTGCTGACCATCCCGGTGTTGTTATTCATTTACCTGCCTATCTTATGGCTCTTCAGCGCCAGCCTATCCACACAGGTTGAGCTATTCAGTGTACCCATGCATTGGATTCCGCAGCATCCCACCCTGCAAAATTATCTGGATATCTTGTTTCCTTCCCAGGCGATGTCTGCAGTCCCGCGCACCTTTGCTGTGTCCTTGCTCAATTCGATCAAGATCGCCAGCGCCGTAACCCTGGTGAGCATTTCGCTCGGCAGCCTGGCCGCCTACGCGCTGGTTCGATTGCAATTCCGCTTCAGCCGGGGCATCCAGGTGGGTATCCTGGGTACGCGCATGATCCCCGAAGTATCGTTAATTATCCCGCTCTTTATCGTGGCCTCTCGCCTGGAGCTGGTCAATAAACCGATTGTGTTGGTCATCACCTATTTGAGCTTCTCCTTGCCATATTCTATCTGGATGATGGCCATGTTTTTCCAATCCGTCCCGATCGAGCTGGAAGAAGCCGCCCGTCTGGACGGCTGCACCCGCCTGGGGATCCTGCTGAAAGTGGTTATGCCTATCTCGATCCCAGGATTAATCTCTACCGCCATGTTCGTGTTTCTACTGGCCTGGGATGAATTCTTCTTTGCGTTGATCTTCACCAGCACCCTGGCCTCGAAGACTGTTCCGGTAGCCATCGCAGAATTTATTGGCCGTTATACGGTCAACATCAATGGCATGATGGCCGGTGGGATCATCGCCGCGCTTCCACCGGTGATCTTGGGCTTAATCTTCCAACGCTATATCATCAGCGGTATGACTGCCGGAGCGGTCAAGGGATAAATCCCTCCTAAATTTCAATGTTATAATCTTGGCCGTGAAGAGCTGCCGGTCTCTGCAAGCATCGGAGAAATAGCGCCACTTATGCCAAGCTTACAACACAATAAGGAAACCTGGGAGCATAGGTACGCCCGGTCCGAGGCGGGCGACGAATGGTCAGATAGTTGGGGCGGGCCAGCGATGCAATGGTACAGCAAAATTCTGCCGCGCATCAATTCTTTCCTGCCCACCAGAACGATCCTGGGGCTCGGCTGCGGATTTAGACGTTGGACGCGCTGGCTAAAAAAGCATTGCGAGCGCCTGGTCGGTGTGCATCTATCCGAGCGTTGCACCCAGGCCTGTCGAGAGCGTTTTTTGGGCGATGCCCGGCTGATTTTTTACTCGAACGATGGCCGCTCGTTGGAAATGCTCCCTGATCATTCCGTGGATTTCGTTTTCAGCTTTGATTCGCTCGTCCATGCGGATGAAGAAACGATCCACGCCTATATCGCCCAACTCCCCCGCTTGCTTACCAAAACAGGGGCCGCTTTCATCCACCATTTGAACTTAGGCGCATACTTCTGGTACCGGCGCTTTCCGCGGCTGAGCCGTGGTTTGTCTAAACTAGGTTTGTTGGATAGGTGGCATTATCGTGACGTCACCCTGACCGCCGCAGCCGCTGCCCGCTATGCCGAAGAAGCCGGACTGATCTGTGCCCGCCAGGAAATCGTCCCTTGGGGCGCCCGGCGCATGCTGATCGACTGTTTTTCCACCTCTGTCACGTCAGGTTCCTCACACAATCAAGCCAAAATAGCGCTCCGTAACCCTACTTTAATGCAGGAGCGAGCGTATCTGAAACGCCTCGCGCCTTTGTATTCTCCTCCCGAGACAACCAGCGAGGGATGATTGAAATCGCAACCTGAGCGCGCCTCTACAGCCGACCGTCCGGTGGACGATCTGGTGATTTCTGTAGATGCTTTACAAAGCTTGATGCAAGATGTCCTGGCCAAAGGGGCAACCTTCCAGTTTCGCGCCAAAGGGAGTAGTATGATCCCCTTCATTAAAGACGGAGACGCGATCACAATCGCCCCGCCCTCGCTGGAGACGCCGGCGGTTGGCAAAGTCGTGGCGTTTCTCCGACCAGGATCAGGCCAATTGGTGGTCCATCGCGTGATTGGCAGGCAGGGAGCGGGATTTCTGATTCAAGGAGATAACAGCCCGCACCAGCCGGATGGGCTGGCGCTGCCACAGGATATTTTAGGCTGTGTCACGCGTGTGAACAGGAACGGCCGCCGGATCTACCTGGGACTTGGCCCCGAACGATATTTGATTGCGGGATTGTCCCGCAGCGGCTGGCTGCAGAGGTTGGTGGTGCGCTTCTGGGCTTTGAAAGCATTCTTTCGATCTTCGCCTGAATGATTTTTTCTTCAGCGGATGATTAACCCGGGGTCAAAAGCGAGCGGGGTAGAACATCTAATGAAGTAACCTTCATTTGGCAGGATCGTAAAATCTTGGTAAGGCAAATGATCGCTATGCGTGATCCAGCCCCCGTTTTCCCAGCGTACAATATCCGAACACGCTCCGCCCTGGGTTTCAATCCCATCCAGCAAACTTTGCGCGCCATAGTATT
>JAYRNN010000083.1:0-17157 GCA_041912175.1 Anaerolineales bacterium | reverse complement strand
TGCGCTGGCCGCCATCGCTGCCATCCGAGCCGGTGTGCCCGGGGCAGTTGGGATCGGCCAGATCCCGGCTGTGGCGGCGGGCGGCCTGGGTCAGCTCTTCCACGACCGCCAGCGCGGCCAGGCTGTTGGCGGCGCGCTGGTCGTTCAGCCCGCTCAGGATGGCCTGTTCGTTGGCCAGGTCGTCGGGCGGGATCGGCGGCGGCCCGCAGGGCGGCGGCGGTACGGGCTGGCGCGCCACCAGCGGCAGGAAGAGCTCGAGCGGCGGTTCTGCCCCGGCGGTCGCCGGGGCGACCGCCGGGGCTCCCGGGGCGGCGAGCGCCGCTTCCAAAGGGGCCAGGGCGATCAGCGCGCATAAGCCCAACCAACCCAGGGCGCGCGCCCAGGGCGATAAATTGCGCCTAAAAACCCACCCCATGCTCAAGCCTCTTTCCGGTACGGCGCCTGCGCGTCGATGTCGCCGACGAAATCCGGCAGGCCGCTGTGCCCCAGCGATTGGCGCACCGCCATGCCCTCGCCCAGGTGATACCAGTAATGGTAGGTATAAAATAGTATTCTGCGCCCGAAAGAGCCAGTAACGCTGTTCCTGCCAGGCCAGGCGCCCGACCATCCAACTGATGCAGTTCATCGGCTGGGTGCGCCGTTGGGCTTCCGGGTCGCTGACCTCTCCCAGGCCGCGTACGAATTCACTGCGGGCGAAACGAAGTTGGTCGACGAGAGGGTGGGTCATGCGCTAATCCTCCTTAGCTGCGAATAAAATTCCGATCTTTATAATGATACGCTTGAACCCCGAGCAAGTCCATAACCCGCTCGGGCTCCTTTTTTACCAGGTTTCGACAGGCCCGGTAGGCAATCCAGGCGCTATTTGGATCATCCGCCTCCACCAGCTCACCCACGACCGAGTAAATCAGCTCCGGCAGGCGCCTGGACAGATCGCTCAGGTTATTACCCACCGCTGTGCGCGGGTAAGCCTGCGGCTCTCGAAACATGCACCGCAGTACGCTAAGTGAATATTCGGGCTCGCCATACAGCCATCGATTGAGCGCCGCCGGGCGTAATGTTTCGGCGGTAAAACGGCGCAGGTTGGGATCGGGCGCTTGCGCCAGGCGAACCAACCAGCCGTGCACCAGCGCCTTGTTCGGAACGAGCACTTTGCGGAAAGCCTGGGCGGCGAACTCGCGCACTACCCAGTTGGATCCGCCAGCAGCGACTTCAAAAAATGGCAGGACGGGCTCTGGCGCGCCTTGGCCGTATTCCGCCATCAAAAAAATCGGCGCTCCTTGCAGGAGATCGCCTTTTTCCAGCCGCGCGGATAAGATGCGGGCGCTTTCCCAGATAACCGCATCGCTTTCCGCAGCCTGGGCGAGCAGCAGGCTGAGGCGTTCGACCACCCAGGTGATCCCGCGCGAGATGCGCTGCGCATCCGGGATGGAGGCGTACATCGCATCCTTCAAGGCCTGAAGGCGCTGAATGCCTTCCACAGGCCGTTGTCCGCAGAGGTCCGCAATGATTTGGCGGGCGGTTTGTAGCTCCGCCTCAGAAAAGTCAGCTTTCATGGCGAAATTCCCACACGGCGGGTTTTACAATTCCAGTGCAGCCTCGGCAGCCAGCCAGAACAACTGCTCGCGGACTTGCCGCCGTGACTGCCAGCCGCGCTGGTCCCAGACTTCGCCGCTCAAGTCATCCCCGCCGTAGAGCACCTGTCCCAAGGCCACGCCGCGGAACCCGGCCACCGCCATCAGCGCCGCGGCCTCCATCTCGACCGTCAGGCAGCCTTCGGCGCGGCGGGCGGCAATTTTCGCCGGCGTCTCGCGGTAGGGCGCATCGGTCGTCCAGGTCTTCCCGGCGCGATAGGGCAGGTTTTGCGCGGCGAGCGCCTTTTGCAGCGCGGCGACGCCCCGCGGGTCGGCGGCGACTTCTCGCCCAGGCGGCAGGTAGTGATACGAGACGCCTTCATCGCGCACCGCGCCCGTCACCACCACCAGGCGACCGACGGCGATGTCTTTCTCCAGCACCCCGCAGCCGCCGCACACGATGAACTTGCGGCAGCCGGTCGCGATCACCTCTTCGAGCAGCCCGGCCGCCAACGGCGCCCCGACCCCCGGCTGGATGAAGGCCAGGCGGTGTCCTTTGAAGCGTATCTCGTATAAGGGATGCGTTCCATCTTCCCAGCCATACGGCGCCAGGACACGCCCGTGATGGTCGGCGACGACCTTCTCGACCACCTCCCTAAAAAAACAGATTACGCAGGCTTCAGGCGCATCGAGCGCCTTGACCACCTGCGCCGGCTCGATATGCGCGCCTCGCGCCGGGTCAAATTCAAGGATCGGGTAGATTTCAGGCTTCATGGTCAGTGCAAAATCTCCTCTCCATTTTAACTGCTCGCCCCGCTGTAATGCTTGACGCCGGCCTTCCAGACCCGCGTCGCGACCAGGAAGCTGGCCGCGCCTACGCCCAGGAAGAGCAGCACCAGCCCTACGCCCAGCTCGCCGCGCAGCGCTTGCAGCGGCACGCTGGTGGCGACGGCCACCGGGACGATAAAGGTGAGGATCACGCGCAGCCAGGGCGGGTAGACCGTGGCCGGGTAACGCCCGGCGCCCAGCAGCGCATCCAGGATGGTGACGTTGTTATCGAACTTGATGAACCAGAAGGTCAGGGCGATCATCACAATCCACAGGCTGTAAATGATCAAGACGCCTGAGATGGCCAACAGGATAAAACTGGCCAGGCTGAACGGCGTGGCGGCAATCGGCGTCCCAGCCGCGGCGCTCATGCGCACGCCGATCACGATCAAGACCAATCCCAGGATCAAATCCCAGGCGCGCCAGACGATGATGCGCGAAAAGCTGGCCAGGATTTGGGCGGTCAGCGGGATCACCTGATCGGCGGGGGCCCGAATGTACTGCTTGCCGTCGTTCGATTCGCTCTCGGTGAGCTCGCCATAACAGCTCAGGTCGCAAGGGGCGCCGTCGCGCAGCGCCACCCCGATCAGTTTGAAGGGGGCGATGCGCCGCGAAAGCTCGCCGATCCCGCCATCGTACTTGAGCTGGCCGTAGTGGATAATTAAAATCCGCTCGCACAGCGCGGTCACATCGGCCATGTAATGGCTGGTGAGCAGGATCGTGGCCCCCGTACGGCGGTTATATTCCTGCAGGAAGGTACGGATGCGCGCCTGGGCGGTGATATCCAGGCCAACAGAATATTCGGCTGTCATCGGCCCTTTGACAATCCTTCAGGATTTAAGCGAGGTTTATTCTAACCGAAATCGCTGCGCTTGAGAATCGTTTAATCCAACCCTCACCGGCGATTAATTAATCACAGTTGTTTTATTAAGACTTATATGGTAATATTATTCGAAATTCCGACCAGGAATTGTAACTGATTTCGGAACTTCAGGCCGTTTTTGGTGGGTCATTGCCGCAAAGTTAACCTCTCCTTCCTAATCCCATTCGGGCCATCCATTAATATCTGCGAGCGGAGAAAGCCAGTTCGAAACAATGGTAATGACCGGGGTTTCACCTGCTATCACAGTTGGCGGAAATGTCGAAGGCAGCATCGTCGTCGGCGATAACAATTTCGTTGTCAACACCAACTACGGTACGATTGTCTACAAACAAGCCGGCCCGCCGCAAATCCAATTGCGCGGCATGGCGCCCAAACCACCCCGCCCGCTGCGTAACTTTCTAGGCCGCCTCGCCGAGCTGTGCAACCTGGATGATCGCCTGTGCGAGAAAACGCCCATCCTGCTCGAAGGCCCTGAAGGGGTCGGAAAAACATCCCTCCTGAAACAGGTTGCCAACACCGGCAGCGCCGCCGAACAAACGCACGGCGTGGTCTTCCTGGAAGGCATCGACCAGTCCGGGACAGCGCTGAGCTGGGACGACCTGATCCAGCTTTTATTTGATGCCCTGTTCGAGTCAGAACCCCAGCAGAAGGTTTCCTTCGCCTCGGCGCGCACCTATTTGAGCAATACCGCCCCACTGGTATTATTGGACAATTTCAAACTCTCGGACGACGCCCTGGAGCGCCTGGCCGACTTATTCCCCAGCGCGCCGATCATCGTCACGGCCAGCGCAGCCGGCGATCCCGAGGCCTACGAGCGCGTCAAGATTGACCTGCTCCCGCTCGACGAAGCGGCGCAATTATTCGCCGCCCGCGCCCGGGTCGCGCTCGACGAGACCAACACGCCAACCGTGGAGAAAATTTGCAGCCTGCTCAACCGCCTGCCGCTCGCGCTGGTGACCGTGGCAAACCTGGCGCGTGAAAACGAGCTCGATTTAGACCAAACCCTGACCACCCTGGCCGCCATCCCAACCGTCGCGCCGCAGCCTACCAAAGCCGCCATCGAGCGCTGCAAGCATTTTGCCGATGCCTTTTTATCCGAGGACGAACGCCGGATGATGGCCATGACCGCCGCCGCGCCGGCGATCTCGACCAGCCGCGAATTCCTGGAGCAGACCAGCGGCGGGACGGCCGCCAGCCAGAAGCTGGAGGCGCTGGACTTGCTGCAAGCCAACAGCCCACGCTTGCGGCTGCACCCCGAATATGCCGCCCTGGTCTTGCAAGACGTGGATATCGACGCACTGCGCGGCCGGCTGTTGGACGACTTGCTCGTTTCGCTCAAAACCCGCGCCCTGGATTTCGGTTTTGTCAAAGCCGAGCTGGCCAATATCCTGGGCCTTTTGAAATGGGCGCTGGAAGTGCATCGTTGGCAAGATGCGATCGCCCTGGGCCGCGCGGTAGACGCCTACCTGACCCTGCACGGCCTGTGGGACGGCTGGCAGGTCATTTTATCGGGCGTGCTGCAGGCCTCCAGGAGCCTGGGCGATCCGGCGAGCGAAGCCTGGGCGCTGCACCAGCTTGGCACGCGCGCCATCGGGACGGGCGAGCTCGATCTCGCCCGCAGCCAGCTCCAGCAAGCCCTGGAGATGCGCCAGGCGCTGGGCGACCGCCAAGGCGCCGCCCAAACCCTGCACAACCTGGGCTGGTGGGGGGTTGGCGGCTTGCCGCCAAAGTCTCCCCCGGACCAGACCCCGCCCAAGAATGGGAAGAAACGCGCCCCGATAAAAATATTGTACGTGCTGTTATTCCTGCTGCTGCTGCTCATCCCGCTCGGCGTCGCCGTCGGCGGGACGGTGCGCAGCGGCCGGTTGAAATTACCCTTCGCGCAGGGCGCCCCGCCGGCGCTCCTGGCGACCGCCTCCCCCGCGCCGCCCACCGCCGCTGCACCGGCTACAGATACCCCCCCAGCGCTCGACCGGGGGATTGCCACGGCGCTCGCCACGGCCAAATCTACCGCCACGGCCACCGCTTCAGCCACGGCCACGGCCACCTTGACGCCCACCCCGAGCCTCTCTCCCACGATCACCGAGACCCCCACTGCCTCGCTGACGCCCACCCCCACCGGCCTTGTATTCCCAACCGGCATCGTGATCGTCCCCCAGGCGTACTGCCGTTACGGTCCAGGGACGGTCTATCTGCCCGCCGCGGACCTGTTCCAGGGCGATACCTTCCGCGTGGCCGGTCGCGATGGCGCGAGTACCTGGTTGTACGTGCAGTTGGATAAAAATTCGCGCAATTGTTGGGTCTCGATCAAACCGGTCGAGATAACCGGCGAAATCAAAACGGTTGACGTAACCCCGCCGAAACTCCCGCTCTCGGATGTGGCCTGCGATCCCAGCCCCATCAGCGCGGTGCGCGTGGGCAATAACGTCACCGTGACCTGGAAGCAGTGCCACCCCTATGCGCCGGACGCGCGCGGCTACCTGTTGGATGTCAAAACCTGCCAGAATGGGCTCTTGCTGCCGATGCTGGTGCAGACGGACAATTCAACCTACACCTTCACCGATTTAAAAACCTGCGCCGGCGCCTCGAAAGGCAAGCTGTACTCCGTCGATAAGCGCGGCTACTCGCAACCCTTCGTCATCCCCTGGCCGCCAAAATGATCGATCCATCCAGCGCGCCAGCCGCCATCCTGAATATCTTGCAGCCCTATCTCGCCCAGGGCGGCCAGGCCTTATCTTTGAATAGCGCCGGCGCGCCGCTCGCCGACCTGGAGATCAGCCTGCACCGCCGCGACGGCAGCGCCTACAGCCTGGAGACGCGCTTCACGCCGCCGGGCAGCGCCGCCGAGATGCGCCTGGGCGCCAACGAGCTGATCACGGTTGACCTGGACGAGCAGGGCTTACTCGGCTATGCGAAAAGCGCCGATTGGATCGGCTATGGGCGCGCCTTGAGCCAGGCGCTCTTTTCCGCCGAGGCGGTTAAGCTGGCCTTTGCTCAGGCGCTCGCCCGCGCCGGGGCCGCCCCGCTGCGCCTGCGCCTGCTGCTCGGGCCAACCGCCCAGGCCCTGCACCGCCTGCATTGGGAGACCCTGCGCAGCCCGCTGGACGACGCGCCCCTGGCCGGCGGACAAAATATCCTTTTCTCGCGCTACCTGGCCGGCGAAGCCTCCTCCAAAGAAGTCAGCGCTAGGCCGCGCACGCACGCCGCCGCCCTGATCGCCGCCGCCAATCCGCGCGACCTGGAGCAGTACGGCCTGGCAATTGTCGACTCGGCTGGTGAAATCGAGCGCGCCCGGCGCAGCCTGGATGGCGTTCAGACCACCGCCCTGCCCGACGGGGCGGAAGGATGCACGCTGCCTAACCTGGCCCGCCGTTTGCAGGACGGCTATGACATCCTGTACCTGGTCGCCCATGGCAGCTTGAACAAAGGCCAGGCCTGGCTGTGGCTGGAAAATGCGGCCGGCGAGACGGCGCGCCTCTCCGGGGCGGAATTGGCCGCCCAGGTGCGCCTGTTGGATCGCCCGCCGCTGCTGGCCGTACTGGCTTCCTGCGAGAGCGCCGGGGATGGCGAGGGCGACGCCCTGCAGGCCTTGGGTCCCCTGCTGTGCGAGGCGGGCATCCCGGCGGTAATCGCCATGCAGGGCAAAATCTCGATCGACAGCGTGGCGCGCTTGATGCCCGTCTTCTTCGAAAAATTGCTCCAGGATGGCCAGGTGGACCGCGCCCTGGCCTCGGCGCGGGCGGTGCTGGCCGCCGGCGGGGCCATGGACCTATGGATGCCGGCCTTGTTCATGCGCCTGAAGGATGGCGCGCTCTGGCAGGCGCCCAAAGAAAGCGCCCCGCCGCCTGTAATCAAGCTTTGGGGGCTGATCCAGGCCAAATTCCAGGCCAGGGCCGCCGCCCAGGAGGCGCTGCACGACTTACTGAGCGATCCCGAAGAGCCCGATTTCCAGGAGGCGTTCAGCTTGCAGCTCAAGAAAGCCATGCGCGAAGACCCAGGCTTCGCCGAGGAGTTGACCGCCAGTTTGGCCGCAGGCCAGAAGCCCGCCCCGGCTGCAGGGACGGTGATCAACGTTCAAGGAAATGTGGTTGGGGGGATCACTTTTGGGAACAACAACACCATCGTCGGCGAAAATTACGGCAATATCCAAAAATAACCCCCGTTCACGTAGGTCATGCTGTCCGCTTGACCCCCGACCGGCCACACGCAGGCCGTAGGCGCGTCAAACCGTTCAGCGGGCGTCGCCCGGCAAGTCGCGCTTTGCTTGTCTGGGCTGCCGAGCCGTCCCATGAACCTTAATTTTGCCTTGCAAGATCGTTTTCTGGAGCGCTTCTTCGCCAGCCCGTTGGCTGAACAATCCATATGAAAGTTTTCTTCCAGGGATTGGCTCGCGAACTGCTCAGCCGCATCAAGCCCAATTAAGTGATTCTCGTCCATCTACAGCGCTTCCAGTTTGAACTACGTGCTGTACCTTTTCCGCTTGCCTTCCATGGCTTCCGCCAAGTTCGATCATAGCTTGCTGCTTATTCTCCATGTTTTGGCGTACCATCTGCACCACAACTGCACCAATCATGAAGAAGGAAAGACGACCCGCAGCCCTGTCCATTGTCTGTAAGGATTTCAATCTGGTTTGCATCGACTGAGAAATACACCGGCCTTCTTTCCACCACGGCCACACCACCAGTAGCTCATATAATCTCTCCCTCTTCATCCTAAAAAACGAAACGGTTTTTACAAAAACTTCACTCCTCCCCTTTAGGGTTCTAACTACACTATAGTATACTTTCCATATTGTCGTATCTGTCTCCAGGGGGTCTCACCATGCCCCGCTCAATCTGATGGAGTGCCATGCCTCGCCTTACCGAACAAGAACAGCAAGAAATCATCCGCTACCTCGAAGCTGACAAGCCCCTCCCCGATAAATTCCGTTTCCTCCTTTTCGCCGACAAGCGCGAAGTCGAGCTCGTCTGGAACGGCAAGACCAACGAAGTTACCAACGTCGTCCTACCATTCCAGGTCATCGAGCAGGTCGACGAACCACGCGCCGAGCGAGATACCCGCCTCCAGATGAGCCTCTTCGACCTGGACGCGCGTGGACGCCAGCTCAAGGGCTGGACCAACAAGCTCATCTGGGGTGACAATAAACTTATCCTTTCCAGCCTCAAGAACGGCCCCATGCGCGAAGAAATCGAGCGCCAGGGCGGCCTCAAGCTGATTTATATCGACCCGCCCTTCGATGTCGGCGCCGATTTTAGCATGGATATCGAGATCGGCGGCGATACCTTCACCAAGAAGCCCAACATCCTCGAAGAAATCGCCTATCGTGACACCTGGGGCAAGGGCGCCGATAGTTTCATCGCCATGATCTACGAGCGCCTGGCGTTGATGCGCGACTTACTCGCCGAAGATGGCAGTATCTATGTGCATTGCGATTGGCGAGTGAATGCATATATAAGACTTGTACTTGAAGAAGTATTTGGCCGTGAAAGGTTTCAGAACGAAATTACTTGGCTTCGAACAAATGCTCACAATATGAAAACTCATGGTTATGTTCGCTCACAAGAAACTATTTTCTTTTCTGCAAAATCTTCGGTCATTATTTTCAACGAACAACGAACCGGCTATGGTGACGCCCAACTCAGCCGATATAAAGAGGATGAAAGTGGACGTCTTTACACAGGGCGCGATATGACATTTTCATCAGTAAATCCAGGACGGCAGTTTGAGTGGCGCGGAACAAAACCTCCATCAAATCGCTCATGGGGATATTCTCTGGAAAAACTGGAGGAGCTTTGGGCGCAAGGCCTTATCTTAACAAAGAAGGACGGCACTCCACGCCTCGATGGTCTGAAGGTCTTTCTTGATGAGACTGAAGGTTCACCCTTGACTACTCTATGGGATGATGTCAGTCGAATTGGCAACACTTCATCAGAACGCCTCGGTTACCCCACTCAAAAACCCGAAGCCCTCCTTCAACGTATAATCCAGGCCTCCTCCAACGAAGGCGACCTGGTCGCCGATTTTTTCTGCGGTTCTGGCACCACCGCCGCCGTCGCCGAGAAGCTCGGCCGCAAGTGGATCGCCACCGACCTGGGCAAGTTTGCCATCCACACCTCCCGCAAGCGCCTGATCGGCGTCCAACGCCAGCTCAAAGCCGAAGGCAAGAACTACCGCGCCTTCGAAATCCTTAACCTGGGCAAGTATGAGCGCCAGCATTATATCGGCGTCAACCCCAACCTGCGTGAAGCCGAGCAGCACAAGCAGATCGAAGAAAAAGAAGCCGCCTTCGTCGATCTCATCTTGCGCGCCTACCGCGCCGAAAAAGTCCAGGGTTTTCAGACTTTCCATGGCAAAAAAGCCGGCCGCCTGGTCGCAATCGGTCCGGTCAACCTGCCTGTCACCCGCTTGTTCATCGAAGAAATCATCCTCGAATGTCGCCGCTTGCACATCACCCGCGTCGATATCCTCGGCTTCGAGTTCGAGATGGGCATGTTCCCCAACTTGCTCGATGAAGCCAAAGCCAAAGGCATCGATATTTCTCCCAAGTACATTCCCGCCGAAGTCTTCGATAAGCGCGCCGTAGAAAAGAACCAGGTGGTTTTCCATGATATCGCTTTCATCGAGGTCAAGCCTCTCATCAAAGCAGGTAAAGGCCGTGAGCTGCCCAAGGTCGCGGTCGAGTTGACCGATTTCTCGGTCTTTTATTCACAGGATTCGATTGCCGCCGCCGAGGCCAGTCTGAAAGACAAAAGCAGCAAAATCGTCGTCGAATCCGGCCAAATCATTAAAGTCACCAAGGACGCTCACGGTTTCGTCACCCGTGAAGTCCTCACCAAAAGCTGGACCGATTGGATCGATTATTGGTCAGTCGATTTTGATTTCGAGAGCAAGCGCGAGATTATTCGTGTCCCGCTGGAACGCGCCAAACAAGTCCAGATGCCTGGGATGGAACAGCCTGAGCAACTGGATTTACCGGAATATGAAGAGGTCTGGACCGGCGATTACATTTTCGAGAATGAATGGCAGTCCTTCCGTACCAAGAAGAACCGTTCCATCGAGCTGGTCAGTCCCTATCATGAATGCGCCCCCGGCCGGCGCAAGCTGGCCGTCAAAGTCGTCGATATCTTCGGCAACGATACCATGACCATTGTGGAAGTGAAAGTATAATAATAAGTGATTTAGCCGTAACTATCTCTCTTCCTTGAGATCCAGGAGGTCGATTTATGAATCAAACTAGCCCAATAAACCCAGTGATCCTCCGTTGGGCTCGCACGACTTCCGGCCTTTCGATTGAAGAAGTCGCCCAAAAATTAAACCGCAAAAAAATCACTGCGGAGACGGTGACAGCCTGGGAAACCGGCGACGTTATCCCAGACTATCTTCAGCTAGAACGATTGGCTTATGATGTTTATAAACGCCCGTTAGCAATCTTCTTTTTTCCGCGGCCTCCTGCCGAAGAAACGCCTCAGCAGGCTTTCCGCACATTGCCCGATTCGGAAATTCAACGCCTTTCTCCGCGTTTACGTTTATTACTGCGGCGGGCGCAAGCAATGCAAGTCAATTTGGAAGAATTATACAGCGGGGTGAATCCCGCTGAACGCCAGATTGTGAATGAATTGCCATTTAACCTTAACGCGCCGGTTGCTGATCTGGCTCTTTCCGTGCGCCGGTTTTTAGGCATTGAACTGAGCGAACAATTAGGCTGGAAAAGCAGCGAAGAGGCCTTTAAAGCCTGGCGTGACACTTTCGAGACGTGTGGCGTCTTTGTTTTTAAAGATGCCTTCAAAGACGAGATCATTTCAGGTTTTTGCCTGCATGATAACCGCTTCCCGATTATCTATGTCAACAATAGCAGGCCGCACACCCACCAAATATTCACCCTTTTTCATGAGTTGGCTCATCTCTTATCAGGTACGGGCGGCATTGATACACCCGATGATACATATATTCGTTCCCTTATTGGTCGAAACAAACAGATCGAAGTCCTTTGCAACCGTTTTGCCGGCGCTTTCCTGGTTCCGGAGAGTGATTTTGATCGACGCATCGCCCAGGCGCCGATCAATGAGACGAATATAAACATATGGGCTGACCAGTATAGCGTTAGTCGTGAAGTCATCCTACGCCGATTACTTGACAAAGGACAATTAACAACCCAAGATTATGACCAGATGGTTGCTCAGTGGCGGAGCAGCGGATCAGGGAAACGCGGGGAGGGTGGAGATTATTATAGAACGAAGGGCGTTTATCTCGGCGAACGCTATTTAGAGCTCGCTTTTAGTCGTCTCTATCAAAATAAGATATCTGTTGACCAGCTCGCCGATTATTTAGGTGTAAAGGTAAACAATATTCCCGGCATGGAAGCTTTACTTTTCCCTAAACAGGCGGCCTTATGATCTACGTCTTTGACAGCAGCAGCCTGATTGATTTATTCCGCTATTATTATCCAAACCGTTTTCCTTCTCTATGGGAAATATTCGCCCAGGCCGTCGACGCTAAAAATATCATCTCCGTGCGTGAAGTTTTCAATGAGGTTAGCTCAAGAGATGATCGCCTGGCTTTATGGGCTAAGGGTAATCGCGACTTTTTTCAATCCCCCGAACCTGAAGAATTAAACTTTATTGCCCAAATTTTCTCCGTTGAACATTTTCAGTCCTTAGTTCGCAAACAGGAACGTTTGCAAGGTCTGCCGGTTGCAGATCCTTTTGTGATTGCCAAAGCTCGAGTGATTAATGGCTGTGTGGTCACAGAAGAATCAAATAAACCGAATGCATCGAAAATTCCAAATGTGTGCCAATATTTTGGAATTGACTGTTTGAGTTTAGAAGGTTTTATGGATAAAGAAAATTGGACATTTTGAATGGGGGTAAATAATGGCCCTTCATCCCAACTTCCCTGAATCGCCTTACGAAATCGTCGACCCGTCCTTGCGTTGGTTCCCTGCGGATGAGGCGCTGCGCGACGCCAGCATGGAAAAATTGCTGCCGCCCCTGGTTCCCGAGTTGCGCAAAAAAGTCAAAGCCTGGCGTGATCAGTCTTACTCCGGCGCGACCGACACCAGCCGCAGCCTGCTCAATTGGTGGTTCAACACCCCCCACATGCTCCCCTTCCCTTCGGGGAAAGGGCTGGGGGATAGGCCAAACGATGGTACGCTGGTCGAGTTCCAATATTACTTCGCCCAGCGCGAAGCTATGGAGACGATCATCTACCTGTACGATGTGGTTGGCTTGCGCGATAAATACGACCTGATGCGTTATGACAACTCAGGTTCGGTTTCTGGCGGTATGTTCGACGAGACCTGGCGCCGCCTGGTGGTAAAGATGGCCACCGGCGCTGGCAAGACGAAAATTCTCAGCCTGGTGCTCGCCTGGAGTTATTACCATAAGCTCTATGAGCCGGGTTCTGACCTGGCCCGTAACTTCCTGGTCATCACGCCTAACATTATTGTCCTCGATCGCGTCTATCGTGATTTTGGCGGTCTGCGCATATTCTACCAGGACCCAGTCATACCAGATAACGGTGTGGACGGCCGTAACTGGCGTGATGATTTCCAGCTCACCCTCCACCTCCAGGACGAGGTGCGCGTCACCCGCCCCACGGGTAACATCTTCCTGACGAACATCCACCGTGTCTACGCCGGCGATGACCTGCCCTTTTCCGCCGACGATGACAATACGATGGACTATTTCCTGGGCAAGCGACCCACCGGCGCGACAACCGACTCCAAGGTCGACCTGGGCATGATTGTCCGCGATGTCGAAGAGCTGGTCGTCCTCAACGACGAAGCCCACCATATTCACGACGCCAGCCTGGCCTGGTTTAAGTCTATCGAAGATATCCACAACCGCTTGAAGCAAAAAGGCGCTGCCCTTTCTTTGCAGATCGATGTGACTGCTACACCCAAACATAACAACGGCGCGATTTTCGTCCAGACGATTGCCGATTATCCCCTGGTTGAAGCGATCTCGCAAAACGTTGTCAAGCATCCAGTTCTTCCTGATGCCGCCAGTCGCGCCAGGCTGGCCGAGCGCCAGAGCGCCCGTTATACCGAAAAATACACCGATTACATTCATCTTGGAGTTCTCGAATGGCGCAAGGCTTACGCCGAGCACGAGAAGCTGGATAAGAAAGCCATCCTGTTTGTGATGACTGATGACACAAAAAATTGCGATGACGTCGCCAAATACCTGGAGGATACTTACCCGGATTTGAAAGACGCTGTATTGGTCATCCATACCAAGAATAACGGCGAAATATCCGAGTCGGTTTCCGGCAAGAATAAGGAAGAGCTCGAAAAACTCCGTAAGCAAGCCAACGAAATCGACAGCTTGGATAGCCCCTACAAAGCCATCATATCCGTCATGGTGCTCAAAGAAGGCTGGGATGTGCGCAATGTTACAACTATTGTAGGTCTTCGCCCCTATTCAGCACAAAGCAACATCCTGCCTGAGCAAACCCTGGGGCGCGGTTTGCGCAAGATGTATCCTGGCAGCGTTGAAGAATATGTCAGCGTGGTCGGCACCGATGCTTTTATGGATTTCGTCGAATCCATCCAGGCCGAAGGCGTCATCCTGGAACGCAAGCCGATGGGCGCCGGCGCCAAGCCGATCACCCCGATTGTCGTCGAAATCGACGAAGATAATGCTAAGAAAGACCTGGATGCCCTGGATATTGAAATCCCCTTGCTTTCCCCCCACGTCTACCGTGAATATAAAAACCTGAGCCAACTGGACATCAACAAATTAGAGCATCAAAAGGTCGCTTATCTGCAATTCAGCGCCCAAGAACAGCGCGAGATCGTCTTCAAAGACATCACTACCGGCGAGATCACGCACACCACAATTCTGGATACCGCCGGCGTTGTCGATTATCGCAGCGTCATCGGCTATTTCGTTCAGACGATCATGCACGACCTGCGCCTTTTCAGTGGGTATGATGTGCTGTATGGCAAGGTCAAAGCCTTTGTCCAGGAACAGCTATTCGATCATCCGGTAGACCTGGAAGACCCCAACACCTTGCGCAATCTCTCCGAGCTGGCCGCCACTCGCACCATTATTGAAACCATTAAGCGCGCCATCAATGAGCTAACCATCGCCGAAAAAGGCGACGCCGAAATCC
The DNA here is from genome assembly GCA_041912175.1 of Anaerolineales bacterium. Taxonomy (GTDB): domain Bacteria; phylum Chloroflexota; class Anaerolineae; order Anaerolineales; family UBA4823; genus CAZAGA01. The sequence goes on along the minus strand of JAYRNN010000083.1, from coordinate 2,760 downwards.
GCGACAGCATCAAACTGCGCAAAACTCGCCCATTTATCGCCAAAGAGCAGCCTTACCTGGTCCCGAAAAAGAGCATCTTCAACAAAATCATCGGCGACAGCCACTTCGAGCTAGTCTTCGCCCGCTTCTTGGAAGATTGCCCCGATGTCATCGCCTACGCCAAAAACTACCTGGCCGTCCATTTCAAGCTCGATTACGTCAACGCCGATGGCGACATCTCCAATTATTACCCGGATTTTCTGGTCAAGACTTCACCCAAGGAAATCTATATCGTTGAGACTAAAGGCCTGCAAGACCTGGACGTCCCCCTGAAGATGCACCGCCTCCGCCAGTGGTGTCTTGATATCAACCAGGTCCAATCTGCCATCCATTACGATTTCGTTTTTGTCGATGAAGAGAACTTCACCCGCTTCAACCCAAAAAGTTTTAATCAATTGGCAAATGGATTTCATGGATACAAATGAAATCGCATAAGATCTAATCCTAAAAAATTATTTCTTCACAGAGGTTGAAAATATGGAATTCTGCCCGCATTGCCAAATCCCTTTTGATCCAGACAACGAAACTCAACCCTGTTGCGGTTCATGTGGACATCCATTTACTTTTGGCTGTTGTTTTTCCAGGGATAAAGCAACATATGCATCCGACCAGAGCCGTTTTTTTTGTTCTTATCTGGATGAAGCTTTGAAAGAACATAAAGACTGGGAAGTAATTTCGGATCGAGTTTTGCCATATAAGAATATATATGGAAATGAAACAACGAAAAGGCAAATATCGATCCACGATAGGACAACTCACAATAAGCTCCATGTAAATTTTTTCAAAAATGGCGGTACGTATATACAGGATATAAAAGGCGGTTCACTCTATAATTGGGTAAAGCAGACATTGATGAATGCCAGTTCGTTAGCTAGCGACTTGCGGGGCGTCAGACCGCCAGTAGATGATGAAAACTGGGAATGGGAATTGAATCGAGAGTGGTAAGATGCTTTCTAAAATGATGTTATATAAAACCTGACCCCAAGGAAAGGACAATCTTATGTCAACGTATGAATATTGGATAGGCAAAGATGTTGACTATCATGGAGTTTGGGATGATTTTGAGAATGGTTCAGTTTATATCCGGAAATTCGCAACGATGGAAGTCCATCTTTTCCGGCTAACATTCGAACAATATCCAATAAATCTTCCACTTTATAATCACGAAGCAATATATAAGACAGTTAAAGGGTATTTTCACGACTTAAAGAAAATTTGCCTATCACCCGAAGAGTATGGTAATGCAGGTCCCTTATTTTTTTATAGTGTCGATCGTGGCTCTGGTATATGGGAATTTCTTGGTGAGCTTCGGCAGTTAGTGTTATTAGGAACAAGTTTAGCAGAAGAGAAGATTATCGGACAACAACTTGACAATTATGCGCGAAAATTATCTATATTAGATAGATATTTTGGTGTGGCAGTTCGCCCAAAAGATTTTGACATATTCATGAAAGCAAGAACACCTAATGAATTGTCATATGCATTAAGAAAATTATACGCCCAACGAATTTCAAGGGTAGAAATATCACAAATACCATTTCGAGGCAATCCGACACGATCGAGAGAAAAGCTAATTGAACTAAAAAAGCTTTTAAAAGGCTAAAATCAGAAAGGTTTTCCTATGGATGCTGCTGTTGCTGGATTAATTGGCGCTTTAATTGGTGGTTTATTTAGCCTATTGGGTTCTTGGCTCTCAAATGTATACCTAATTCGCAAACAACGTGAACAATGGTACCTTGACCGCCAAGCGGAACATGCTGACTGGGTTAGAGAAAGATTACAGGAAATTTATAGTAATGCAATTGAATGTCTTTCGAAATTAAATCGACGTTCTCTTATTTTTGCAGAGGGTCAGGCAGTTCTTTCTCAAGAACATCAAAGAGAGATATTTACAGATTATAGTGAGGCACAGAAATGGTTAGGATTATTCGTTGCTTACCACCCACTTGCTACGATAGATAATACTCCCTTTTTAGTAGAATATAAAGAATTTGCTCAATCTGTCGGAGAATTTTCAATGAGAGAAATCCCGGATTTGGGAAAAGCCAAAGATTTGAGGGCGTTGGTAATCGCCCCCGCAACAATGGATACAAGGTTACATTATCAGGTAAAATAATTCAATAATATTTCGCATACTTGGCTATTTGATGGATTATTTAGGACAAGTCATTAACTCGGGTAATGGAGTTACCTTAAGTTAATAACAAATATCTATAGATTTAAAAATACATTCCGTAGTATCATAATTCTCAGAACATCCGTTCTGAGAATTATTTCTTTCTGCCGGGCACATATATTTTTGTGGCTGATTGGCGGGTCTGGTTCATATTGCCACGCTTATGATCGGGATTGCTATTATTTTCTTGTTAAAATACCTTGCCGATTGTTATTTGCTTCTAATTGAACTGAATATCATACCCAGAGTCAAATGATCGATTTCTGCGAATTCTTCTCTGGTCGTATTTGCAATTATCAATATCTCCTTGTTTTCCGGTGTCACAATAACTGCCCATATTTGTTCCACAATATCATCCTCAGGTTTATCTCGGCTCGAATTCTCAACGACATAACCTTTATTTTCTGCGTATACGCCAACCTCTGAAGAATGTTCCAAGTAAAAGTCATGCTCATCAGTTTCAAGGTCGGTTTTTAACGTAAAGAGACGAGCAGAATCGGTGTCGTATCCGGTTAAATTGGGTTGATCGAATACATCAACCCATC
>JAYRNN010000082.1:0-5308 GCA_041912175.1 Anaerolineales bacterium | reverse complement strand
GGGTTACGAGCGCCTGTCGCACGGCGATTACAGCGTGCGCGTGGCCGAGAAAGGGCCCGCCGATGTGCGCGCGCTGGCGCGCAATTTCAACAGCATGGCGGACCGCTTGCAGGCCTCGGCCGAACAGCGGCGGGATTTCCTCTCGACCATGGCCCACGAGCTGCGCACGCCGATCACGGTGATCCAGGGCAACCTGGAAGGCATGCTGGATGGGCTATACCCGGCGGACGAAACCCACCTGCGGCTTGTCCTGGATGAGAGCCTGCTGCTGGCGCGTTTGGTGGAAGACCTGCGCACGCTGGCGCTGGCGGAGAGCGGCGCCCTGCGGCTGGATGTCAAGCCTACCGACCTGGCAGCCCTGCTGGCCGAGACGGTGTCTGCTTTTCAATCGCAGGCCGCGGCGCTGGGCATCCGCCTGGAGCTCGAGCTGGAGGGGGAACTGCCGCTGCTCGAGCTGGACGCGGGACGCATGCGCCAGGTGATCGCCAACCTGATCGTCAATGCGATGCGCTATACGCCGCCGGGAGGGTCGATCCGGGTGTGCGGCGTGCTGCTGAGCCAGGCTGAGGGGCGCTTCGTGCAGATCGAAATCCGCGACAGCGGGCGGGGGATTGCGGCTGAGGACCTGGCGCACATCTTCGAGCGCTTTTACAAGGGGGCTGATTCGGGCGGGATGGGGCTTGGCCTATCGATCGCCCGCACCCTGGTCGAGGCGCAGCAGGGCACGCTGCGGGCTGAAAGCGCGCCCGGGCAAGGGGCGGTTTTTATCATCGAATTGCCGGTAACGCTGCCCGCCGAGGGACGATTTTCGGGTATACTTGATCCAACTTAATTCGGGATAAATCTTGTTCATGATTGCGGGCAGTGAAGCTGCCCGCAATCACAAAAATGACCCCTTATAACGGTTTGACATTGATTAAATCGGTGGGCGCCAGAAAGGAAAACGGATGGGCGAGACGATGCTCTACTTAACACCGTTCATTATCGGCAGCGCGCTGGTGCCGCTGCAGATCATGATCGTCATCCTGCTGCTCGATAGCCCAAGCCAGGGTTTAGCCAAAGCCATCTGCCTGACAGCGGGGATGACGACGATCCGCTTACTGCAGGGGGTCATTTTTGGCTGGATTTTTTCTCCGGGATCCGGTAAGGGCGATGGAAAAAGCCCGCTGGTTTCCACGCTGCTGCTTGTGCTGGGCATCCTGCTGCTGATCACGGCCTATAAGCAGTGGCGCAGCGAGAGCGACGGCGACGACCCGCCGCCGAAGTGGATGACGGCGCTGGACACGCTCACGCCGCTGAAGGCATTTGGGATGGGGGCGGGGCTGGTGTTAATCAGCGGTAAGTTCTGGGTATTTACGCTGAGCGCGATCGGGGTGATCGAAGAGGCGCAATTAGGGCAGCCCGCCAGCACGGTAGCATTCCTTTTATTCATCCTGCTGGCTCAAGCGCTGCTCCTGCTGGTGATCGGCGTGCGGATGGTGGTCCCCGAGCGTTCCAAGTCGCTCTTGGGGTCGTTCTCGGCCTGGCTGACGCGCTATAACCGCCCGATTGTGATCGCGGTGTCGCTGGTGTTTGGGGTGTTGTTCTTTGTGCAGGGGGCGAGAGGGTTGGTGGGGTAGGAGGGGGAACACAATTAACGTTTTACTCTGCGCCGCCACCAGAATGCCCCGGCTAACAGCGCGGGTAAGATTGCCATCCCGCAAAACTAGTTTGTCAGATGCACATATTGGTCCATCCACCAATTTAGGTCCTGGATATTTTTTATAAGCTCCTTGGCATCATCGATGGCCTGCTGAATATAAGCTTAACTTCCTACCTCCCTCAGATATTTCTGAATACGATCCCGGTTGGAGGCCAGGCTTGAGAATTGTTTACCGCCAACATCGCTGAAGCGAGCTAAAACCGGCCGGCTAATTAATTGTTGGTCTTCAAAAACCGCTAAACTTTGAAAATTTATTCCCCAGCGTTCATATTGATGAAGGGTAATTGTTACATCTCGACAGCGATTGTCATTGGGAATCGCAAAAACATAGAGTGGCATTGACATTCCATTGATGCGGCAATCCACTTGATAGTTTCCTTCTGGGTCTCGAATTGGATCGTGAAAATCAAATTGACGGCGATCCTGTGGAACACTTTCTTCGATTACGTGGCGGAAATCTTCAAAAAAGGTGGATTTGATTCTTTCCCTTTGGAGATAGGTAACATCTGAAATTTTTATTAAACTCTGGACCAGGTTGAACAGAGCATCACCGTAAGCCTCATCGCGTATGTAAATTAAGAGTTCACCCTCTTGATTTACCACTCCGAAAGAGGCAATTGTATTTTCTATGATCTTTTGACGAGCGCCGCGGAGTAGATCGCGATACTCAATTTCATAAGTTAATCGCATTAATGTGTTGCCCTCATCACTGAGGACCTGTTCATTTCCAATAGGCTTCAAGACAATACTGAGATGATCGCCATCTGGAAATAAGAATGGAGTAAAAACACGATAACGGGAATAACCTTCTTCAATCAGTCTAACTTGTTCGCCAACACGCTGGCGAAATTCACTTTCAATTATTTGGGTATTCATTGTACATTATCCCAAAGCGCTTAATATATACGAGTCTGTACCTGGTCAGGTTTGCTAAATCCACAATCATCAATTAAGCACTCAATCGCGCCACTTAAATCACTATATTTTGAAGAAGGTTCTGCATAACCATCTTCTGTTTCAGCCTCGCGTTGGTAACGCTCGGTCGCCATGTGAATGTGAAAGTTGTAGAACCGATCGCGCTCGATTCGATTAGTATGTTCATGACTTTTGCCATTGTAGCGACGAAGACGGATCACTTGGTTAGTCGTTCTGGGTAGATAGGCAAGAATAACCGAAAAATCAAAGGCGTTAAAATTACTTTGCCGAATAATAATCCGAAAATCATTGCCTGCCTCGCCTGTTATATCAAACTGAGCTTCTTAATGACCCAGTTTAATGTTTCGTAAAAGCGGAGTTAATCTAAATAACTCTTGAGGTAAAGGTTTCGGCTCGGCTAGAAGGTCGGTTATTTGGTTTTCTGAAATAATTTCAGTCATGTGAAGCCCAATATCACTGATTATAACTTAGTGTTATCTAATTATCAGCCTCGATGAATTCTATTATACTCATTGTTTAGAATAATCCTAAAAATCGAATTCAGTAACCCATTTCCGCTCATTTACGATCGACTGCGAGAAACCTGGCCGTCCTTTTCACTTGTATTCTTGTGAATGATTAGAGTCAACAACCGATTGCGTTGGTTCATAGCTCTCCCTTGAATGCCTTATCCAGGATGCTTGGCAGCAGTGCATCGAGTTCTTGCTGAGAATCGGCTTGCAGTCTCCGAATTGAATTTATCTTTGCCTGGATTTTTTTTAGTAACAATTGCAATTTCATGGGTGGCAACGGGAATTTATAGTCTAAGAATTTACTAGGGTTTAACCGACGACGTCTTACATTCGTTCCTGTGCTCTGACCAGAAAGACTTTCCCAAATGAATGGAACACGAAAATAAATAGCCATTGTTTCAGGTAAAATCAATTCTTGGTTCAATTCAAAGACCGGATATTCGGTGGAAACCACGAGTCCATCACACTCGGGCGGAACAATACCATAAGCACCCTCCCAAGCCATAAGTTTGGGGTAAGTAAAGTCATTTGTACGAAGTCGAGTCAGTTTTCGATAGGCAAACTCATCCCCTTTTCGCCTAGCTCCTTTAAATACCCCGCGTCCGAAACAATAAACACCCGCAAAATGATAAATGTCCAAACTATTAACATCAACATCGGGCTCGCGTAATTTAACCAGTTCGCGGAGAGGCCTAGGAGCAGGCTCTCCAGATGTCTTACTGAATAAAACTGACCTTAAGAGGAACTCTTCTCTCTCCAGTGCCTCCTTCCTCAGCCTCTGCGCCTCGTTGACCCGCGCCGCCAGCGCCTCGATGCGCGCCACAATGCGGCGCTGCTCGTCCAGGGGTGGGAGGGGGATTTTCATTCCAAGGAAATCGGGTACCTTCAGGCGTAAACGACTGATGCTTGTTTGCCCTGAACTGATCCGTCCAATTTCATCCCATATTGGTTCCTGAGATAAGTAATAAAGAATAAATTTTGGGTCTGCTTTCGTAGAAACAACATGGAAACACGGGAATTCTCCGGACACATAGCCGCCAGCGGTTAAGTCATCAACAATTCCGAATGAACCCTTCCATGCAAATAGACGGTTATAGACGAAATCATCCTTTTCGACTCTAAATAATTCGTTAGCCTGAATTAATTGTCCTGGCTTATCTTCCTTGATAAACAAACCTTGAGCATACCAACGCATTCCTAAAATGCGATAGGTTTTATTCCTCTCGACAGGTACAGGATTCGATATGGGGTTTAGTATTTCCGCAAAGGGGACTTCCTGCCACCCGCTTGCCATTCACGCCCCCTTTCCCAGCAGCGCCTTAATCTCATCCATCAGCGCCGCAATCTTTCGTTCTTTCTCCAAAATGCTCTCCACCAACACCTCCGGCGGCAGGTGCTCCAGGTCGTCCGCCCGGTTGGGGTTCTTGATGTCCAGGTTGGCCGAGACCAGCGCGCCGTTGGCGTTGTATTTCAATACCTCCGTCGCCGGTACCTTCCAGGCGCGTTCGTTCTCTTGCCGCGCTGCCCACCAATCGATTAATGGCCCGAATTCCTCGAACTGCATCGGGCGGGTCTTGGTGTAGTTCTTAATGCCTTCGGCCACCGGCTGCTCGTAATACCAGATCGTCCCGGTCGGCCCACTGCGGTCGAAGAACAGCAGGTTGGTTGGAATGCTGGTGTAGGGGGCAAACACGCCGTTGGGCAGGCGCACGATGGTATGCAGGTTGAACTCGGTCAGCAGCTCTTCTTTGATGCGGGCGGCGATGCCGTCGCCAAACAGCATGCCGTTGGGAACGACCACCGCGGCGCGGCCCGGTTTGGGGAGGCGGCGCAGCTTGCGCATGATGAGCTGCAGGAAGAGCAGGGCCGTCTCGGCGGTCTGTTTGTCGGCCGGGAAGTTATTTAAAATACTGCGCTCTTCTTCGCCGCCAAAAGGCGGGTTGGTCAGGATCACGTCCACGCGCTCGCGCTCGCCGATCTCGCCGATTTTCACCGATAGGGAGTTTTTGTACTCGATGCTCGGAAATTCCAGGCCATGCAGCAGCAGGTTCATCTGGCACAACAGGTAGGGCAGCGGCTTGGCTTCGATGCCGTAGATCGTGCTGCGCTGCAAGGTTTCCAGTTTTTCAACCGTGTCGCATTGCTGGCGGATGTGTTC
>JAYRNN010000081.1:0-45576 GCA_041912175.1 Anaerolineales bacterium | reverse complement strand
ATACTGTTTCCCGAGGACCTGACACCTGGCTGGCTACGTATGATACCCTGGATGGGCTCGTGCGACGCTTCCAGGCAGCGAGTGGGGTGCATGAGACGCCCACATTTACGCCCGACAACCAGAAGCTGATCTTTACCTTCGACAACTATGCCCATCCGTGTGATCTATGGCAATATGATTTAAAAGATGGGACAATCAGCCAGATTACTCATTCGCTTCCGCCGGAATTTAAAGCTGAGGATTTTATTCTGCCAGAGCACGTGTGGTATCCAGGCCTGGACAAAACGCCTGTCCCAGCTTTACTATTCAAACCGAAAGAGACTGCGCTTGAGCTTCCCCCGGCTGTGATCGTCATTCACGGCGGGCCAAGCTGGTTATTCCAATTCTTGTGGTACCCTATATTTCAACATATGGCTAGCCGCGGTTGGGTCGTTCTTACGCCTAATTATCGCGGTTCTACCGGTTACAGTCGAGACTGGCAACTTGCCAACCGGTTTGATCTGGGTGGTGTGGATACGCGTGACGTGGCAGCAGGCGTTGATTACCTTATAAATGCATGCATCGCTGACCCCCAGCAGATCGCAGTGACTGGGCGAAGTCATGGCGGCTACCTGACAATGACCTGCCTTACCCAGTTTCCAGAACGGTTCGTGGGCGGCTCTGCAATTGTACCTTTTATCAATTGGTTCAGTTCTCACGAAAAAATCCGTGAGGATCTACAACATTGGGATATCGAAAATATGGGCGACCCAGGACAGAATTACCAGAGATGGTATGACGCTTCGCCTTATTTTTTTCTAGACCGGATACAAGCACCTGTGCAGTTGATCTGTGGAGGCAACGATCCACGCTGTCCCGCAAGCGACTCGATAGCAGCTAGGGACCGATTAGAGTCGTTGGGCAAGCAAGTGGATTTTATTCTTTACCAAGATGAAGGACATGCCTTCCTAAAAATCGAAAACGTGGTCGACCATGAATTACGAAGAATGGCCTTCCTGGCAAAACTCTTCAAAACATGAAACGCCTTCGCTGGTATGATTTACTCACAATCAACGTTTTTTGGCTCGGATTAAACCTGCGTAATAACGCAGTCCAGGCAATTTTCCTGCCATATCTGGTTGATATTTTCGTCGCCCCCTCAATCCGTAACACCGCCCTAGGGGGCGTGCGCGCAGCTGGATTAATTATCGCCATGTTGGCGCAGCCTGCATTTGGCATTCTGAGCGATCGCAACACATCTCGTTTTGGGAGGCGACGCCCATACATATTCTTTGGGGTGCTTCTCGACCTCGTCTTCCTTGCTTTCATCGCATATTCATCTAACTATGTGATGCTGGTTATTTCTGTATTGCTGATCCAGGTATCCTCCAATATTTCTCACGGACCGCTCCAAGCATTAATCCCCGACATCGTACCCGATGATCAGCGTGGCATTGCCTCAGCCATAAAGTCTATTTTCGAGCTACTACCATTGGTGTTACTTGGGTTCACCGTTGCAGCCCTGGTTGGGAAGGGGAAATTCGACCTGGCGGTAGTCATCACTGGGGCAGCTTTGCTAATAATTATGCTCATCACCGTACTTTTCGTTAAGGAAAAACCGATTCATAAAAAACCAGACATCCCGCTCGCGCCTACCATGCTGCGCGTCCTTGGTATGCTGGCGGGGATTGCGATCGGCGCGTTGGCAGGTCTCTTGGCTGGCGCGTTGATCGGAGGCTTGTTTGGTATAGCAACAATGCCATGGCTTGGAAAGGAAACTGCCCTGGCGATCATGGTCGGTATTGGCGGAATCATTGCGATGATCGTATCCGTGGTTGCCGGCGTATGGGCCGGTACACTGGCGACTCTGGGCCAGGAAGCGCGCCAAAGACCATCCTTTACCTGGTGGGTAATCAACCGATTAATGTTCCTGGCCGCGATTACATCGATCCAGAGTTTTGCACCCTATTTTCTTTCTTATGCATTTAAGGTAAATATTGAAACATCAATCTCGATCTATGGGAAATTAATCACGGTTGTAGGTTTATTTACGCTACTCAGTGCATTACCGAGCGGTTGGATTTCTGACCGGTTTGGCCAGAAACGCCTGGTTGGGATTAGTGGCGTTATTGCCACGGCATCCACCTTGCTGTTACTATCCACGGTTTTCCTTCCGAACTTGATCACGATTTATTGTGTTGGGATAGGCCTGGGCATTGGTACAGGTTTATTTGTCACTACCAATTGGGCCTTAGGTACGCGCCTTACACCTGACGAACAGGCTGGACGATTCTTAGGGATATCAAACCTAGCTGGGGCTGGCGCTGGCATCATCGGCGCTGGTTTAGGGGGCTTGATCGCTGATTATCTAAACGCTTACAAAGCAGGCCTTGGTTATTTCGTCATCTTCACCTGTTTTGGTATACTATTCTTTTTAAGTATATTTTGTTTAAGAGGAATACAAATCCGTGTGGAGTCATCTAAAATTTTCTCTACTGAACAGTTATAATTCTCCGCATGGCCAATCCATCAAGTGAATCAACGCCGGTGACGCTGGCGTTAGACGCTCAGGGCATACCCTATCGATTTTTTCGCCACCCCGGCCCGGTCTACAGCCTGGAGCAGGCGGCGCAAGAACGAAACCAACGCCCTTCGCAGATTATTCGCAGCATTCTATTCAGGCTATCAGATGAAACCTTCGTAATGGTTTTAGTAGCCGGCCCATCACAAATTTCTTGGCCGCGCTTGCGAGAATTCCTCGGCGCCAGCCGGATGACGATGGCCTCACATGATGAAGTGATGCGCGTCACCGGATATCCGACGGGGGCAGTCTCACCGATTGGAATATCCGAGCCCGTGCGCGTTTTGCTCGATCGGAGCGTGGTAAACGAGACTGAAATTTCGATTGGATCGGGCATTCGCAATACGACCATCATGATGCACAGCGATGATTTACTCCGCTCACTTGGGACGCTTGAAATCGGTGATTTCCTTGATAATTCTTCTATCAACCCACCTGACTCAGATTGAGAGGAAAACAAATACGATTATGGACAACGTAACCCAGATAACCGACTACCTGAAGGAAAGGCTTCCTGAATATCTTAACCTCTTAATGCAAATGGTTGCGGTAAATAGTTTCACCGCCAATTCAAGTGGCGTTAACCAGCTCGGTAAATTAACGATTCAGGCGTTTTCTGCGCTTGGCTTCAAAGGCGAAACGATTCAATCCGAAAATCCCGACTTTGGTCAACATGTATTTCTAGAGCGTGCTGGAAGGAGTGGTCAGGCAATCGCCATGATTTCTCATCTGGATACCGTTTTTCCATTGGAGGAAGAAATCCAGAATCATTTCAATTGGCGGATTGAGGGCGACCGCGTATACGGCCCTGGCACCGTAGATATCAAAGGCGGGACCATAATGATTTATATGGTGCTCGAAGCGCTCCAAAAATTCTTTCCTAATGAGTTTGATAATATCACCTGGCTGATCGGTGTAGACGCCACTGAGGAGGTGCTATCTTGTGATTTCGGCCGATTGCTCCTCGATCGCCTGGGAGCTCATTCACTAGCCTGCCTGGTTTTCGAAGGAGGCACTCCCCTCGCAAATAAGTTTGCGCTGGTTACCGCCCGCAAGGGAAAGGCAAATTTTAAAGTATTGGTGGAAGGGCGGTCAGCTCACGCAGGGAACCGTCATGCCCAGGGCGCCAACGCCATAGTGCAAATTTCTCACACCATCCAGCAAATTGCTGCCCTGACTGATTACGAGAATCAGTTGACTTTCAATGTGGGCACCGTGAAAGGCGGCAGTGTGGTAAACCGAGTTCCTCATACTGCCGAAGCCGAAGTCGAAATGCGCACTTTTTCTCCAGAGATATTTGAAAACGGAGTCAATAGCATCATGGCGCTCAATGGAAGCACCCAGGTTTCCAGCCAGGACGGTTATCCGTGCAAAGTAGAAATCCGATTGATAGACCAATCTGATCCCTGGCCGCGCAACCCACAGACCAGCCGGTTATTCGATCTATGGGCCGCTATTGGTACGGAATTGGGATTAAAGGTCCTCCCCGAAGAACGCGGCGGGTTAAGTGATGGGAATCTGCTCTGGCGCTATCACTCAACCCTGGACGGACTGGGACCTATCGGTAATAATGCCCATTGCTCGGAACGGGCGCCAGACGGCAGTAAAGATCAAGAATATGCGGTTATTTCTTCCTTTGTACCGAAAGCCGTCTTGAATATACTGTCAATCGCCCGCCTGGCAGCTACGATATAAAAATCTTAGACCGAAAAATAGCATAACCCGGCTGTTCCTGGTCCAGAATGAACACCCAATGCTGGCGACAACTCAGCCACCAGGGTTTCTACGGCAATTACACGTTCTTCGACAATTTCCCTCAACCTGAGCGCTTCTTCACGCGCAGCGGCATGAACATAAGCCACCTTGATCTTACCTTTGGAGCCAACCGCCTTCTCTACCAACCTGGCAATCGAACGATATGCTTCACCTCGACTGTGCGCTTGCCCGACAGGTATAATTTCACCATCTTGCATACTGATTAATGGTTTAATATTCAATAGAGAACCCAGCATATGTTTTGCTTTGCCGATCCGGCCGCCCATATAAAGATACTTCAGCGTATCTGCCGTCTGGATCATCGTAGTAATTGGAATCATGTCGCCGATCTGCTGCAAAATCTGGTTTACAGATTTTCCAGCTAAGGCCGATCTGGCAGATTCGATGACGATCCAACCCTGACACATGGACACATTCAGTGTATCAACAACTTCGACGCGCAGCTTGGGCAACATTTCAGCTACCATGGATTTTGCAGCCATCGCTGCCTGGTACGCCCCGCTGGCTTTAGATGTCATATGAATGCTGACAATCTCTTCCACGCCCGCATTTGCCAGGGTTTCGTAGATTGTTATATAGTCGCCTGGTCCTGGGCTGGCAGTTTTTGGCAACTCCCGAGCATATGGCAGCCAAGTATAAAAGGTATCTCTTTGAATCGATACGAGATCTCGTAAGACTTCTTGCCCACGATGAATGTAATAAGGGACCCAATGAATATTTAGTTCATTAATTAAATCTTCAGGGATACTGGCTGTGCTATCGGTCACAATCGCAATTCGAGGCATACAAGTCTCCTTGCATGAATATATCTGAGATTCATTTTTAGTGTACCACAAAACATATTAATATCGATTCAATTCGCTCTTTATCACCATTTTCCCAGGAGGCCTCCGATGAATAACCTCGATCCAGCCGTTGCCCTTCAGATGTTGCAGAGTATGCTGCTCCCCTGGTATAACGCTATTACCGATCCCGGAAAAGCTCAGGAATTGGTCCTTCATCGATTGTTAACCGACTATGCAAAAACGGATTATGGGAAAGCACATGGCGCGTCGAATATCCAGACCCTTGCAGATTACCGGCGTGCTATTCCGGTGGCGGATTACGAAGTTTATAAGCCAATTATTCAACAGGTCATGGGCGGCAAAATCCAAGCTTTGCTTTGGGAAGAACCTGCGGGATGGGCGATCACTCGCGGGACGACCCAAGGGGAATCAAAATTCATTCCAATGACCCCCACCGACATGAGTATGCGTATTAGCGCCGGGCGAGCTATGTTAAATTACGTTGCCAATACGAAACGTTTGGATTTATTCGCCGGGGTAAATTTAAACTTAAATTTTCCATCTATTGTGGGCACAATCAAGATCGAAGAACGTGAAGTAGCGTATGGATATAGCTCGGGTATATATACCAAGTACGTCTCTACCTTTACCCCAATCCGATCGGCCCCTACCCAAGAGGAAATCGACGCGCTGGGGGGCGGTAAATCCGTGAAAGATTGGGAGCGCCGCTTCGACCTGGCCTACGAGAAATGCATAGACCAAAACGTGACGCTGGTGGGCGGCGTAGCGCCTACTGCAATCCGGTTTGGTCGCTACCTACATCACGCCTACCGCGTGTATCCAAAAGACATCTGGAAAACCCAAATTATGACTTTGGGAAGCGTGCCGGGAATTAATACCCGATACGCACCGACCCTACAGGCTTTGTATGGACCGGCCGTTATCCGGGAAATCTATGGGACCACCGAAGGGGTGTTTGGCCAACAACGTGATGGAAAGCGCGGCTGGACTCCGAACTACGATTTATTCTTCTTTGAAGTCGCCACACGAGGTGGGATGAAGATGCTCCACGAAATGAAACCCGGCGAGATGGGTGGCCTTGTGGTCAGCACCCCGATCTTGCCTCGCTATCGCATCGGTGATTTGATCAGGGCTTATGAGCCGCCCTACTTTCGTTGTATTGGACGAGAAAAATGGAGCACACCGTTTCGCTACGCCTGGAGCGAGTTCATGACCTTTTACTTCGGACGCTTATAAGCTACAGGATTACTCTTTAGAGCGTCTCGGCCCTCGGGTGAGTATATAGATGCCTAGAATGATTAGAAGCACCGCCCAAACGATGCCCCAGTTGATCAGGTCACCTAGGCCAACTCCAATCAAAAAAATGGCGATAACAATACTTCCGAAAACTGGTTTGCGATATGCAGGTACCAGGAGACGAATGAGTACCCCAATCAAGACGATCACACCTGCGCCAATCAGAACCAAAGGCCAGGCCTGAACAACTTTATTGAAGAGGCCCAAACCAGTTACCTGAGTTGCACCCTGCAGCGCCCAATCCAGGATTCCCAGATTACTGGCCAAGAACACAAGTCCAGCCCAGATAAAGATAGCCGCCCAAACGAGGGAAGTAAGCGGATCACGTTGCCACTTTTCCTCCCAGGTCTTCTCCTCGGTTTTTTCGTCATGTTTCTCGCGTTCTTTTTCATCGAACTTCTCGTCGGCCATCATATCCTCCGATACAGTACAAGAATTCTCTCCAATCCCCCGGCAACAAATCTTAACTGATTTTAATATACCACAAGGTAAATACCCGATCAAGTCAGGCAATTAACTTCAGTGGATCCGCATAATTGTAATAAGCCCGAAAGGCACGCGTCTCTGCAAGCAACCCATCCAGTTCTTCAACCAAATGATGGGCTAAAGCAAGCTCCTGGACGCCTCCATACGCCAGATGAAATTGTCCTGGGCTTGCCTCTTCCAGGCTTATATACCCCATAGCGGCCATCCAAGCTAATCCCTTGCGTGTTGTGATCTCTCGTTGCGCAAGGCTTGAGGCCAATTTATTCACCTCAATGTAATCTCCCTGGTTTTGAAGCGAGTACTTTACAAGACCGATTAATCGTTTTAATAATTCGTCCAGGCGATCAGTTTCGGGCATCACAGAAAACAAATAAACCTTTTGTGGGCGGACAATCGCAAATACTTCCGTTAGGATTTCGAAGGAAGGTGGAGGCGTCCAGATCAACAACGACTGGCTTGGGATTAATTCAAGTCGCGAGCAGACCGAGACATTTTGAGCAGATAACTTCGCCGCTGCGCTTGCCTCTGCCCATACCTGGATGGCGCTGCTATCCATCAATTTTTTTAGGCTTGACAGCGGATATCTGTCATTTCGATGGTCGATTGCTTCACAAAGAATGGCTGGTGGGATGGATTGAAGCTCGTCGACAATCGGGCGATAATCTACCCATTCCACCTGAATAGCCGGCTGACCACGATAAGATGTTGCCCGCACGGTATATGCCAGGTCAAAAGCTCCCTCCGGTCTCGGCCATCCGGCGCCCTGCCACCATACGACGCGCTGGTTATAACCAGATGGATGCGTGACCGTTAACAGCAAATGTTCTTGATTTTTCCCCACTGAGGAAAAATTCGAGATCCGCACATTGCGGCTAACCAAGATCAAAGGTGGATTGCCCATACCAAACGGCGCTAAACGTTCCAAATCAGCAACCAGGTCCAGGTTCAATTCCTTAAGGTCGAGATATCCGTCGATCTGAAGCCTGGATTCTGGTATTGCGCCTAGATTCTGCAAACTTCGATTGAGGGCGCGCCGAAATACAGGGATTTGTTGTGGGTCAATCGAAAATCCGGCTGCCATGGCGTGTCCACCATAACCAGACAGCAACCCTGCATTCGCGCGCAACATCTCGGTGATGTGGACGCCCTCAATCGAACGGGCAGAACCTCGTCCGAGAGCCCCCTCAGGCGTTGCAATGAGCGCTACAGGCTTATGATAGTGTTCCACCAGACGGCTGGCAACAATCCCGATCACACCAGATGGCCAACTTGGATGTGAAAGGACCAGCGCCGGCTGATCCAGCAGGGTAGGCTCCCGCTCGATCTGCGATAGGGCTGCCTGAAAGACTAACTCTGTTTGCAATCGGCGCTGGTTATTCATACCTTCCAACTGATTGGCGAGCAAGCGTGCTCGTTTTACGTCCTGGGTTGTCAACAATTCGACCGCATGATTGGCGTCCCCTAATCTACCCAGAGCATTTAAACGCGGCGCTAATTCGAAAGCGATGTGCTCTTCGTTCAAATTTAACAGATTTACTTCTGCAAGCTCTGCCAAAGTTTGAATACCAGGCAGAATTGTCTGACGCAGCTTTTGCAAACCAAGTTGAAGCAGATAGCGCGCCTCGCCGGTTTGGATTGCCAGGTCTGCTACAACCCCCAGGGCTACCATGGCTAACGCATGATCTTCATCGAGATGAGTTCCATATTGCCGAGATAAAGCCTCGGCTAACTTATAGGCGACTCCTACTCCCGGCAAGGTATTCAGCGGGTGGTTTGGCGCCAGGAATTTTGGATTGATCATCGCCAAGGCTGATGGCAGTTCTGGTGGAAGCTCATGATGATCGGTTACCAGGACGTCCACCCCCGTCGCATCTGCATAACTTAGGGCTTCGTGCGCGGAAATTCCCGTGTCACACGTGAGTATCAAGCTGGGCGGGGCAAGGCCTTCAATCCAGCCATATGTCGCAGTTTGATCCCCATCCAGAATTTTTTCCAGGACTGGTCGGTTGATGCCATGCGATTCGGTGGCTCTAATGGGGATATGGTATATCACCTGCCCTCCCAGGTTACGCAGAGCCGATACCAGCAATGCGGTGGCTGTTTGGCCATCGACATCGAAATCACCCCAAACACAGATCGTCTCTTTTTTCTTTATCGCAGACTGCAAGCGTTCGACAGCGATATCCATCCCCGGGAGATCATAAGAGGAGCTTGGCTGGTAAAATTCTGGATTTAAAAATGCTTGAGAAGCTTGAGTTGTTGTTTGCCCGCGCCGATAGAGTGTCTTGGCCACCAATGGGTTGCCGCCAATCTGCCGACTGAACTCATCCGGTAGGGAGATATTCGATGGTTCAATCCATGATTTCACATTAGAGCTCGATTTCTGGGATGTTCTCAAAGTCGATGAAGAAAGCGTCTTTCGCCCCAGTTTCAAGGGATGTCTCGCAGTCATCAAACGAACCAGCCTCCATTCCACGCGAGCACAATGAACGGTACACGCAAAATTTGCAACGATCTTCATGGATCGTCATTTCAAATTCCGAATCGCCCAAATCCTGAATCTCATCCATTAATCCAGTTAAGTATCGTTCATCGGCCAGAAATTTTTCAGTTGTGTAGGTGAATATTTCTGGTTGTTCGGGAAAATCGGCAAACCAATAAAGCATCTTGATTTGTTCTGGATGAAATGGTTTTCCTGTATGATTGCTGCTAACCTGGTTCAATTGCTGGGCGCTGCGTGCAAGCAAATATGGATAGACGTGGGTTTGTAGACGTTCAGCCAACCAGACACGTGTAGGTCGATGGCGAGAGGTCTTCCAATCGTAAATAACAACTTCCGAGCCAGATCCAATCCAAACAAGATCACATTTTGCTCCAAGCCTGGCATCCCCTATGGGCGCGCTCAAGGACAATTCTGGATGGCATTGGCCAGAAGCGTTTTTTAAATTGTTGAGCGGGGGAATATTTAATGAACTCAAAAAATGGTTCCACCAACGCTGCAGATCAGGCTCGTGGATTTGAGCTGCAAGCTTATCATGGTTGATTCCTACCAGATATTGCTGGACCATTTTATGAAACCGAACGCCTTGTTGCATATAGCGTTCTTGCTCGAGGATTGGTTCACTTTCTATGGCGGGCCATGCCAGCCTGAGCACGTAGCGTAGATAAAACCGGCGGCGACAATCGACGAAATCTTGTAAGCTGCCCTGTGACAAGGTCAGATTTAAGTTTTGTATTCTCCTAACAGGTTGGTTCATCCTCCAACACCCCCTCGTTGGTTATCCCAGATATTCATCAGTGCTACGAAGGATTGTGCCCGAGTCTGTTCCCCCTTGCGCCCGGTGTTCCAGGTGATAATCAGCTCCTTCTTAGCCCGGGTAATCCCGACGTACAGCAGGCGCAGACGTTCTCGAACGTAGTCCAGGCGCGCTTGCAAAGTTGCCTCACCTTCTTCATACCAATCGAACTCACTCCTGCTCATCACTGCTTCAAGCTGGGCAAGCGCCTCGGCCTCCAGGTTAAGTTTGCCGCGTACGAACCATTTCTCTGGCAAGTAGCGATCGCCAGCTATTCCTGACGGAAAATCATAATTATTGACAGAAATCAGATACACACGATCCCACTCAAGCCCTTTGGCTTTGTGGATCGTGCCAATGACAACTTTACCACGATATTTCTCTGGATCAAAACCCGTATCATCCTGGCTAAAACCGAGTAAGCGGCGCTCGTTGCGAGCGATTACATCCAATTCATTTGTAAGTTCGGGTAGGCGCCAATCTGGATTGCTCTGGCTGGCATTATGCAGCAAAAGGGCAAGTTTATGCGATACCGCTAGCTCGGAAGGCTCTGAAAGCAGGTCTTGAGCAATCGTCAAAACAATTTGATCGATAGGCAGCAAAGCTGCTGCCTGCCAGCGCCTCACCAGGGTGCGAAAATCGGCCAACTCTGCAAGCATAGCGGGAGGCATAGCGCTGTTTTCCAATTCGGCTAGCCAATCCTGCTCGGGACCTGGCCAGAGATAATCCTCAACGTGGCGTAACTTTCTCAAGTTCTCGGCGATAAATCCTGCTTGTGAACGGCTATTTCGATCTAATTGCTCGAACTTCCGCCAAATTTCATATACGCGCGCCAGCCTGCGCGATGATTGTGGATCTGCCAGGTAACTCAATAAATCATTCAATTTCCCGGCTGAGAAGCGGGTGGCGCTGGAGCTACGCAGCAGACCATCGTCAAATTCAATGCCGCGCGCCGTCAGCTCGTCGGCCAAATCGGCGCCACGTTGGTTGCGCGGCGCCAACACCGCAACCGTTGCGTTGGGATTTTCGGGTAAATAACGCGCTAAAGAATCGGCTACCGCTCTGATTTCTTCCTGCGGGGTATACTTTTGCCGGGCAATCCAGACACCGGATGGGTTATCGGTTGGATTGGGCTGAGGGTCATCCGGTCCGGTAGGCTTAATTTCAGGTAAAAGTTGTAGCGCGTCTCGCACTTCTTCGACCGGATGTTCAGTCTGGGTCCATTTGACCAGGCCATTCGCCAGATCGATTATTGTTTGAGTCGAACGACCCGACTCGGGCAATTTTTTAGAAAGAACATCAACTCGCTGCATGAAATTCCTGAGAAAGCGCGGATTGGCAGTGGTAAATGTTTCATAGATCGCCTGGTTCGGGTCGCCCACCCGTACCCAGTTTCCCTGAGGACCGGCCAGGGTGCTTAGGATGGATTCTTGCAATCGGCTGCTGTCCTGCGCTTCATCCTCAAGGATATACGGCCAACGCTGACGTAAGCGTTCGAGATAATCTCGATCATTTTGCAATGCTAATAGCGCCAGGCGGATCAGATCATCAAAATCGACCGCGCCCCGATAATTGAGGGCATGCTGATAATCGGTATAGATTGACCAGCCCATCTCAGCCAGCGGAAGCGGAGCCGGTAAGTCATCCAGGCGTTGACGAAGTTTCTCTGGGGTAAGTTGCAAGTCTTTGGCATAGCGGATAAAACTCAAGGCGATGTCTTTAGCTATCCCAGGCAACTCTTTACGCTGAACTTCTACAAATTTTGCTTCTGAGAGATCGGCATCCAGGTAATGATCCAATACATGCTGGTGATTGAGTAGCCAGGCGCGGGCAATTTCATCACGGATGGCGTCGGCTTCCCGTTCGTCAATGATCTGGAAATTATCCGCCAGACCCACCAAACCCGGGCGTTCGCGCACAATATCGTGCGCCAGGCCATGCAGTGTTCGCACACGGTAACCCAGGTTCGGGATCAAACCATAATCTTCGACAAAACTGCCAACCCGTTGATAGAAGTTATCCACTGCAGAATTGACAAGCGTAACAACCAATACCTCCTGGTTCTCTGCCAAAATCCCGCTGCGGATGATATCAGCCGCCAGAAGGGAGAGAGTCCAGGTCTTGCCGCTGCCTGGTACGGCCGAAATCCCCATCTTACCGCTTCGGTATTGTAATATCTCTGCCTGCGATGAACGCAATATCATGGGAAGCACCTGACCGTAATTGATATCATCGCGGTTTGATCTGTTCAAAGTGCAGATACGAGCAAAACCCGATTTAAAGCCTGGAGGAGTGGACCGCGCGTTTCGTAGCCCTGTTCGCCAAGATCGCTCAATCCTAGATAAATACATTCCCGACAACGCCGCAATAAACCAAGGGTCAACCGGTTGAGCTGTTGCCTGCCTGCATGAACTTCATCATAATCGGTCCATAACTTACCAGCCGGCCATCCGCGGCTTAAAACATGTGAGTGGGTCAAAGGCTGGTTTAATCGCTCCGACCAACCATGACTGCCCACATCAATCCAAAATTGAATTGCTACCGGCCGGTTACTCATCAGGAATGTAAAAGCAGGCGCGACCAGAACTGCGTCGTCAGGTTGGACCTGCCAGCTCCGAACGTATTGCGCCGCGATTACACCTTGTTGGACCATGTGGAAGTATTCCTGGCCTAAGGATACACCCTCTTGTGATAAAGCTTCTCCTGCAACCCAACGAAATTTCTGGACAGACTCAACCAGGTTAGCAGTCACTTCTCCGGCTGAGATATTATCAAAAAAACCAAAACCGGGTTGTGAGAGAACCTCTCCGAATAAACGGCTTAAGAAATGGTCGAACTCGTCTGGGGGCTCGCGCCGGTGCATCAACCATTCTCGCAATCGCTCGTAGCGTTCACCGATCCGATAGGTGATTCGGGCTCTTGTCTCAGATTTGATCTGATCAAATGATGTTAGGACAGGTATTCCTTCTCGTACGCGATAAACGATGTCCGACAGGAGTTGGGCCCGAACCAAATCCGTCCCAGCAATCGCCTGCATCAATGTATAGATGACATCGTATTTCTCAGGTCGAATACCCCATTCTGGATGCGCCAGACAAGCCAATGTCAATAAACAATGGGAAATCGGTTCATCCCGTAAGGCGCGTGACGGCCGGTGCGAACGGGTTGGGATTTGACGAGATTGCAGGCGGTTTATGAGTGAAAAGCGCAAGGCATCTGAAAGAAATGGCGATAAGACCACGATTTCAGATGCAGGATATCCATCCTGCACGAGTTTGGCGATTTGATCTGCTACCCAATCCAACATCTCGGGATAAAAATGATGCTGCTTAAATATTAGAGATTGGGTGAGCCTTGCTCCCCGCGGATGAGTAGCTCGTTTATCGGCGGTTTTATCAGCGTAACTTTCAACCGGAACGCCCAGCGGAGACTCTGCAGGCGGCGGAACTGCAAGAATCTTCCCCAGGCTATCCGATAGCGCTTGAACCGGGTCGGTCATGACAAAACCGGCTTGGAACGCTAATTGTTCAGAGCACAATTCCTTTAAGTTGAGTGCAGTCTCAGGATCAGCCCCCAGGAAACGCCGAAAACCCGCCTCCCAATCGTAAATAAGCAGGGCAGACTCAAGCGCTGGCAGCCATTCTCCAAGGATATCATGTGCAACCGGTGTATCCTCTTCCAGGTTGTCGAAAATGATATGCCGATAATTTCTGAATAAATAAGCGCGGCAGAGATCGGTTGGCCACAACTTTTCTCGAAATAATTCGAGTTGCAATGAGAAATCTAACAGGTTGTGTTCCAAACAGTAATTCCGAAAAAGCGAGGCGCACTCCTGAACATCATCATAGACACGTGCCTGGCCGGGTTCACCAACCCAGGCATTTTTCAAACGAGCACTGATTTCAGTGTACGGAAAGCCTACTGCGGCAGCTTTATTTAAGTTATCCAAGATTTGACTGTACAGACGGTTGCGTTCGATAGTAACTGAATCGAATATCCCATGGGTAAAAAGCGGTCCAATAAGATGTGCCATATAGTATTGGGCTGTTTCAAGGGTCAGGAATACAGGCGGTTGGTCGGGTCGGGCAAAACCAGCTTGTTCAGCAAATTCAGGCCAGAACAAGTCAACCATACGCTGAGCCAGGCCGCCAATTGTGAGTATGCTAACCACGCCGCCAGCCACCACACCCGGTCGATTTAAGGCTTGAAGATAAGGCTCAGCCAGGGTACGTTGAGGGACAAGCACCAATATGGCATTGGCCGGGACGTCCCACGCCATCAGTTGCAACATCCGCTCTACCCCAGCGGTCGTTTTGCCCGCGCCGGCCGGACCCTCGAGAAAAATCTTCGCATCGAGGGGAAGTTCTATCAAAGTCATCTGATCGGCGGATAACCGTATGGTTGGTTTTTGCAAGAACATATGTACTATAATAATCGAAAAGATAAGTTTCGGCAATAGGCGCTATAAGATGGTCAGAAGCCATTGCATCAGCCATAAGACGCCCATTCCAACGATAATTGTTAGGACAGCGTTCTTTGTTCGCCAGGCTACCAGGATCGCAACGATCCCGGCGATTAAGCGCGTATTGTCATATGCAAGAGAGAATTTTCCACCGTTAATCAATAGTTCTGGAAATACGATGGCCGTCAGTACTGATGGCGGAACGAAGCGTAAAGCACGTTTCAACCAGAGCGGAATTTCCCGTTGTCCAAAAACGAGGATAAACGAAAGACGAATGCTATAGGTTATGATGCCTGACAGAATGATCACGCCCCACAATTGGGCGCCAGACGCCAACGCCGGGTTGAACAAGATCGCCGTCATGAGATCTCCTGCGTTTGCTGTTGGCCGCCGTGGTTTTCCAATGCCAGGCCGACTAGGATCCCGACCAGAGCGGCGCATACCAACCCCAATTTATATGGCCAGTGAAAAGCAAGGACTGCTGTTATTCCTGCTGAAACGGCTGCCCCTAAGCTAGAACGATCTTTCAGACTCGGCGTCACCAATGCTATGAACGTCAGAGCAAGAGTAAAATCCAAGGACCAGTTTGCCGGCACTACCGCCCCCAAAAAGATCCCCGCCGCGGTACTCAACTGCCAGGAGCTCCACAAAGCCAACCCAGCCCCAAGGAAAAACCAGTGTTTATTACCTACCCCAAGGTCCGGCACCTCCTGATAGTGAAGAATAGTAACCGCATAGGCTTCGTCAGTTAGCAAATATGCCAGCAGCCATTTCCATAGTGGATGTAGATGTCGCGTATAAGGCGCAACGGAGGCGCTATATAGGGCATGTCGTAAATTTACGATGCCGACCGTCATTAGAATAACGATTGAAGGTGCGGCAACATGAACGAGCTGGGTGACTAAAATTTGGGCTGAACCCGCAAATATGATCGCAGAAATAGCCTGAGCTGCGCCAGCAGGAATGCCCGCGCCCAATGCCAGCACGCCGTAGATCATCCCAAATGGCACGACGCCAACGAGAATCGGTAGTTCCGCTTTAATACCCAAAAAAAATTCTTTGCGCGGTGAAATTGTCACACTGTATTCCTCAATATTTGAAATGATTGCGCATATGGTGGGGTGAATCGCGTCACACCAGCATATGCGCAAAGGTTTCTGCTTATGCCTCCTGGTTAACGAGCGTGATTTTCACCCCACAGGGGCTAAGGAGGCGATGATCTTGCTCAATTCACGATCCTGGTCTGGTTCGATACCGGTGGGCCGGTAATCCTTCAGAATCTGCTGGGCTTTGCTGCGCGCCCAGTCACGCGCCCCATCGCGTTTCTCTTCCCAGGTGTTATAAGGTCGCCGGTCAATTAAGGTCGGGGTAAAGCGTTCGCGCATATTTTGGCGGGTGTGACGATGAGCAAGGTAACTGCCGGTTTGGCCTACCGAGCGAATAACGTCCAATGCGAGTGTCTCAGGCGTGACCACGATTCCCTTGAACATCGATTCGAGCATACTCCAGATTTCGCTGTCCATCAGCAGCTCTTCATAGGAAAGAATCCGTGATCCATGCAGAAGGCCAGCGCCTAGAAGCATATCGGACATCGTCAAGACGGCCATGAAGGAGGAAAAACTATTATCGACGCCTGCCTGCCAATCGGGTTCCTTGGCGCCAGTGGCAAAGGCTCCCATAGAAAGCGGAACATGATAAAAATCTGCTAGAACGTTGGTTGCCGCGCCAAACAAGTAATCTTCCGGACCGCCTCCAGTATACGCGCCGGTACGCAGATCTGTCATGGTCTGGGCAGCGGCGTAGTAAACCGGACAGCCAGGCGCGTGCATCTGCATCAAAGCCAGCGCTGAAATCACCTCGGCATTCCCTACCACCAGTGTTCCCGCTAAGGTTATTGGCGCGTTGGAACCTGCAGAAGCCATGGTCATATATCCAACTGGGAGGCCTGCTTTGGCTGCGACCAGGCCAGCCTCGATGCTACCGCCGTCATGCCCAAGCGGACTATAGGTACACTGCATAATCGATAGGATCGGGCGTGCTCTTAAGGCTTCCGTTCCGCCAACCAACCCTGCAGCCATCTCAATACCTGCTTGCATCTCGCGTTCCGTGACGATCGTCTCCGTCTGCACGTGTTTCTTGCTCACACGCCATACAGCCTGCAGCTCGTGCAGGCTGCGGTTTTCTGGCGGGCAATCCTGGGCCGAAATTGGCACCCAATGGAAAGCAATCGCATCCAGATAGTCTGCCACGCGAGCAACATCCATCACATCTTGCTTGGTTGTACGGCGTCGTTCACCGCTAAATGCGTCAATAATTTCAACTCCACAGCCGTCTGTTCCCAAGAAACTGTGGTTGCCATCCAATGGCAAATCTAAGGATGGCTCGAGTGCGGAAAGTGTATAGGTCGGCGGCGCTTTAGCAAGGTACTCCTCCACCACCTGCCCAGGTATACGGGCAACCATGGTTTGACGGTCAACCTGTGCACCATGCTCCTCTAAAATATCCAACGCCTTTTCGGACGGGAAACGTACACCGGCCGTTTCGATAATATCGAGTGTGGCGCGATGGATTTGCTCAACTTCCTGAGGCATAAGAATGTTCAAACTTAGCTTAGGACTGCTGATCCCTTTGATTTTTGGAGACATTGTTTTACCTGTTGTCAAACCGTCGCACCGACTAGCTTTTTGGCAAGCGCTACAGCGCCCATGGCATCTTCTGCATAACCATCCGCCCCGATCTCATCTGCCCAACTCTTCGTGACCGGCGCGCCGCCCACCATTACTTTCACACGATCCCGGAGACCTTCAGCCGTCAATACTTTTATGATCTCTCGTTGCATCGTCATAGTGGTGGTCAGCAGAGCAGAAAGCCCGACCAGATTGGCATTCGTTTCTTTGACCTTGGCGACAAAACTTGCAATCGGTACATCCACCCCCAGGTCATGCACCTTGAAACCGTTAGCAGACAGCATCGTCGCCACGAGAGATTTACCGATCTCATGGATATCGCCTTTTACAGTTCCAATCACGACTGTGCCGGGTGTTTCAATCGCTTGTTGGCGAGCACGAAGCTCAGGTTCGAGCAATTCCATGGCGCGCTTCATCCCCTCCGCAGCGATAATCAAATCGGGTAGAAAATATTCCCCTTGAGCAAAGTATTCGCCAACGGTGTTCATTCCAGCCATTAATCCTTGCCGGATAATTGTCAGCGGCTCGAGTCCCGCCGCCATTGCCTGTTCCGTCAGCGAAAATGTTGCATCCGGGTCCCCATCAACCAGGCTTTGAGAAATTTGGGTGAGCAGTTCGTTCATTAGGGAGTCTCCTTGTTGGGTAATTTGTCCATTCCAAAGCGGCGTGCGGCGCTCAGGGTAATATTTTGCAGCTCGTCGCGAACTTCATCTGAGAGCGTGTTGGGCTGATAATTTTGCAATAACGTTTCGACTCTTTCGGAAGCTCGCTCGACGACCGACTTCGATCCTTTCTGCTGCCAGGCATCATTGGAACCACGGTCGATGACATCTGAGGGTATGTATAATTCTTTACGGAACCATTTGCGAGTATGAGACAGGGACAAATAATCACTACGGTGTCCCATCTGGCGCATAACGGTTAACGCAATCGGGCTCTCCCGCGGCTCGATACCGGCCGCCATGCGTTTACTTAATCCAATGATCTCAGCATCGATGACGAGCTTCTCAAAGCTCAGGCATGTTTCGAAGTCTAACATACCTGCGCCAGAAATCATATTTGCTCCGATCAAGGCGGCCGTCAAAGCGCCCCCCATCGATTCCAGTCCACACTGAGCATCCACCAATTTAGCATCGCTCATGCCCATATAAACGTGAGTCGGGAGGTGAAGAGCCTTGCCAACTTGAACGTAGCCGGCATCGATCAACCACGTCTCTGCTGCGCCCATAGGGGTAGTGCCCTCACGCATATCGAACGCAGCCGGCGAGCCGCCCCACACGATCGGCGCGCCGGGTCTGGCAAGCTGGTGTATCGCAATACCACTCAAACATTCGGCTGCATGCTGGACAACCGCCGCAGCCAAGGTAACCGGTGAAGTCGCCCCTGTAAGCGGCATCGAAACGAGTTGCGCCGGGATCGAACAGCGGGCGCAATCAATCAGGTTCTGGCAGGTTAAATCGCTCCACAACAAGGGGGGAGAAGGACAAACATCAAACACTGCCAGAGGTTTGGCAGCCAGAGCAGACTCGCTTCCGCGCGCCGCAGCCAGCAGATCCCGCATTGTCCACCAGGTATCCTTTCGGAAGGCCCCAGTAATAATCGGCTTGCGCATGTAAAGCAGAGCTAAATATAAGCGATATAAGTCCCCGATCTCTTCAGCGACATCCGTGCATACCATAGCAGTGCTTTGGGCGTCGATCTGGGGCAATGTCTCAACCAATTTCACCCATTTTACGAAATCAGTTGTAACCGGAGAACGCTGACGGCCTGTCTGAACATCCAAAATCGATATACCGGCAGAACCGGGATCAAAATGAATCGCATTGCCGCCGTAATGGACAACTGGATTACCATTTATATCAAACAAGTCGAATTCGGCTGGGACGCTTGCCAATGCCTGGCGGACGATTTTTTCAGGTATTCGTGCTACCTGGCTTTGAAAATCTACCTGCGCGCCGGCAGCGGCTAATAATTCCAGGGCTTCTTGATTGTGAACACGCACACCTGGGTCATCCAATAATTCGAACCCTTCCTGGATGATCTGATCAACAACCAGTTCATCGAACACCTTCAGTGTTGGTCTAAACATCTGGCCTCCATTCCTGTGAATAAAATCATCCATGAGGATGGCATTCGGAGTCAAAATACGTGCTTTACATAATCACAGTACAATATATAATAAATTGATCGTATATCACCGGGACCTACAAGTTTGGAATCCCCATTTATCCTGCAGTCTGCACAGTCTGCTTGAAGGAGGTGATCTACAGCATAATTATACTTGTGAGTAATGCTGAAGACAACCAGGCGGTACACATAAAGTATTTTTTTTATCGACTGGTAAACCGAATTCTAAAATCTCACCTGAGGAGGAGAACAATGCCCCTGAAAAAAACATTACACCCCGCGCTGTACCTGATCATTATAGCCGCCTTAATCCTGACGGCGTGCGGCGCACCGCAGACGACGCAGACAGCCGCTTCGGTCGAAGTGCAGCCTGCAGTGCTCGCGCCAACCGAAGCGCCAGCCGCACAAGCCACCGAAGCCGCACCTGCCGCCGAGAAAAAAGTAGCCACTTTTATCTGGACGCAGGAATTTGATAGCTTAAATCCCTGGTACACCAACATGTGGTTCTCGAGTATCACGCAACAGATTTGGAACTGTTGGGCCTGGGATTTCGACGATAAGAGCAATGCAATTCCGGTTTTGGTCACCGAAATCCCCAGTAAAGAAAATGGCGGCATCTCCGAGGACAATCGGACGATCACGTTGAAACTACGGGATGACATCGCATGGTCCGATGGAACACCTATCACCTCAAAAGATTTCGTCTTCACACATGAGATGGTAATCAGCCCTCAAAATGCGGTGGCGCAAACCAACCCTGACGATCTAATGGAAAGCGTAACAGCTCCGGACGAACGTACCGTGGTCGTTACTTTTAAGGAACCGTACGCGCCCTGGCTGGCCAAGCTTTATAGGGGTTTATTGCCAGAGCATGTCTTGAAACCTGTTTTTGATAAAGATGGCAGCATCGATCAAGCTGAATGGAATCGGGCTCCCACGGTCGGCTGCGGACCCTATGTGTTTGCCGAATGGGAATCCGGCAGCTTCACCCGGTTTGTGGTTAATGAGAATTACTGGGGCGGCCGTCCAAAAATCGATGAGATATTCTTCCGCTTCGTGCCAGATGATGCTTCTCAGGTTGCCGCGCTTAAAAACAAAGAGGGCGATCTGGGTACGTTCATATCCTACTCAGATATCCCTGACCTGGAAGCATCCGGAATGAAGGTCGAGAAAGTCTTCTCTGGGTACACCGAGGGAATTTACTTTATGCAACAACCAGACCTTGGCAGCCCCGCGGTGAAAGATAAGCTGGTACGCCAGGCAATCGCATACGCGACAAACCGCGAAGCGGTAACAAAGGATTTGCTGCTCGGGCTTACCGAAGTTGGCATCACCTACTGGGATAATACCCCTTATACCGATCCGACTCTGACGCCTTACCCGTTTGATCCTGAAAAAGCAAAACAATTGTTGGATCAAGCCGGCTGGATCGATAGCAACGGTGATGGGGTGCGAGAAAAGGATGGAGCCGATCTCGTCCTGAACTATGGCACGACGACGCGGGAAATCCGCAAAGATACCCAGGCAGTGTTCCAGCAAAACCTGGCTGATGTAGGAATAAAAGTTAACCTGCTTAACTACGACTCCGATCAATTTTTCGCTGACTTCGCGAATAAGGGCCCGCAATACACTGGCGAATTAGATATGTGGGAGTACTCCGGCTCGCCAAACTTCCCCGATCCCGACACGGCGGAATGGCTATGCTCTGAGGTGCCAAGCCCTGAAAAACCTTCTGGCGTGAACGCCGTAGGCTGCATAGCGGAGCTAGATGCATTGTTCCAAAAGCAAGCTACCCAGGTGGATTCTGCCGAACGAACAAAGACCTTCCACGAAATATCGAAATTTATCG
The DNA here is from genome assembly GCA_041912175.1 of Anaerolineales bacterium. Lineage (GTDB taxonomy): Bacteria > Chloroflexota > Anaerolineae > Anaerolineales > UBA4823 > CAZAGA01. The sequence goes on along the minus strand of JAYRNN010000081.1, from coordinate 24,231 downwards.
TGGATAACGTGTATTATCTAGGCGTATGGCAAGATCCTGATATCTGGGCTATTAGCAGCCGTTTGAAGAATGTAAAACTCTCTGGAACCACACCATTCTATAATATCGTCGATTGGGAGTTGGGAGAGTAATTTCTGATGGATAAGATTGGGTGATTTTTGGCGCTTACGCCTAAAATCACCCAATCATTTTTTATAACCAGGCCGAAACGGAGTTTCTATGACTCGGTATATCGTCCGCCGTCTACTACAGGCTATTCCATTATTATTCATCGTTAGCCTGGTGTTATTCGTCTTGATGCAGAGCATCGGAGATCCGATCGCCACCATGGGCGGGCGGCAAGTGACGCGTACGGCCGATCGAGAACGGCTTAAGCGACAACTCGGGTTGGATAAACCAATCATCGTCCAATATGTCTATTGGCTGATTGGCAACGATTGGACCAAAGTCGACATGGACGGTGATGGAACCCCCGAAACACCCGGTAAGCGCAAAGGGGTATTGCGCGGCGACTTTGGCAACTCATTTGTAGAACGCCGTCCTGTTATAGATGTAATTGGTGAACGTCTCCCTAACACGCTCCTGCTAATGGTGACTGCTGAAATCGTCATTATAGCGGGCTCATTGGTGATAGGGATTTATTCCGCATTGCACCAATATTCGAAGGTGGACAACACCATTACAGCAGTGACATTTATCCTCTATTCACTGCCGGTATTTTTATTTGCCTTGGGGGCGATCTATATTTTTTCTGTTGGTTTAAAACGCATGGGATTACCCCACCTGCCGGCTGTGGGTATGTTTGACCCGCAAATAGGCAAAACTCCCGGTCAGGTTGCCTTACACATGGTTCTCCCGGTTGCGACGCTATCATTTATCTACTTTGCAGCATATAGCCGTTATATCCGCAGCAGTATGCTCGATGTAATGAGTCAGGATTACGTGCGCACAGCAAAATCCAAAGGTTTGCCACGTCGCGAAGTAACCTATGGTCATGCGCTCAAAAATGCTGCTTTGCCGCTGGTTACTGTCATCGGATTGGACCTGCCATTCTTGTTGGGCGGCGCAATTGTGACCGAAAGTATTTTTGCCTGGCCTGGTATGGGCCGTTTATTCTATGATCACGTCTCACGATCAGACACCCCTGTAGTGATGGGTATCTTGATGATGATTGCAGTTGCAGTAATCTTGTTCCAAATCATCACAGACATCACCTATGCGTGGCTGGATCCGCGGATTCGTTTTGACTAAGGGATTGCGATGGATACCACCGCTCCAACACCTGGTTCTTCCCCAAGAATTGCCCGTTTGACTTCCGACGAGCTTGAAACTCCCCCATTAAGCTTGGGGCAATTAACCTGGAGACGGTTCCGTCGCCATCGAATGGCAATATTCGGCAGCATCATATTAATCGCGCTAGTCTTATATGCGATAGTGGGAGCTTTCTTTTTTTCTGAAGCGGATGCTAATTATACCGACACAAAATTACGCTTATCCCCTCCTTCTCAAATGAATCCATTTGGCACCGACACCGTCGGGCGGGATATCCTGGCGCGCACAATTTATGGCGGACAGATCAGTATTCTGATCGGGATTTTTGCGATGATGGTTGAAGTCAGCATGGGGGTATTGATCGGGTCAACGAGCGGTTTTTATGGTGGGAATATTGATAGTGTATTAATGCGCTTCACAGAAGCTGTGCTGATTATTCCACAAATTTTCTTACTATTGGTGATGGCCAAATACTTCGGCGACAAAGTAGGAAACATCACTTTGCTTGGCCGGACTTTTTCAGGGAGCGTTGTCGTAATTGTCTTAATTATTGGCTTGACTAGCTGGCCCTACCTGGCGCGCATCGTACGCGCCCAATTCCTTTCGCTAAAAGAAAATGAGTTTGTTCTAGCTGCACGAGCGACAGGTACACCACGTTCTCAGATAATTTTTCGTCATATCCTCCCAAACAGCATCGCCCCAATCGCAGTAGCTGCCACCCTGGGTGTAGCCAATGCAATCACCCTGGAAGCTTATATCAGCTTTCTTGGATTAGGGGTTCGTGCTCCTACAGCGACCTGGGGAAACATGTTACAAGGAGCATATAACTACATTGAGTCAGCCTGGTGGTTATGGTTTTTCCCGGGTTTCTTGATGGCATTAACCGTCTTAAGTATTAATTTCATTGGTGATGGGTTGCGTGATGCGCTAGACCCACGCAGCCGAGCAGTTTGAGAGACTTTAATGGATCAGGCGAAGACAAAAATCCTCAAAGTTGCAGACCTCCGGACCCGTTTTCATATCCCAGAAGGGATTGTCCATGCGGTGAATGGCGTCTCATTCGAAGTTGGCCAAGGGGAGACAGTCGGGGTGGTCGGTGAGAGTGGCTGCGGCAAGACGGTCACTATGTTGTCCATCTTGCGGCTGCTGGCAATCCCGCCAGCCGAAATTGCGAGTGGGTCAGCTTATTTCATCGGTGACCGTGATTTGCTCCTGATGAGTGAGACCGAGTTAGAGGCAATTCGCGGTAAAGAGATCAGCATGATCTTTCAGGACCCGATGACTTCCCTAAACCCGGTATTGACCATCCAGCGTCAGATGACCGAGTCATTACGTTATCATTTTAATATGGACCGGCAAACTGCAACAGATCGCGCGGTTGAAATGCTCCAACGCGTCGGCATCCCCGATCCAGAGCGTCGTCTCAATGATTACCCTCACCAATTTTCTGGGGGAATGCGCCAACGGGTGATGATAGCCATGGCGCTTTCCTGCGCGCCGGCCTTGCTGGTTGCAGATGAACCCACGACCGCCCTGGATGTCACTATCCAGGCTCAGATTATGGAGCTTGTCACTCACCTGCGTGAACAGTTGGGCATGGCAATGATATGGATCACCCACGACCTGGGTGTTGTTGCAGGTCTCGCCGAACGAGTGATCGTCATGTATGCCGGTTTCATCGTCGAAGAGGCAAGGGTTGACGATTTATTTGAAGACCCACGTCATCCTTATACAAGCGCGCTTCTGGCTGCGTTACCTCGTATTGATGAGCAGCGACATTCACATCTCAAATCGATCCCTGGCGCGCCTCCCAATCTATTGGTCGAGCCGCACGGTTGCCCATTTGCGGCCCGTTGTGAGTATGTTTTCGATCAATGTTGGGAAGAAAATCCACAGCTAATCCAGGTTGGTTCAGACCATAAAGTCGCCTGCTGGTTCGATCTTCAAACAGGAAAACCGCGATGAACCAACCCTCAGAACCGATTGTTATCGTCCAGGACTTAAAAAAACATTTTCCAATTTACAAAGGGATAATTTTCGACCGTCAGGTAGGCGCGGTCCATGCGGTAGACGGTATTTCGTTCAATATTCAACCCGGCGAGACCCTGGGGATGGTAGGCGAGAGCGGATGCGGAAAAACCACTGCTGGACGGACAATCTTGGGCCTTTACCCACTCACCTCCGGCCGAGTCACGATTGATGGGAAAAATGTGTCATCGACCAACGATGATGACATGAGAGAGATTCGCCGAACTGCTCAAATAATCTTTCAGGATCCATATGCATCCCTCAATCCACGCTGGACCATAAACGCCATCGTCAGCGAGCCAATCCGCGTGCATCACCTTGCCCAAAGTGATGCACAACGAGCCGACCGCGTTATCGAATTGCTCAAGCTCGTCGGTATCAGCGGGAGATTGATCAATCGCTTCCCACACGAGTTCTCAGGCGGTCAACGCCAACGCATCGGGATCGCCCGCGCGCTGGCATCGCAACCGAAGTTCATCGTTTGCGATGAACCGATTTCTGCCTTGGACGTATCCATCCAGGCGCAGGTGGTAAATTTGCTCGAAGATCTCCAGGACTCTTTAGGATTGACTTATCTGTTCATTGCCCACGATTTAAGTATGGTACGCCATATTTGTGACCGGGTGGCTGTCATGTATTTAGGAGTGATGGTTGAGTTAGCAGAACGCGATGAGTTGTATGAAAAGCCACTCCACCCATACACCCAGGCGCTGCTTTCAGCTGTACCAATTCCTGATCCAAAGAAAGATAGATCCCGCCAACGTACGATCTTAACCGGCGATGTGCCGAGCCCAATAAATCCACCCTCCGGCTGTCGCTTCCATCCACGTTGTCCGATCGCGATGACCCAATGCAGCCAGGTCGTGCCAGAATGGCGCGAGGTCGGCCCACAGCATTGGACGGCATGTCATGCAATTTAATCATTAAATCCACATTTCCCAGATTCTGGCAAACAATTTGCAACTATATCGGAAATAATTCCTCATCCAATTTGGGAATATCATGTATCATGAAACGCTCATCAGTTGATCTTGGAGATTTAGTAAGCTCTCACAGCGGTCGGCAGCTAAACCGGCATGATGCCTGGTGGATCCTGCTTGCTTCGATCTGCTTTTTCCTTCCATTTGGCTACAGCATATGGCTATTCTACTGGTCTTACACAAAATTCGGATTAGCAGCGGCCTTTCATCGAGTAGAACCATGGCTCCTTATCGCCTATCTTGCATTTCTCTGCATGGCGACCCTGTTAATCTACCGGATCATGTCCGCCCGGCGCTTTGTCTCTGTGTACCAGAAAGGCTTACGTTGGAGATTGAAAGGATTCCGAAACCGTTCAATAGCGTGGGATGAAATGGATGGTATCGCGTCCGCCATGATCCAGAAAAAATTTTTTAGTAAAACTCTTTCTCTGGAAAGCCAGGCCATCCTATACCCTAAGGAAGGAAGCCCGTTAGTCCTAGATCAGCAGCTTCAAGATCTTGAAGGATTAATTACACAAATCAAAGAATTGTTTTATCCATTCATTTTTCCAAGCCTGATGGATCGCTTTCAAGGAGGACGAGAAGTACAGTTTGGGCCGATCTCTATCCAAAATCACTCAATCCATATCGTCCGAAAAGTTTCAGACGAAGAATTTTTGCCAACACCTTATATTCCGAAACGGATGCACACAGTCGCCTGGTCGCAATTGCTAGGTCTAACTGTGCATTCCGGATTCCTAGTGGTACAATCGGGAAATTCTATGATAAAACGTATCCCAATTTCTCAGATCCCGAATTTTGAAATCCTGCTCAAAATAATTGAGCAAGGGGTTAAAACATGAAATTTCGTCGTATACTCATTTTAGTTTTCCTCTTCACCATCGTAGCGACCAGCGGCTGCAATTCGAAACTCTTAGAACAGCCATCCGCCAGCAATGTCCCTTCAAGTGAAGCGCCGGTAGTAAGCGAAGCAACTGCTGTCGTCAGTTCAGAACCAACGCTCCCGGAAGCCCTGGTGGATTTCCGAGTACAGATTCCAGAGGATACACCAACGACTGACGATATCTATTTAACGATCCTTGATGAAGTAACCGGGTTATATCTAAATTCCCAAAGTTATAAAATGAATGGCGACGAGAGCACCGGGGTCTATTCTGCTCAATTGCCGTTCCCAGTCGGTTCCGTGATCAAATATCGCTATGAACGCCAGGGTGATGAGCTGCGTGTGGCAGAACACACATCGAATGGCAGCCCTGTTCGATACCGTATGGCAGTCATCAATGGACCGAGCAGCTTGGATGATGTCATCAGCCGGTGGACAGATACAACTTATACTAGCCCTAGTGGTCGGATTATGGGTACGGCGACAGATGCAGCCAGTGGATTGCCAATCTCCAATCTTTTGATCACTGCCGGAGGCGCGCAGACATTCACGACGGCCGATGGTTCTTTCCTCCTTGAAGGTTTGCCCCCAGGAATCCACAATCTAATCGGATACGCATTAGATGGCGCCTACCAGGTATTCCAGCAAGGCGCGGAGATTGCAGCGGATTCTACAACCCCCGCTTCAATCCAGTTGATCGCCGCGCCTTTAGTCAACGTCACTTTTATTGTTACCCCACCGACAAATACCCCACCCCTCGTGCCCATGCGCCTGGCTGGCAACCTCTATCAACTTGGAAATACATTTGGCACACTTACGGGCGGCGTCAGCACTCTGGCTACACGTATGCCTGTTCTTTCCCAACTACCCGATGGGCGCTATCAAGTTTTACTGCATCTCCCAACCGGCGCCGACATCCAGTATAAATACACACTTGGCGACGGATATTGGAATGCTGAACATACTGCAGATGGCGCTTTCCAGCTACGCCAATTAATCGTGCCCGATCAAGATATTACCATCCAGGACAACATCGTAACCTGGCAAACTAACCCTGGCGCCACGGTGACCTTCGATTTAAGTGTTCCAGAGACCACACCTCCTGGAGATTTCGTTTCTATCCAGTTCAACCCCTTATTTGGATGGACAGAACCGGTTCCAATGTGGTCATTAGGGGGAAACCGTTGGGCTTATGTCCTTTATAGCCCGCTTAATCTTCCAGGCAACCTGGGTTACCGCTACTGCCGTAACAATCAATGTGGAACTGCTGACGATGCCGCCACGCCGGGTCTGTATGGCGCAGGAAGAACTGTCAACCTGGAGAATCTGCCCCAAGAAATCAAAGAAAATGTTGATGCCTGGATAGGCCTTGAGCAAAGCATCGATTTGGCGACCATTCCTACTGCCGAGGTCAATCCGCGCGCGGAAAACTTTGCAGCGGGGATTGAATTCATCCCGAACTATCATCCCTCATGGCAGCCTATTATGCCGCAAACTTTGCAGCGGGTGAAAGATATTCGCTCGAATTGGTTGGTTCTTGACCCAACATGGAGTGTAACTCGCGCAAACCCACCGGTATTTGAGCAGGTCGCAGGCCGCGATGCCCTCTGGTTCGATTTAGTGAGCACTATTCAACAAGCCCATGAGCAAGGCATTGAGGTTGCCGTCAAGCCAGTTCCGAATTTCACCTATCTGCCTTCGCCGGTCTGTATCACTACGCCCTGCCCTACAGCCACAGAATTCTGGTGGCAAGAAGGGGCTCGAGACTTCAGTTGGTGGTTGGTCTGGTTCGACCATTATCGTAGTTTTATCCTCCATCACGCAGACCTGGCCGCTCAGACCGGAGCAGAAGCCCTGGTTATGGGCGGTGAGTGGTTGAACCCGGCTTTGCCTGGTGGAACAACGATCGATGGTCAGCCTTCCGGTATCCCTTCGGATGCCGAACAACGCTGGCGTAATTTAATTGGGGAGGTACGTCAACGCTTTCCGGGTACACTCATGTGGGCTTTGCCCTATAAAGAGGGTCAGGCAATTCCAACCTTCATCGACGCTGTGGACCAGATCTACCTGGAATGGCCTGTTGAACCTGTTAACACGGACTCCCCTCAGCCCTCTGCCGCTGACTTAGAACTCCAATTCGGAGAACAATTAGACGGTAAGGTCAAGGAATTTCAAACCTCCATAGGAAAACCACTAATCCTGGCCCTCCTGTCTGTCTCAAATCCAAATTTAGAATCGCAACAAAATGCCTACCAGGCAATGCTAAATGCGATAAACCAGCGAGATTGGATCTCTGGCTTTATCTCAAGCGGTTATTTCCCACCCGCCTCGCTGCAAGATCAGTCCAATTCTGTCCACGGAAAACCTGCAGAAGCCTTGCTACAAAACTGGTATCCTGGCCTGACCGGGACACAACCCTGATCGGAAATAAGAAAAGGGATCGCCTCATCCGTTTTTGAGACGATCCCTTGGTTTTAATCTATGTCGCTCATAGTCGTGTTGATTTCGGCTGATATCGAATGGCGCGCTTTATGTGAGCTTTTTCCTTCGGCTACACTTCAGAGCTCACCATATGGTGCGTGGTTCTATACAAGTATTGACTTCACTGGTTCGACCCGATTCACAGTTGATCATCTTCTCGAAGAGAAGCATCTGGCCTATTCAGTGGTCTTTTTTCATGGGGGCTGGGGGAAAATTGCCGCTTCAGGTTCTACGCAATATGTTATCGATCGTTGGAAACCTGCTCTGTTAATCAACCTGGGTACCTGTGGTGGCTTTGAAGGAAAGATTGAACGCGATCAGATCGTTTTGGCAGATAGAACGATCGTTTATGACATTATTGAACAAATGGGGGATTTTGATGAACACATCCTACATTACAGCACTACGATTAACCTCGACTGGCTCGGGGAAAACTTACCCTTGCCTGTATTCCGAACCTTACTTGTCTCAGCAGATCGGGATTTAATTGTACAGGAAATCCCCTGCCTGCATGAACATTTCGGCGCGGTGGCTGGCGATTGGGAATCAGGGGCAATTGCCTGGGTAGCAGATCGCAACCAGACCCGATTATTAATTCTACGCGGCGTTACTGATTTGGTCGGCCCCAGCGGCGGAGAAGCATATGGGAACATTCAGCTTTTCGCCCAGTCCACAAGCCTGATTATGCAGCGCCTGGTCGGGTCTCTTCCGGGATGGATAAAGTTTCTAAAGTAAGATCCAATTCAAGCTCGATTTCATCTCGAATCGGAATGCCATCTACACCGATAATTGGTATACCTGGTTTCAATTGACGCGAGGTTACCATCGCGCCTGAATGTATAGCAGCCAGGCAAAAGCCTCTTTTTTGATAAAACTTTAAGGCAGGTGTATTATCATTGGTGGTGATTAACCACAAACGCTGGCAACCTTGCATTTTTGAGGCAGAAGCGACAGCCTTGATTAATTGTGTCCCGATTCCGATGCCACCTACCAGGCTGTTGATTGTAACAATTTCGCAGGATTTGCCTCGAATTTCAAAAGTAATCAACCCGATTATCGCTCTTGGCAGAAATTCTTGAATGCTTTGGCCGGATATCGCTAAAAATCCCGGCAGACTGGCAGCATCATGTAACTTACCTCTTGAAACAACTTGTTGGGATCCCCAATGTTCAATAAGAAAGCTTTGCACCTTAGAGTAATCTTCGCCTTCGATTGACTCGATTAGAAATGTTGGCAACATCACTGATTATTTCCCATCTCGTGTAATTGCGGTAAACTTATTTCATGAAAAACAATACCCAAGGAATTTACGATGCAGCCTATCATCAAAATTAATTTGACCACGGGTGATTTCCAAGAATTAACCTTCCCATCCGAATGGGAACGGCAATACCTGGGCGGCGCTTCTCTCGCTGCAAGGTTATTATACGATAGTCTTATCCCGGATTTGGATCCGCTATCACCGAGTGCTCCGCTGCTTTTCCTGAACGGCCCTTTGACGGGGACATCAGGTCCTGCAGTCGGCCGTTTTGTGATTTGTGGTCGTTCCCCAGCCACCCACCAATGGGCTGAATCAAATTGTGGTGGATTTTGGGGTCCAGAACTACGCATGGCAGGCTACGACGGTCTATGGTTCGAAGGCAAGGCGCCTCAGCCAGTCTACGTATGGATTCAGGATGGAAAGATCGAAATCCGTCCGGCCGGTCATTTATGGGGTTTAGATACTTATCAAACCCAGTCAGCAATCGAAGGGGAACTCGGCGCGGGTAAAGTGCGCACCGCATGCATCGGACCGGCCGGCGAGGCTCAAATCCCATTTGCCCTGGTACTCTGCGACCACGGTCGCGTCGCCGGTCGAACCGGTATGGGCGCTGCAATGGGCTCAAAAAATCTAAAGGCTGTGACGGTTCAAGGGCATAGCAAGGTTCCTGTGTTTGACCTGGAGCGTTATCTGCCCTTGCGGTCTGAAGCCAATCGGATTTTGCGCTCCGACAATATGACGCTCGTACTTCGTGAACTCGGTTCAGCTTCCAGCGCAGAATATTTTGACTATCTTGGAGAAATGCCAAAACGCTATTATAGCCAGGGTTCCTTTCCTGAGGAATTGAAAATATCAGGAGCAGCAGTAAAGGACACGATACTGGCTGGCGTCAGCGCTTGCCACGCATGTGTGATCGCCTGCGGGCGTGTGGTAAAACTCGAGGACGGCATAAAGCGCAAAGGACCGGAATATGAAACCCTGGTCGGTTTTGGCCCTAATCTTGGTCTGAACGACGCAGTCCTGGCGACTCGCCTGGGTGAGCTGTGCGATCGATATGGTTTGGATACTATCAGTATGAGTAACACGCTTGGCCTGGCTTATAGACTATACGAAATGGGCAATATAACCAGTACAGATACCGGTGGGCTGGAGCTGAAATGGGGTAACGCTGACGGCCTCGCAACCTTAATCGAGCAAACCGTAACCCGGAATGGATTCGGCGCCTTCCTGGCAGAAGGAGCACGCGCCCTGGGGCAACGGTTTGAGGCAGAACAGGAAGCTGTTCAAGTCAATGGTCTGGAGGTCGCTTATCACGATCCGCGCGGCGCGTCGGGCATGGCCCTGGTGTACGCTACCTCTCCACGCGGAGCCTGCCACAATCAATCGGATTATTTTTTAGTGGATATCGGGAAGACAGAGCCTTCTATCGGCATTGAAACTTATCACAGGCTGGGGGGATCGCAAAAAGCAGCCAACGTGGCCCGGCACCAGGATTGGCGTACGATTTGTAATTCCTTGGTGCTGTGCATATTTGCCAATCTTGAGGCAGAGTTGATTTTACCTTTGATCAATAGCGCGTGCGGCCTCGATTGGGACCTGGCAGAAATGATGAAATCCGGCGAGCGAGCCTGGAATCTGAAACGCGTGATCAACAACCGTCTGGGGCTCACCCGCGCCAACGACAAATTGCCGAAGGCCTTATTGGAACCTTATCAAGATGCGAGCGGGGAAGAGCCAGGGTTCAAAATCGAATTCACACCCATGCTGGAGGCATATTATCACGCCCGAGGTTGGGACCCGCTAACAGGTTACCCAAGATCTGAAAAGCTTGCTGCTTTAGGGTTAGATTTTGCTTTGAATGACCTATATCCAATTACCGAAGTTAAGGAGCGCTAGCATATGCCAATGAAACTAGTGACCGTCGCTGAAATGCAATCGATCGAGAAGGAAGCAAATTCACTTGGTTTAAGTTTTGAATTGATGATGGAGCGGGCTGGGCGAGGCCTGGCTGGGACCATTCTGGAAGTCTATGGCTATCTCGAGGAAGACGGGATCTGTGGCCTGATTGGATCTGGCAATAATGGCGGCGATGCTTTGGTTGCTTTAGCTGAGCTCGCTGAGCAAGGCTGGCCAGCATACGCTTACCTTGTTCGCCCCCGCAATGCTGATGACCCTTTGATAGAAAGATTCATCAATAAAGGCGGCTTAATTTACCATAGTTGGGAAGATCCAAGATATGAACATCTAAAAGCTCTTCTGGCCGAGAATTCGGTGATCCTGGATGGTGTGCTCGGAACCGGCGCCCGGTTGCCGCTTAAGCCAGAGATTGCAGAAATTCTAGAAATGACCCAAAGCATTCTATCGGTAATGGAATCACCGCCTGTAGTAGTCGCAGTGGACTGTCCCTCGGGAGTTGATTGTGACACCGGAGAAGCTGCCGAACAGACGATCCCAGCTGACCTGACGGTAACGATGGCTGCAGTCAAACAAGGGCTATTTCGTTTCCCAGCGAATAAGTTGGTGGGAGAACTTAATGTCGTTGGCATCGGCTTGCAGGATTTTGAGACGGAACTACCGGCATGGAAAGCTGTCCAGACGATCGTGCCTGATTCCGATTGGGTGAAAAACAAACTACCTTTACGCCCTGCGAATGCTCACAAGGGTGACTTCGGAACAGCCCTTGTGATTGCTGGCTCGCTCAATTACACTGGTGCGGCCTGGTTGGCTGGGCAAGCCGCTTATCGGATTGGCGCAGGTTTAGTAACTCTTGCAATCCCCGAATCACTGCACGCTGCCCTGGCCGGCCAATTTCCAGAAGCTACCTGGTTGTTACTTCCTGAAGAGAATGGATTTATCGATCGGGATGCCGCAGCAATCATCTACGACAATCTTGAGCGCGTCACCGCAATGTTGGTTGGGCCTGGTTTTGGTTTGCAGGATGCAACTGGGGAATTTCTGGAGCGTCTGCTTAAAACGCAGCATCAGCGTCCGATGGGCTTTATCGGCGGGGTGACCCAGCATGGTGATTTAGGTCGGGAGCAGCAGCCCGAACACTTGGCGCTGCCCGGTTTGGTCATTGATGCGGATGGACTAAAATTATTGGGACGAGTAAAAGATTGGCCAGGCAAGCTGCCGGCGATGAGCGTTCTCACCCCTCACCCCGGTGAGATGAGCATCTTGACAGGATTGACGAAAGATACAATCCAGTCGGATCGGATCGAGATTGCAAAGCGCTTCAGCCGGGCCTGGCAGCATGTCGTCATATTGAAAGGCGCATTCACGGTCATTGCCTCGCCCGATGGACAAACCGCCATCATCCCAGTCGCCACACCCGCGCTGGCGCGTGCTGGGACCGGAGATGTCCTGGCTGGCCTCGTGGTTGGGCTGCGCGCCCAGGGTGTTGAGGCATATCCAGCAGCAGTGGCCGGGGCTTGGATTCACGCTCAGGCTGGCTGGCGGGCAGCCGAAAAGCTCGGCAACAGCGCTTCAGTACTTGCCGGGGATGTCCTACAAGCCATAATTCAGGTGATCAGCGAAGAATTAGTGTAAATAGTTAAAATGAAAGACAGCGGCTCAAATACATCAGCCGCTGTCTTTCATTTTTACCGTTGATTAGCTTTCAATTGCAGGAGGCGTCTGCTTGGGTTGCATACGTTCTTGCAGCTCATTTATTTGAGCTTGCAGTGTATTAATTTGTTCCTGGGCTTTTTCGCGTAACTGGGCGGCCTGTTCAGCAGCTTGTTCTTTCAACTCAATGGATTTATCGCGAATCGCAGCGCGCGTTTCTTCGCCAGATTGCGGCGCAAACAAAAGCGCTACCGACGCACCGATTAATCCACCAACGATGAAGCCGATCAAGAAACTCAAGAAATTCTGGCCACTGTTTTCGTTCATAATTCACACTCCTTCTTTCAGTTCTATGTCAAGGTTTTTTACGTTTGCGGGTCATTCCGAAAATGGCCAGGAATTGTGTAAAACCGGCCATATATTCGTTTAAGCGGATCACAGGTTCCACCAGGTTATCGCTAAGGAAACTGGTAGTACCGCGCAGATTACTCACGGTTTCGTTCGTAGAATCCAGAATAGGCTTAATCTCATTTTGAAGCAGGTTAATCAAGGTCGCTAATTGGATCATTAATATCACCAAAACAACTCCAATTAGCAACGACTGTAAAGCCAAGAAAATAATGAAAACATCTCTGAGTTGGGCTACACCCAAAGCAGGGGCGCGCATTAAGAAAATAAACGATGCTGTAATAATTACCAAAATTACTATCGCGATAACCACGATAATAAGCACGGTACGTCGTTGTGCTGCCTGAAGATTTGCTTGATTTTCTTGCGAATCAGGCAATAGTTCGGGATTTGGTTCAATAATTTCAGCCATTATCAAAATTATACTCGAAATCGAATTATTAACACTAGAAATATGTTAATCATTTTCCAAACAAAGACGATGGATTGCAAGCATTCCACCATCTTTGTTTGATTGTCAGGAGCCTATTTATTGTTGAATGTCGCTTCGACGGTCATGCCCCACCGCAGACGTGGATCAAAATCATTTAACAGGATCATGACATCGTATAAGATATCGCCTGATTTTGTCGTGAACGTGTTGCTGATCCTGTCCACCGTGCCGGTGAGCTTCAAATCAGACAGGGCATCCGGGACAATCTCTACCTCTTGGCCAGTACCTAAACCCACCACTTCCAATTCGGTCAGATCGCTGGTGCGTACATACCATCGGCTGGTATCCGCCATGAGCGCTACCCACGAACCTGGGGTGACCAGCTCATTTTTGATCACATTAATATCTAAAATGGACCCATCCATTGGGGCTTTTATTTCCAGGTTATCCAAGGCCGCCTGGGCAGCCGTCTCTTGTGCCTGAGCTGATTGCAAACGCAATTTCGCCAGATTTAATTGAGTTGGATCAACGCCACGCTGAGTCTGGTCGAAGGTATGTTGAGCCTCAACCTGGGCGGATTTGGCGTGCTCCAGGTTCGCTTGAGCAAGATCTAGCCCATTTTGTAAAGTATCTCGTTTGGCGACCGCTTCGCTATGTGTCTTTTCCGCGTCGTCCAGGGTCTGCTGGGCTGATTTTCGTTGGCTGTTTTCTTGGGGCAAATCCTTGTACGGCTCAAAGTCATCCTGCGCGTTGTTCAAAGTCTTCTCGGCGTCGGCAACTTCGGTTTTCGCTGATTCTATGTCGTCGGCTGTCTTTTGCGTATCTAATGCATCCCAGGTTTTCTGCGCCTCCGTCAATGCCTGGTTGGCTCCCACTAACGTCACCCAGGCCTGGTTATGGGACAAATCGGCGGTCCGTTCCAGATCGTCCAGGGCCTTCTGTGCCGCTGCGATATCAACATTTGCCGTGTCCAGGCGAGCCTGTGCATCTTGTGTATTTTCAAGTCGCGCCAACACCTGTCCCTTGGTAACTGTATCACCAATCTCGACTAAAATTTCAGCCACACGACCCCCACTCGGAAAAGACAGGTACTTGTGCTCTTTAGGTTCGATATGTCCTTCGGCAATTACGCCAGAATTCTGCTGTGTTGCCTGCACGGCAGGCGCAATTGCTGTAGGAGAGGCTTTTGCGATACCAAGGCTGGAACACGCGCTGAGCGTCATGGCGCTCACCATTATGATTGTTACGATCAAAAACACTTTCTTCATTTAAAGTATCATCCTTTTCTTTTGGGGCACAGATTTCTTACATTCCAACAGGCTATTCATGATTTATTCATACGCCAGCACTTCACGGATCGTCAATCTGGAAGCGCTTCTTGCGGGTAGTACACTGGCCAGCCCCGATAACAACAGAACCAACCCCAACCAGATTACAAACCCTTGCCAGTTAAGTGCGAGATCCATCGCCGTCTCAAAGATGGATCGGCTGATGATATTCGCCAGCATCCAGGTAATTGGAAAAGAAAAAATGACTGCAAAAACGTAGCTGATCAGACCGATCAGAACACCTTCAAAAATTACTGACTTTATTACCTGGCTATCTACGGCGCCTATCGAGCGCATAACACCGATTTCACGCGTGCGTTCCAGAACATTCATGCTCATTGTACCTGCTAAACCAATACTGCCCACCACCGCAGTCAACAGCGCCATAACCAACAAAAAAGTGATCAAAATATCCAGGCTTTCGGAGGCCGTCTGTAAGGTTGCTGCGCCGCCCTCAGTCTTAGAGACGTGGTAGCCTAAATCGCGGAAGTAACGATCGACCTGGACGGCCATTTCATCCTGGCACTGTGGGTCGCCAGCGCATCCGGCTGAGATTCGAAAACTATATGAACGGTTTGGCAAGTTGGTAAGTTCAGAGATCGGCTTATAATTCACGTATGCCAGATTTGAATTTCCACCAGCGCCGGTAAAGCGAAAGATGCCCACCACATCCCAATCCTCTTCCTTACCATTGAGTTTTAACCGCAGCGAATCTCCAACAGACAGGCCAGGGTATTTGCGGAGTAACGTCTCACCGATGGTGATCGAATGGTCATCGCCCGGCTGAAGCCAACGTCCTTCTTCGATAATCGGCTGCACCAGCTTACTGCCCTCTGGCGGGGCTAATATTTGGATACTATCCACGATCTCACCGCCAGGTCCGAGTACTTCTCCGCTTACAAAAGCCCAACCCTCCACATACTGAACGCCTGGAATCTGCATGGCTGCCTGGCGAATCTCATTCAGTCTGTATGGCTGATCGAAATTGAGGGTTACATCAGCCAAGAAATAATCGCTGAGCTGGGTGATGTACTTATTCAG
The DNA here is from genome assembly GCA_041912175.1 of Anaerolineales bacterium. Taxonomy (GTDB): domain Bacteria; phylum Chloroflexota; class Anaerolineae; order Anaerolineales; family UBA4823; genus CAZAGA01. Next base: position 8,549 of record JAYRNN010000081.1, on the reverse strand, counting down.
CGAATCTCGGACATTGAACATGCCGATAAAGATCGCGCCGCCCATTGTTAGTGTGAAAAGCGTGAGCAGTAAGCGGCTTTTTCGACGGAAAGTATTACGCAAAGATATCAGATAGGGTCGCGAAAGAAATGTTATCCGCTCCAAACGACGGTCAACCCATCCTTTTCGCTTCGGCGTATGACTGGAATCAACGCCGCTGATTGCGCGCTGAACGCTTACATGCGAGCCATTGACCACTGGGATAAGCCCAGCGCCTAGCGGCACACCGAGGGCAATAATCAATTGGATGAGGAACGCGATTGGCACGACACGATAGCCCTGAATGGTGAAGTTTAGCTTTTCACCCACAAAGACCGACAGGGCATAGGCAGCTTGCGCTCCAAGAGGCACAGAGATCACCAACGCCAGCGTACCAAATAACAAGATTAATACCATGTACATGCTGAAAATTTGGCCGCTTCGCGCCCCAATTAATTTCATCACTCCAATATAGCGCTGATGTGCATTGAGCAACGCTGCCAACGTATTTGCGATCAAAGAACTGCTTAAGAAGACGATCAACACCCCCAATGCACCCAATATCCCAAGAACTGCCTGGACAGTAGAGGTCATAGGATGCTGGTTCGTTTTCGAGATGCGCGTGCGTGAGACGTTCACACCTGCTTGCTCAAGCTCAGTGTTGACTCGGTCGGAGAAGGCTCGAATTGCGGCTTCGTCATTCGGCCCGTCTGAGACCGAGATTAAGAGCCGGTTATAACTATCAGGCTGATGCAGCCAGCTCAAACTGTCGAAAGTAACGTAACCCATCGGGTTGGCCAGGAAATCGCCCGCGGCCGTGGTTTGATCTTGCACCAACCCCACCACTGGCATATTCCGGTACGTTCCATCAGGCAATTCGACTTCCAAGACATCCCCAGCCTGTAAATCCAGATCGTTCAGGACCTTTTTTTCTAGTACCAATTCCCGATCGGCCGGGAATTGTGCTCCGCTGATCAGGCGCAGTAAATTAATCTTACTGCCCTCGAAATCAGCGTTCGCGAGCAGATCGATGGGTACCCACTCGCCTCCCGGTTGACGCACGCGCACACTGACCTCGCGCCGTCCTTCAGCGTATTTCACACCCTCGAGGTTCCCGATGGTAGCGAGCATATCATCGTCAAACGCATCCGTATGTTTTTGAATATTCGCCGGACTGCCGGCAGCATAACTTACCCCCAGATCCTCGGAAATGATGACATATGCCCCAGCAATCATCCCGACTGCAAACACACCGACTGCGATAGAAAGCACCACGAGCAGTGTACGCAGCTTGTTATCCCATAAATCCGAATATACTTTTCTCCACCGAGGTCTCATCTAATTTTCCGCCTAGCAGCCTGGTTCTCAGCCAACCGGTGCTGTACGATCTTGCCGACGGCCTCTTGAGTCAATGGGGAGCCAGCGAGCATATTAATGAAGGCTTCATGCGGCAAGACCAGTAGTTCTACGGGCTCCTCTAACCCGGCGCGTACCTTAGCCAACGAATTTCCGCCGCGCGTTAGTTCAACTTCGCCAAAGAACTGCCCTGATCCAAGTACTGCGACGGTTTGCTCTGTGTGGCGCGGAGATTGCAAAACTACCTCGACTTCACCACGCGCCACCATATAAAAGTTAGCTACCGGTGTTCCTGCTTGAAGGATTTCCTGCCCTGGTTCTACCAGGCGGCGCTGGATTAGATGCGTGATGTTCAGCATTTGCGAGTGATTGAGCAATGGTAAAGCAAGAGCAACCGTCTCATCGATCAACTCGCCATCTGAAATAATCAAAGTGCGTCGAGTGCGCGTGGTAATGGTCGGATCGTGAGTCACGATTAAGATGGTTTTACCGCTATCGACCAACTTCTCAAATAGCCGGATGACATTGTCTGCAGCCAACGAGTCGAGGTTGCCGGTTGGCTCATCGGCCACAATAATCGGGGGATCCGTGGCCAGGGCGCGGGCGATCGCTGCGCTCTGCTGTTGTCCACTTGAAACGGCTGCGGGCAATTTATCCGCCTGTTGTTCAAGCCCAACTGAACATAATAATTCTAGAGCGATACTTGGCCTGTCTGCCGCTGGATATGTGTTGGTGTAGTCCATTGGAAGCATCGTGTTCTCAAGTAAGGTCAGCATAGGCAACAACTGGAAGAATTGGAAGACAATCCCCAGATTTTTACCCCGCCATAGGGCGCGCTGGCTTTCACTCAAGCGGTGTAAGTTGGTCCCGCCTACGAGTACATCCCCTGAAGATGGGCGATCAATGCCTGTCATCATATTCAACAGCGTGGATTTACCACTGCCAGACTTACCAACAATGGAGACAAAATCACCGGAATTGATTTCCAAATCAATCCCTTTTAAAACGGTGAACTCGCCGGCCGCGTTTTTAAACTGCTTAACTAGCCGGTGCAGTTTAATGGAACCATTTTGGGTGACTTTATTCGGTATACTGACAGAAATCGTAGCCAAATCCATGCGTTTCCTTAAGGAATTATTTTACTTCGACGATTTCCCCGTCAGCGATGTGGACACGGCGTGTAAAACGCGGTGCAAGACTGTTATCATGGGTTACCATGACGATGGTCTTACCTTGATCTACCAGTCGCTCGAACATATGGAATATCGCATCTGCTGTGATGGTATCCAGGCTGCCAGTTGGCTCATCCGCGACGATAAGAGGTGGGTCATTCGCCAGCGCACGCGCAATTGCCACACGCTGCTGCTGTCCACCAGATATGTAAGCAGGCAATTTCCGGGCTTGTTCCTCTAAATCAACCAATTTCAACAACTCGACAGCTCGCTGGCGACTGGCCCGTCCGCGATAACCGGTGCTGAAGTCCATGGGAAGAACTATATTATCGACAAGGCTTAACATCGGCAAGAGTTGGAAAGATTGGTAAATAATTCCCATGCAACGTCCGCGCCAGGCTGCGCGCTGATTCTCGCCTATTGCATGCACATTTACGCCATCTACAATCACCGCGCCAGATGTCAAGGTATCCACCCCGGTGAGCATGTTCAGCATGGTGGATTTCCCGGCCCCAGATTTACCAATAATCCCCAGGAATTCCCCGCGTTGAATATCCAGGTTAATTCCCTTTAACGCCTGGAAATCACCGGCGGCAGTGTGATACACTTTAGTCACATCTTGCAATCGGATTTGCGGCTCCTGGCTAGTCGATGAGGTTTTCAAAAAAGGACCCAATTCATCTCTCCATCCTCGCAGGTTGCGGATTCTAGCACAATTTAATTAGCGAATTATTAGATCAATGTATGAATATGAACAGGATTAATCAACCAGGTGAACCATGTATGATGTCTTTAGTTTTGATTACGATCGATTTGTGAATTGGCCAGGTCGCCTGGCCTTCGAGCTGCCGTTTATTGAAAAACAACTCAAGGGTATAAAAGGGCAAGCGGGTCAACCAATCCGTGTTTTGGATGTTGCTACCGGCACGGGCATGCATACCATCGCCCTGGCGCAGCATGGGTACCAGGCTTCAGGCGCCGATCTTAGCGCAGGCATGATTGCTAAAGCCCGCCAAAACGCTGTCCAGGCGGGGGTGGAAGTGGATTTCAATATAGTCGGTTTCGGCGACCTCGCTCAGGCATTGTGGGACGACTTGCCTTTCGACGCATTGTTATGCCTGGGTAATTCTCTCCCCCATATTTTGACGCAGGATGGGCTGGCAGCAACGTTATCTGACTTCGCTGCTTGTTTGCGCCCAGGCGGCATGCTATTAATCCAAAATCGCAACTTCGATAACGTGATGCTGAAAAGCCAGCGCTGGATGGAACCGCAGGCTCATCAGGATAAAGACAAAGAATGGATTTTTGTACGTTTCTATGATTTCCGGCCAGATGGGTTGATCGATTTCAACATCCTGACATTATTTCGGGAGGCTGGCGCAACCTGGCAGCAGCGCATTACCAGCGCGCAACTGTACCCCTACCGCCAGACAGAAATCATCGACGCCCTGAATATCGCCGGGTTCAAGGATATCCACAGCTATGGGGGATTGAACGGGGTAGCGTTCGATCCACACACGAGCGACAATTTGGTGGCAACCGCCGTGCGCTAAAGCTGCGCTAGCCTGGGAAGGATTGATTTACTAAACAACAACTGTAATGCCTTGCTTGTTCTTCGCAGGATACCTGGCGGTGTAGCCATAACGTTCTTTTAACTTAGCCTGGTCCCAGATTTCATTCTGTTTGCTACGGTAATTGAAGAACAGGTTCGTCTTACTTTCACTGGTTATAAGTACGCGCGATATTGTCTCACGATCGGGATGCTTGAAGATTGAGCCGTTCGTGGAAAAAATGTAATTTGAGCAATCCACCTTTTCGATCAGCTCCCGGTTTGTGGTTCGTTTACTGCCGTGATGGGATACTTTGAATAGATTAACTGATACACGCTTTCCAGGAGAGAGCCGATTCAGAGCTTCAATCAGCACACCAGCATGCGCATCCGCTCCGCAGAGCACCCTTTTACCTTCGTACTCCGCTAAGAAGGCAATACTGCTTGCATTCGCTTCAGATTGATCCTGGTCAAATTTAATTCCTGCCAGGGCTTCGACGTTCGGTAAGCCGATTTCAGCGAATTCCGCTTCTTCTGGTCCCAACGCGTCATTGGATGCCAAACCGAAACCAGGTTCCAGGTTTGCCTCGCGCACCTCCTTTGCCCATACCGGCTTGAGCTCTGCTAAAGCTTTGAGGGTGGGTGAAAGCAAAGTAATTTTCATACCCCCGGTCAACGTCTTCTGAGGTAGATCGCCGGTGTCCGGCACAAAAACCGCCTTCTCGTCAAAGGCCTGGTTCCAAGGCAAGTGTAATTTACGGATTCGGCTGGTCAAGCGCTCTCCCTGAAGAGAGCCAAAAGACTCATCCTCGGGGCTTGCCGGTAAGTGTCCCCAACCGTTAAACCAAAAATCATCCACCTTAAAACCCGGATCGTCCTGGCTGAGCAACCCGAGCAGGCCTTCGATATGATCCCGGTCAATATGGCTGATCACGACCAAATCGAAGCGCCGTTGATCAACAGGCAACTTAAGTAATTCATTCGAGATATCCACCTGAGCGCCTGCTGTACCTCCATCGATGAGCACCCGATGCAGGTCTCCTTTTTTTCCATATTCGATCCAAATTGAATCACCAAAGCGTGCTGGAAGAAATTTTATTTTAAACATGGCAGCTCCGAAAGCGATCTGATAGCCTGATGGATAAACCTTAACCTGTATTTTGCCATAAAAACCCTCCAACCGCAGATGAATTATGGCAAAAAACTCTGATTTGACAGGTTTGGTCTGGCGCGCTATACTAAAATTTGAAAATCGTTGAATTTTTACCCGCAATTGCACGAGGAACCTGCTATGACTAGAAAACCGACCCCATCTGTACTCAATCAAAACGAAAATACTGAGGCTTCCCCGATTGATGCTGAAGTCACACTTCCACCCATAGAGGAAGTGGCTGCCCAGCTCGCCGAACTCCCGGTTGTTCCACAAGCACAACCGCCTGCTCCAAGACCCAAACGGGCTCGAAAAGTGAACGAAACCAAAACCGGCAAAGGAACCAACGAATTAGGGGAAAAGCCTATCATCGCAGAGACGACCGGCGAGGTGATAGAAAGTGACGAAAAGATCAATTTATCTGAGCCCACCGAAGAACCATCGTTAAGAAGCCATTCGCCCATCCGGAAAGCCATGCTGGCCAGCCTCGGCGCGCTAAGCATGGTTATCGATAAAGGGCCGAAACTAATAAACCATCTCGCCGAACGTGGTGAACAAATCCAGAAAAGAGGAGGCGCCAGGCTGCCTCACCTGAACATTCACTTACGAAAACCGTCCAAGGCTAAAAAAGAGGCTGAAAACGCACAATAATTATTAGTTATCTTTTAGCTCTCCCGTGAATGTCTTTCCTAAGCGGAAATAAATGATTTTCTTCGATTAATAAAAACAGGTGGAAGGTTTTTAGCTTTCCACCTGTTTTTTAATATTTACATCATTATTTACGCTATTTTGATGCCCGAATCTATTCAATTGCGAGTAAAATTGTCCTGACATCCCAACCTATTTCTCTACAAATCGAAGGAGAACAGAATGCTGAAAAAAGTTTCCATTATTCTAAGCCTGGTTATGCTTGCTGTATTGGTCATAACCCAGGTAGGTCTCGCTGCGCCACAAGCGCAAGGTTCAGACCCGACCAGCCCTACCCCAGAAGTGAAATGGAATATAAATTATGACGAAATTGCCCCACTCCGTGATTTACCTCAATTAGATCCGAAGTGGCCATCGAATGTTGTAATCGGCCGCAAATGGTTACCAAACCGGCCAACATCCGAGCCCGGCGCCGGTTCTGATGCCGTACAAGGCAGTCCGGCTCCCGGCGCGCTCACCCCGCTATCCAGCTTTGAAGGAGTCAATAACGTCAATGGTGTGCTCCCACCAGATACGAACGGCGACATCGGCCCCAATCATTACATACAGACAGTCAACCTGGCCTTTGCCATTTACGATCGGCAGGGCAATAAGCTCTACGGACCCGCCAATATCAACACCCTTTGGCAAGGATTTGGCGGCTACTGCGAGAGCTCCAATGATGGCGACCCAATCGTGTTATATGATCACCTGGCCGATCGCTGGTTTATTAGCCAGTTCGCCCTACCCCGTTATCCGTTCGGACCGTTCTATCAATGTATTGCTGTCTCCAAGTCAAGCGACCCGGTAAATGGGGGTTGGTATCGCTATGCCTTCCAGTACAGCACGAATAAAATGAATGATTATCCACACTTTGGGGTTTGGCCGAACGGTTATTATATGACCGTCAACCAGTTCAGCGCCGGCTCAGGCGCCTGGGCCGGGCAGGGCGTGGCAGTCTTCGAGCGTGACAAAATGCTGCTTGGCCAGGCTGCACGTATGGTCAAGTTCGACTTGTATAGCACAGATTCGAACCTTGGCGGTATGCAACCCTCGCATTTAAATGGCCCTGCACCGGCATCTGGCACAGACAATGTATTTGCAGAAATCGATGACGATGCCTGGGGTTACTCATCAGACCAAATCCAATTGTGGAAATTCCACACGGATTGGACCACCACCAGCAATTCAACCTTTACCAAGATTGGCGCGTTATCAGTCGCGTCCTTCGATACCGAAATGTGCGCAGGTTCACGTAATTGCATCCCGCAGCCCGGTGGTACAAAAGTTGATGCTATCGCTGATCGCTTGATGTATCGGCTTCAATATCGGAACTTCGGTTCCTACCAGACCTTAGTTGTAAACCATACCGTAGATGTAGATAATACCGATCATGCCGGTGTACGTTGGTACGAGCTACGCAATTCTGGCTCTGGCTGGTCGGTCTACCAGCAAGGTACTTTCGCCCCAGATAGCAACCATCGCTGGATGGGTTCAGCGGCTATGAATGGATTAGGCGAAATTGGCCTGGGTTATTCCATCTCCAGCACCAGCGTGTATCCTTCAATCCGTTTTACTGGGCGCGTGGCCAGTGATCCGCTCGGCCAGATGACCCTGGGTGAAGGTACCCTGGTCAGCGGTTCGGGTTTCCAGGGCCATAGCTCAGGCCGGTGGGGTGATTACTCGTCCCTGTCAGTTGACCCCACTGATGATTGCACCTTCTGGTATACCCAGGAATATTATACAGATACAACCTCCGGCAACGCGAATTGGCGCACACGTTTCGGTTCATTCCGTTTGACATCCTGCGGGGCTCCGGTTGATAACCCGCCCACGGTCACCATCACGAATCCGGCAGATGGGTCAACCGTTAGCGGGACTGTCAATGTGACTGCCGACGCCAGCGATACCCAGGGCGTGACGCAGGTCGAATTCTTCGTTGATTCCGTCAGCTTGGGCGTCGATACTACTGCCCCTTATTCAGTCTCATGGAACACCACGACTGTCGCCGACGGATCACACGCTGTTAAAGCGGTCGCCACCGATACGATCGGCCAGACAGGCGCCGATACGAACACTGTAACCGTATCGAATACGCAACAATCAAGTGTGTTGCACGTGGGTGACCTGGATGGATCAGCGGCGAACTCCGCCAGCAACCGCTGGAATGCTACGGTAACGATCTTCGTGCATGACGCCAACCACCAACCAGTATCAGGCGTCACTGTAACCGGGAACTGGAGCAATGGCAGTAGTGGAAGTTCGTCTTGCTCGACTGACAGCGCCGGTAAATGTAGCGTCTCGAAGACCGGGCTTGCTCGCCGAACCGTCGCCAGTGTGACCTTCACCATCAGCAGCCTCACCAAGACAGGCTTTACATATAGCTCAGCGGCTAACCACGATCCAGATGGGGATAGCAACGGAACAGCTATCACGGTTAACCGACCATAATCTCTCCATAAATCAAAAAACCTCCACCTTGACCGGTGGAGGTTTTTTTGGTCTATTCCCAAAAAAAGTTATCCAATTGTAAAGTAAGCCAGGTGTCTATAAAACGTTTACCATGACCTGTGGCAAGAAGCGTAGCACATCATCGATGCGTAAATCGCCCGTGCCT
>JAYRNN010000080.1:0-3232 GCA_041912175.1 Anaerolineales bacterium | reverse complement strand
GACCACTCGTTTAAATATCAATTGGAGAAATTGACCCACAGCGCGCCCTGGATAAAGACCGGCGCGTATGTAATAGCGCTACCCCGGGGATAGCGACGCAACGCCAGCATGGCCGGCAGATAAACCAGGATGAAAGCGCCGGTGAGCAAGATGGCGACCAGCAGGCTGTGCAAGATACCTGGCCAGCCTACGATCAGGCCGATCACCATTCCCAGCATCACGTCGCCAAAACCAAAGGGTGTTTCGTGAGTGGCGCGGCCATGCAGTTTACCTAAGACGGTCCCAAACAACCTTCCGAGAAAGTAGATCGCCAGCAGGATGAGAAATGCAGCCAGCCCACCTAGCAAGCAACTCGCCAGGCCCAGGCGCATCCAGCCAGCGGCCAGACCTAGCGCCAGCCCGGCCAGGCTGGTGACGCGCAGGACCAGGCGGTGTTCGACGTCGATTACCATCACCAGGCCAAAATAGGCCAGGATCAGCAGACTTAGCATGAAGCCTAACCCTTGTACAGGCTGGAACCAAATCCAGGTAGTAGACAGGCAGGCCAGGATCTGTACCAACCAGTTGCGAGGCCTGGGCAGACGCTCGCAGTGCGGGCAAGGACGCGGCCAGGGCAGATAACTGGCGAGGGGCAATTCCTGCTCACATTGCCGGCAGATCGGAGCGGCCAAGCGGCGTTGCGTGGGAAGTACATCGGCCAGCAGATTTATTAAAATCCCGACTGCCCAACCGAGCAGACAGGTGAGCAGCATTTGAATGATAAGTATGGGCATTGGGTTTATTATACCTTTTCGACGATTTTCCTTGCATGCCCGTGTTTTACATGCTATAATCAGCGTTAGTCATTGTCTCTTTTTCCCCCAGATTAGGTTAATTGTTATCGATTTTCTCTTCAGCTTGTCTAGCTGTTTGCAAAATGCCCTTTTACTACACAATTCATGTGGTGGGATTCTGACTTGAAGACTCGCCACAGTGGAAATTGGACACACGTACCCTACCATCACGATTGGAAATTTGAATAGATATGAAAGTACTCGAACTGGAAAATGCCCCGCTCACGCAATTGCGCCAGATGGCGCGCGAGTTGGATGTTCAAAACGCCAACCAACTAAAAAAGGAAGATCTGATCCTACGCATCCAGGAGGCAGAAGCGGGTAAGCAAGGCCTAGAGATGCGCGGTGGTATTCTGGAAATAATGAGCGAGGGCATCGGTTTCCTACGCTCGAGCGATTATCAGCCCGGCCCATACGATGTATATGTCTCCCAATCCCAGATCCGTCGCTACAACCTGCGTACCGGGGACCTGGTATTTGGCCAGGTGCGCCCACCACGCGAGTCTGAACGCCATTATGGATTGCTGCGGGTGGACTCGATCAATGGGATTGACCCCGATGATGTGAAATACCGTCCGACATTCGAATCGCTTACCCCGATCTTTCCCCAACAACGCTTCGACCTTGAGATTGATCGTTTCACGCTTTCGACGCGCCTGATTAACTTGATTGCACCGATTGGACGCGGCCAACGCGGCTTGATCGTCTCACCCCCAAAAGCAGGCAAAACGACGATCCTGAAAGATATCGCCAATGCGATTTCCACCAAATATCCAGAGGTGCACTTAATGGTGGCTCTGATCGGCGAGCGCCCTGAAGAAGTGACCGACATGGATCGTTCGGTTGACGCAGAAGTGATTTCATCTACCTTCGATGAGCCTGTGACATCCCATGTACGCGTCGCTGAGATGGCCTTGGAACGCGCCAAGCGTCTGGTTGAAATCAAACGTGATGTAGTGATCTTGATGGACTCGATTACACGCCTGGCACGCGCATATAACCTGGTTGTGACGCCCTCTGGTCGGACCCTGTCCGGCGGAATCGACCCCTCCGCACTGTACCCACCCAAACGTTTCTTTGGCGCGGCGCGCAAGATCGAGGAAGGCGGCTCCTTGACCATCATCGCAACCAGCCTGGTCGATACAGGCTCTCGTATGGATGATGTAGTGTATGAGGAGTTCAAGGGCACAGGAAATATGGAGTTGCACCTGGCGCGCCGCCTGCAAGAACGGCGTATTTTCCCTGCCATTGACATCGAACGCTCCTCTACCCGGCGCGAAGAAATTTTGCTTGGGCCAGATCTCACACCACGCGTCTGGCTGATGCGCCGAATGTACGATCTGATGACCCAACCGCCGCCCGCTGGAGGTGGGATGGACGCCTCCAATGTCACCGAACAAATCCTGGAGCGCCTGCGTAAGACGGCCAATAATGCAGAGTTTCTGGAGCGGTTGAACGAGGGCTGATCCGTGAAAAACAATCAAGAGGCCGGGCAGAGCCGCATACCAACCGCTCTGCACGATCCGTCTGATTCGCCCGGCGTGCGGGAAAAATGGCTCCCGCTCATCGCATGGGCAGCGGCGGCAGGTATGGTGGTTTTGGCGATCGTGATCGGCTGGCGTGTTTTGAGAGATCGATCTTCAGAAGAAACAATGCGTTCTGGAATATACCAGAACGCCAGCCAGGGTGAGATGGCCGGCTCTACCCCCCTCGCGCAAAAAAACAACACTTCTCAAAACGATTCGACGGTAAAAACTGGCCAATTGGCGGCTGACGGTCCTTCATTGCCGCAAGCAGAACTGTTATCTGTGATCAATCGGCGCTCTGATCTGCGGACGATCATTCCTGACCGCCCAAATGAAGCTATTCGTGAATACACGGTGGTAAAAGGCGATTCGGTATTTGAGATTGCCGCCCAGTTTAATTTGAAACCAGAGTCTGTTTTATGGGCGAATTACGACCAACTCAATGACAATCCAGACTTGATTGCATTGGGCATGAAACTTAACATTCCACCGGTTGACGGTGTTTTATATACCTGGAAAGAAGGCGACACGCTAGAAAGCGTGGCCAGCACGTTCAAGATCAGCGCCGAGGATATTCAAAATTGGCCAGGGAATCAGGTCGATTTAACGAAAAATACGATCCAGGCTGGCACGTTGGTTTTGGCGCCGGGAGGAAAGCGAGAATTTCGCCAGTGGATTATCCCCACTATTCCGCGCGGCCGGGCAGGCGTTTCACAATCTGTATATGGCGCGGGCGCTTGTGAGGGTGGATATAGCGGGGCGAATGGGTCAGGCGCTTTTATTTGGCCGGCCGGCAATCATCTTCTATCCGGCAACGATTATTGGGATGGACACCTGGCGATCGATATCGCCGCCGGCGAGGGCGCGCCGGTT
>JAYRNN010000079.1:0-26278 GCA_041912175.1 Anaerolineales bacterium | reverse complement strand
GGATGCACCAGGTATTGCGCCAGCAGCACGCCATCCCGGTCGTAAAAGCTGACCGTCTGGGGCGTGCTGGCTTGATGGTTGATGGTGATGCGGTCGATGTGGCCGCGGCCGGTGTCGCGTATGACCTGGGTGGAAGCCGAAGCAGGGTAAACCTGGTTATGGGATTTCATGGCTTAGATCGTGCTGTCATAGATGTAATCATGGTAGCCGGTGAGGCTGGCGTGCAGCGGGCCGTTGCCGCAGCAGGACGCCAAAACCATGCTGCGCGCTGCGCCCGATACCTCGATGGCGTAGGCGGCGGTTGATTTGCGGAAGGTGGTGTGATAGGCCTTAAGGCTGCTTACGGTATTGTCAATCATCACACAATAGCCGGCAGGGCTGACGTTCTCCAACAGGCAGTGTGTCAATAACAATGATCCGTGCTGGATGTACATGACCATGTTCTGGCCGCCGTCGGCTGCCGCCTGGTTGCGGATCACGGAGTGATGCGCCTGGGTGGAACCCCCGGACAGGTCAAAGTAACCGCCTGAAGCAATGGTGGAACGGTTAATTCGCAACTGCCCGCCCGAGACCTGGATGGGCGAGATGTCCAGGGCGGTTTGATCGATGAGGATGTTATCCAGTTCGAGCTTACCGGTGAAAGCTGCGCCCAGGCTGACGATGGGGGAGTTAACGGTTTCCAACCACAGGTTGGAAACGACGCACGAAGCTGGAGCGGCGATCAGTGCGCCGGAAGAGCGGTACAACCTGGTTGCCCGGCCTGGGGCCAACCCTGACAGGTCAACATAATCCTTCAAGGTAAGCTGCTCAGTGTACAACCCAGGGGCGACGCGCACGGACCAGCGGCTGTTGTACGTGGCGTAGACGGCAGCGGCGTTGAGGGCTTCCTGGATCAAGGTATAGTCCCCGTTGCCCTGGGAGTCTACTACCAGGGTCTGCTGGCCGAGTAAGGATGAGCCGGAGAGTATTCTTGTTCCCATGATGCTTTACTCTGGCGGTTCCAAGGCCTTCCAGCCTGCGCCGGGCAGCAATGCCGCCCGGCGGCCGGACGAGAGCTTGATGACCGGCACGGTTGCGCCGCTCCGAAGCGTGCCGGTGACGATGTTCGGCGCGCTAACAGGGTCGTGGAATTTGAGATAGATGCTCTTGTAAATCAACTGAATGAATGCGATCCCTAGACCGATCGGTATCCAGCCGAAGGCCAGCAGTGCGACTCCGATGAGTGCGATCATCGCTGCTTTCTTGGCATGCCGTTGTGCCAGTTGTCGTCGCGCTGGAAGATGACTTTCTTACCATGGCCATGCCTGCCCGCGGCGTTGGCCATGGCGGTATGCTCGGCGATTTCTGCGATTTCGGATTCCGACAGGTCGAAGTGCGGGATTTCGCTGGGATGAGTGAAGTATTGGAGGTAGACTTTGTCCATCATTTGTTCGTAACTTTCCAATAGCTTTGCTTCGTTGAAATGGATGCGGGTAGGCATACTTTTTTCCCTTTCTGAACTCGTACGGATTTGTCCCTATTTATGATCAAAAAACACTGCGTGTTTTTTGATCATAAATAGGAATGTACAGAACGTCAGCCTTGGCGTCAGCCTTCGGAGAAGTACAAGACGACGGAGACGTTGGCCATGTGGCTGGCGTGGTCGGTGATGGTGACCTTGACGACGGTTCCGGCAGGGATATGCGGGAACTGGCTGCCAACGAAGTCGGCCATGGTGTTCTCGAGAACCGGGACATCCAACTCGCCGACGGTTTGATCATCCAGGTAAGCATCATCATCGGAAGTTGTCCCAATGTCGATCTTGCCCTGGTTGGTGGATGAGTTGACATGGGACACGGCGACCAGGGTGGCGGCGAAGGGCATGGTGAAGACAACGGTATGGTTGGCGGCCAGGGTTGGGCCGAGGAAGATGGAATGAGCGAAAATAGGTTGCATGAGTTTTTCCTTTTTTTTTATACCCAATAACCACGAAGTGGTTTTTGGGTATAAAAAGAGCTACTAGACGTTGGCTTTGTAGAGGCCCTTCCAATCGGTGGGGCCGACTGCGTGCGGTGGGACCTAAGTTACATTTGCTTTGTACAATCCCTTCCAATCCGTCGGTCCCACCGCAAAGAAGAAACGGGCTTTGATGGGCATGGTGTCATTGGTGAACATCAGGCCGGCGGTGGGCGAAGCGACGGAGAAGATTTCCGGGGTGCGGCCATAGCGGAAACCCAGGCCGATGGACGGGTACAGCATGGGGTCTGCCACGCAAGCCCAGTCATTGGTGTCTGTCCACAGATCTACGACAATCACCCGATTGCGCGCAAAGTTCATCCGTGCGTTCAGGGTATCGCCTTCGGTCAAGGCATTGACCGGGGCGGCCTGCCCATTGCTGAGCGTGTAAAGGTAGTCGTGCTCGCTGGCCAGGATTTGTAGAGCGGTGATCTCCAGGTCTGGCGGGACCAGCAGGAACTTGGGAGCGGTGAGCGCCCCCAGGCGCTCGCCGCTGTTCAGTTCGGTCTGCTTGCGCATGGCCAGACGGGCGGCCTGGTAGGTGGTGGCGGTCAGCGCGCTGCTGCCAAGGTTGCCGTGGCCGGAGGTAAACAGGCGGGTGCTGTCGGATACCAGCGGGCCGGTACCGGACTCCTGGGTGAAGATGTAGGAAACCGCTTTGGATAACGTTAACCAGGCTGCTTGCGCCAGAGCCCTGGGAGCGGCGCGGATACGACCAATGTCATCCTTGTCGATGGCTTCGAGGGTGATGCCCAGGTAACCGCCCTTCTTAACGAAGCTGGCCGTCTCGGTCTTGTCGTCCCAAGTTAACTCAGTGTAGGCTGCGCCTTCGGCGACGGTGGGCAACTCCCCTACCCCGCCCAGGGTAATCCAGCGAACGTCCTGCAGGTTGGTGAAGTCCTCAATGGATGCGAAGGGCGCCCACCATTGTGGGTACTGCTGGAACTCGTTGATCAAGCGCTTGTTTAGCGCATTGGCGACCAGGGCGGCCATGGTGGAAGAGTTGACATTGGCGAACTGGACGCGGTCTGGGTGGAAGAGACCGCTCATCTCAAAGTCGCCAGACAAGAGATGATAGGCTTCACGGATACCGGTGAGCGGCTGCACCCCGTCAGGGGTGCGCACGCCGGCGATCAAGGCGTCCAATGCCATGCTGATGCGGTCCAAGTCTGTGCGCACCCCGGTGATCTGTGGGGAGCGTGGGGGCTGGCCGGAAAGCTGGACAACCTGGTCTTGTGCCAGGGCGGCCAGGTATGCGCGCTCCATGTCAATGGCATCCTGGACTTCGATGGGGTCCTGGTACTGCGCGCTGAGCAGGCGCTGGCGGCTGACGGCTGGCAGGCCGGAAGCTGCGATCATGGCTTGCGCTCCTGCGGTGGAGATGGCGGTCAACCAATCGGGGGTGGGTTGTGGCTCGGGTGTTGCTTGTGTTTCTGGTGCAGTTACGGGTATTTCGGGCATGGGGGTCTCCTTTTGAGGTTTGGAAGATATGGATAAATTCGCTGCCTGGATGGCTGGCGATAATGCCAGCGCTTCGCTGGCCGCCAGCCGGTCGAAGGCGCGCCGCGGGTTGCGGGTTTCGCCGCTCGCCGCGCCGGCTGCGCCGGGTTGTGACCCGGCAGACAGCGCCGCCAGGATGCGCCCGTCTGCCGCCGGTTGAAAGACCAGGTCGATGCTCTCGATGTGGCGGATGCCGGTGATCTGCCCGCCCCCCTCGTACGCAGCGCCCCAAATCGGGTAGAAGACCAGGCTCAGGCCGACGTCCGGGGCGTTTGGGCCTTGTTCCAGCAGCTCGTCCAGCAAGCCGCTGACCGCCCGCGCCAGGGGCGTGTCGTACATCTCGATCTCGCCGCTCACCGCCGAGCCGTCGAAGGCTGCCTGGCCGGCCACGCCGACGATCTTCTCCAGGCTGGCGTTCTCCCACAGGCGGGCGTGGTCCAGGAACACGGCCCGTTTTTCGAACAGGCCGGCCTGCACCGCCCCGGCCAGCGCCTGCGGGGTGACTTCCACGCCGCCCGCCTCTCCGCCGGCCGCCTGGATGCGCCCGGCGCGCACGAACCTGGCCCGGTAACGGCGGGGGGCGCCGGGTGGGTTGTTCTCTGCTTGCATAAAACCTCCTTCTCTACGCATCAAAATGACGGCTTCGCTTCGCCCAACGGGTCGGCCGCCTGCACCACCGCCGAATCGGTCCGTCCCCAGGTCAGCCCGTCCAGTTGGCTGCACAACGCCGCGCTGATCAGCAGGTCGTCGTGCACCTGCACGCCGCTCCCCGCCTCGCGGCGGCCATCCGGCACGCCCCACTGCAGGGTGCGCGCCGGGCCGGGCAGCGCGTTCATCTCGCACAGCTCGACTTCGCGCCAGAAGATTTCCTGCATCGCCATGGCTGGCTGGCCCGCCGCCTGCGCCTCGTATCCCGCGGCGCATTCTGCGTCGCCCTTTGCCGGCCCGGCGTGGCATTGAAAGCGTCCCGATTCGATCACCGCCAGGAAATCCCAGCCCAGCTTGCTTTTACTGGCGCTGTTGAAGCTGAAGCCGATCACCCGGTTTTCGCCAAGCGCTTTCGTAAGGAAGCTGACCAGGCCCGCCCCTACCCCGGTGCTGTCGCACACCAGCCGGGCCGGGTTCCAGGCCTCCACCAGGGCCAGCAACTGCCCGAAGAGCGTGGAGTGCTTGACCCCCGTCCACAGCCGCCGGTTGACCACCTGGTAGCGCGGGGCGCGCAGCGTATCCAGCAGGCTCAGGTCGATGCGCACGATGGTCAGGGCGGTGGCGTCGCGGCCTGGGTTCGACAAACCAACCGTTTGTCCAACATCCGCGACGGCTTCGTCCTCGCCGGCCAGGTCGAGCAGAAAGGCGTAGATTTCGCCGGGTACGGGGCCGGCCAGCGGGGGGTGGCTGCCCTGCATCAGGCTGCGCCGCTCGCTCGGGAACATGCCCGCTTCGGCGTCGATCTCCTCGCAGCCGTACTGCGTGCGCACCATCGGATGGTTGGCGCCCAGGCGGGCGATTTCGTGCTTCACAAAGGTCCGGTAGGAGGGGACTTCGGCGGAGACCTGGTCGGCGGTGACGCGAAAGACGCGCCGCACACCGTCTTCATTTTCCGCCGCCAGCGCGGCGCGCATCTCGCGCGCCAGCAGGGTCTGGCTGGTCCAGGAGGTGCCCCAAAAGACACGCGTGGCGTTCGTGCTGGCGGCCATCGGGTTAATATCCTTGTCCCATTTGCTGATCAAGATATCCTGGGCCTCGTCGCACTCCAGCAGGGTCGAGGCCGTGGCGCCCACCACGTTGGTGGTCGGCGAGGCGGACAGGAAAAAGATGCGCGCCGCCGAGAGACGGTAGATATAGCCAGATTCTTTGCTCCAGGCGCGGTCGAGGATCCTGTTCTTGTTCAGCACCCGCTCCAGCCGGCGCATGGCGTTCAAGCTCTGCGGCTTCCAGGTCGGCGAGACCTTGACGATCTCGGCCTCCCAGTCCCGGTAGATGATCAGCAGGTAACTCTCGATCAGCGCCTGCAGCTCGTTCTTGCCGCTCTGCCGCGGGAAAATCACCACAAAGGTCAGCCCTTTTTTGTTCACCACCGAATCGCAGACAGCCCTGGCGACCCCAAGCTGATAGGAGCGCAAGCGCAGCCCGTATGCGGCGGCCGCGAAGTAGGCCACGTCTTGCAGCGCTTGTTTGATCAGGGCGACCAGTTCTTCGAGCGTACATGGCTGGGTGGGGTGAGTTGGAGCGACAGGACGGGTGGGCAAGGGACCGGTTAGAGGCGGGAGAGGATTTGCTGGCCGATCTTGACCTGGCCGGCAGCGTTGGGGTGCAAGCCGTCGCTGGTATCGGCAGCGGGGTCGATCCAACCGTCGGTGTTCCACAGGGTGACGTTCACGCCGGCCGCCTGGGCGGCGGCGACGGCAGCGGCGATGCGTGGATTGTTGACGTCACGATTTCCCCCGGTACGGGGCAAGATGTTCATGGCGTAAATGGGTTTGTGTAGGGTCCCATATAACTCTTGCAGGTTCTCCTGGTATTCGGCGGTGATGGCGGCGTTGTCTGTGTCGTTGGTACCCAGTGCGATGATGGTGAAATCTGAATCCGTGTCTAGCTCGGATTCGTTGGTCTGGGTGTCCATTTGGCCCATGATCGAACTGGCGGAAACGGCGTGGTTGTGGAAGTAGCAATACCCGTTGTTGTAATTGGCGGCGACATAACCCGGCCATTCGATGGCGTCATTGCTGATGGAATCGCCCATGATGCTGAAGATCTTACACGGGCGGGTGACCGGGCGGACTTCGATAAAATCCCAAGAGCCGGACGGGTAGGCCGTGTATGGCCCAAGGTAGGTCTGGCCGGTCTTAAGTGTAAGACTGCTGGCCAGGAGCAGGGCGCCGCTCTCGTCGTAAGCGCGGGTGATTGCACCGGAGAGCAAGAGGGTGAAGGTATAGTAATTGCCGTTCACCAGGGTGTAGGGCCGGAATTGGGCGTCGGATTGGGCTGCGGAGAGGATGTTTGAATTGGGGAGGTTCCAACCTACCGATGTACCGTCAATGAAGCTTACGCCGAAGGTGTACTTATCTGAGGCGCTGGCGTTGCTGCGGATGACCAGGCCGAGGTAAAGATGGCCTGGGACGTACTTGAAGCGGCAACGTAGGATGTAAGAATCCAGTCCGACGTTGATCACGCCAGTGCCGCCGGAGCCTGCCAGGAAGGGGAGGAAGCCGCCGGCCAGGTCGCCGAAGCCGCCGCTGGCGATGGACCAGGAGGAGCCCGCCGGGCAAATGTCTGGCGTATGGGCGGTGAGAGCGCTGGCGCCGTCGAAATTATCCAGGAGGGTTGGCGGAGCGCCCGCGCCCGCATACAGGGCGGGATTGCCGATCAGGTAAGGAAAACGATGCGAAATCATCCGATTAGACCTTTTAGATGCTTGAAAAAACCGCAGGTTTTTTCAAGCATCCAAGATAATCCAGCTAACGCCTTCTCCGTTGACGGCTGAGTCCAGCCAGAGGTTGGTCATGTTGGCGACGTATTCGAATATGATCACGTCGCCGGCTGACAGGCGCAGGCCGTTGGAAACGGTGACGCCGCCTGCGCCATCGTTGCCGATGGCGACGACTCCGGTGTTGGTGTCGAGGGCCTTGACCATCAGCGGAGCGGCGACGTCTTGCGCGCCCAGTTGCACGGCTACGCCGGCGGCGGCGACAGTTTTTTGTCCGGATAAGGCAGTCAAATCATCCTCCTTGCGCCGGTGGGCGCGCTGTGTCGCCATGGCTGGCGTTGTCGGGTTGGGCGGGTGGGCGCGACTCTCCGCCCAGGATCTCGTCCAGGGTCTCTTCGGCGATCGGCTCGCCGGCGAATTTCATGAATAATTTCAGGGCCAGTTTGCGCCAGGCCGTCCCCTGCGCTAAAACTTGTCCCTGCACGGCCTGCAGGCCCTGCGCCAGGTCCTTTGCGCTCCTGGCCAGCGCCTCATTGTCCGTGCGGGAGACGTCCGAAGCGGCCACCGTGAACAGCCTGGCGTAGTCCTGTGCGCCGAGCGGGCGGGCGCGGCCGATTTCGCTGGCGCGCTGGTAGGCCTGGTACAGGATATCCATCAGCATAAAAGCAAAATATTGCTGGCGCCGCAGCAGGTGGCGCTCGGTGGGGGTCTGCATCGCCGTGGCGGTGGCCAGGTTGGCGTCGGCGGCTTCGCCGCGCCAGTGCGGCGGGTAACCGCTGCCGGCGTCGATCATGCCGCGCACCGCGCGCAGGTCGTGCTGCACGTCGGCGCCGTGCAACTGCGGGGTGACCGCCTGCCAGTTCTCGGTGTCGTCCTTAATGATGATCGAACCCGATTCGGGCGGCTGGCGATACTGCTCTTGCTTCTCGCGGATCTTATGCGGCGGCACCGTCACCATCCACAAGAAGGCCCGCATCGCCCAATGCAGCCGCACCCGGTCTTCCAGCATGCGGCTGTAGCGCTGCAGCCAGGGTAGCATGGTGGTCAGGTCGCTCTCGCCCAGCAGCGCCCCCAAGGGCCGGTTGACTGTGTAATGCAGCATCACCGCCGGCGAGTCGCCGGCCGCCGGATGCGCCGGGGAAACCCAGGCGCGCGGCTCGCTCCCCGGCCAGCCTGCGTCGCCCTCCACCAGCGGCGCGCTCTCGAAATAGGTCAGCTCGGTCTCCCAGTCGTTGGGGGCGGTTTCGATGCGCAGGATGCGGTCCTTGGTGATAAAGCGGATGTAGCTCATCCCGTCTTCTGGGTTGCGAAAGAGCAGCACGAACAGGTCGCCGGATCGCGCCAGCTCATCGCACATCATCTCCAGGCGCAGGTCGAGGCGGTTCTTGGGGTGGTTCCAGAACTCGGCGATGAATTTGTTCAGCCTGCGCTGCGGGCTGGTGATCGAAAGCGAGCTGCCGACCACGTAATCGGTGGTGATGGCGATGATGCGCCAGGCGATTGGGTTCTTGCGCCAGGCCTCCAGGCTGTTGGCGTAGAGCTCCTGCACACTGGCCGGGTCGTATTCGTGCGGGCGGCCGGTCAGGTTGCCCCAACCCGGCGCGTCGTCCACCCGGGCGGCGACTGCCGCCAGGCGCTCGTTTTTATCCGGCGCAGTGCGATCGGGCGGCAGCAGGCGTCCCCCCGCCCGGCGCCAACTGGACAGGGCGCGCTGCAGGAACTCAGCCATGATTGCCCCGCGTTTCTGCGCCGATCAGGCTGAACTCCTCGTTCACCTCTTGCAGCGCCTGGTCGATCTGGGCGTTGAAATTCTGGTACACCGGGCAATCCCTGGCGCTCGGGCAGCCTTTGCAGCGCTTCAAACTGCGCCGCAGGCGTCGCATGGCAAACAGCATCCCCAGCTCGTGGGCGAGGATTTCTTCGACGTCAACCTTGACCGGGCAGGCGGGGGCGAGGGCTTTCATGGGCCTTGGATCCCCATCTCTGCGCGCACTTCCGCCAAAGCCTGCGAAAGGGCGGCTGCCAGCAGGGATGGCTCCTCGCCAGCGGCCTTGCTCTGCACGCGCATCAGCTCGGCCAGGCGCCCGGCGGCAATGGCCAGCGCTTTGAGCGTCTGGGTCATCTCCTGCAGAGTCTCGACCTCGTTGGCCATCTCGATCGTGCGCCGCATCGCCACGCGCAGCATGATGATCTCGTCCCATAGACCCGCCTCGCCGGCCGACAGGGCGTCCTGGACTTCTCCCTGGCTGAACTGGCGGTTGTAGAACCCGCTGTTTTTGGCTTTGCTCATTTTGGGCTGATCAGGTAGGCTGCCTGGTTGGCGACCAGCGCCAGGACGAAAGCCTCGCCGGCCGCCTGCAGGCCGAACAGGCTGCATGCCGGCAGCGGCGTCTGCCAGGCCTGCTGCACCCCCAGGCAAGACAGGCCCAGCGCGCCCAGGGCGACCGCCGCCAGCGAGCCCAGCATCACCAGGCGCTTGCGCGTCCCATCCTGGCCGTTATACCAGGTCGATAACCCCGGGCAATACGAAAACAACACGGAAAGCAGGATTCCTGCGCTTGCGGATAGCGTTTCGACGGACATTTCTCCTCCATGCAAAACAAAGCCAAGAATTGGACGTGGGCACGGCTTTTTCGACTGCAGTCCTTCGGCAAATCCTGGCTCTCGCAGGCGAGAGGCTGTGCTTACGGGGGGGCCTCCGGGGCATTCTCACAGGAAACTTGCCGTGCCCGACGCACTCTAATATAGAACAAATATTTCATTCTGCCAAGGGTAAAAGGGGCAATTAACCCGCCCGAAACGCAGAAATCGTCCGCGGGGTTAATCCGTCTTGGGCGGGTTTAACCCGCCGGGCTACTCCTGTACCCATTGACACCCACAGCCAGGAGGAGTATACTGTCTTTATTAGACCGACGGTCGGTTTAATAAAGCGAGTGATGATGCCCCGAATTATCGTAGAAAAAGATTACACGCTGCGGCGAAACGAAATCCTCGACGCCGCCCTGCGCCTGGTCTATACCAAGGGCTACGAGCAGATGACCATCCAGGATATCCTGCTCGAGCTTGGGATTTCCAAGGGCGCCTTTTATCACTACTTCGACTCCAAGGGCGCCCTGCTCGAAGCGCTGATCGAACGCATGATCGACGAAGCCTCGCTGCTCCTGCAGCCGATCCTGGACGACCCGACCCTGTCGGGCCTGGAGAAGCTCGAGCGCTACTTCGTCTCCGCCGGGCGCTGGAAGATAGAGCAGAAGGATTTTCTCGTCCCCTTGCTGCGCGTCTGGTACACCGACAATAACGCCATCGTGCGCCAAAAGGTCAACGCCGCCGGCCTGCAGCGGATCGGTCCCTTGATCACCGGCGTGATCCACCAGGGCATTCGTGAAGGCGTTTTTTCCGCCAGCCATTCCACGCAAGTGGGCGAGGTGGCGCTCTCGATGATGTTCAGCCTGGGAGAAATCACCGGCCAGGTGCTGCTCTCGGATGCGCCGCGCGCGGCCATGATCCAGCGCCTACAGGACGCCCTCGCCGCCTATACCGATGCCCTCGAGCGCGTGTTGGGCGTTTCGTCGGGTTCGTTATGCTTTATTGAACCCGAAGTCTTGATCGAATGGGTGGATGCTGTCCAACCGAGAAAGGAGTTCGTCCCATGAAACTATTTCTACGCCTGGCATGGCGGAGTTTCTGGCGGCATCGCCGCCGCACCATTCTCGTCGTCCTGGCCATTGGTCTCACCATGACCCTGATGATGTGGTACGACGGCCTGGTCGCCGGTTTCGAAGGGGATATCTACGCCAATGCGATCAAGATCCTGGGCGGCAATATCCAGATTCACGCCAGCGGCTACAACAGCCAGGCCGACCAGACCCCCATCCTACCCCTGGCCGACGACAAGACGGTGCTGGCGGCGGCATTGGCCCAGCCGCAGGTCGTGGCGGCTTCGCGCCGCATTCAAACTAATGGGCTGGCCAGCAACCGGGAGGGCGCTTTTCCGGTCAATATCATCGGCGTCGAGCCAAAGGAAGAGCTGCCGGTCAGCCTGGTGGCGCAGAACATCAGCGCCGGACGCTTCCTGGAATCCGCCGACCAGGATCAGGCCCTGATCGGCAAGGGCCTGGCGGATGCGATGGGGGTGGGGGTGGGCGACCGCTTCACGCTGACCGGGCGCGCCACGCATGACCAGATGCGCAATCGCAGCATGACCGTGGTCGGTATCTATGACGTGGGCCTGCCCGATGTCGAGCGACGCACGGTCTACCTGTCGCTGGCCGAAGCGCAAGACCTGTACAATTTGACCGGCCAGTCGACCGAAATCATGCTTTCGCTGCAGGAGCTCGGCCAGGAACCGGCTGTGATCAGCAAGCTGGCC
Source organism: Anaerolineales bacterium (assembly GCA_041912175.1). Classification (GTDB taxonomy): domain Bacteria; phylum Chloroflexota; class Anaerolineae; order Anaerolineales; family UBA4823; genus CAZAGA01. The sequence goes on along the minus strand of JAYRNN010000079.1, from coordinate 14,987 downwards.
TCTCTGCCGGGGATCGAGATCGTCTCCTGGCAAACCAGCTTCCCAGAGATGCAGGCTGCCCTCGCCGCCAAAGGCGGGGTGATGAACGTCTTCAGCGTGGTGATTTTGGTGATCGCCGGCATCGGCATCCTCAACCTGCTGATGATGGCCGTCTTCGAGCGCACGCGTGAGATCGGCGTCTTGGGCGCCTTGGGACTGAAATCCCACCAGATTTCGCTGCTCTTCTTGCTCGAAGGCGCCTTCATGGGGCTGGCCGGCGTCGTTTTCGGGGTCGTCTTGGGACTGCTGGTGATGTTCATCTTAGGTAAAGTCGGCATGGATTTCAGCGCCTATTCCAACATGACCTCGTATACGGCCCTGATCAGCGGGCGCGTCTACCCGACCCTGGGCGTGGAGAAGCTGCCCATGCGTATTTTAACGACCCTGATCGTCTCTGTGCTGGCTGCCTATTACCCGGCGCGCACCGCCGCGCGCCAGGAACCGGCGGCCGCGTTGCATTTTGTGTGAGGCCGACCATGATTCAACTCATTAAAATGGCTTACCGTGACCTGATGCGCAATCGCCGGCGCTCTTTCTTCTCCGCCCTGGGGCTGGGCATGGGGCTTTCCCTGCTCTTACTGATGGCCGCGGTCGTCGAGGGAGAGATGAAGGATGCCATCGACGCCACGATCCGCCTGCAGAGCGGGCACCTGCAGGTGCAGGCGGGCTCGTATGATGAAAATAAAACCAGCCTGGCCTGGGAAGACCTGATCGAAAATCCCACCGCGCTGGCCAACCAGATCGCCGCTCTCGCCCCGGTGGAGGTCGCCACGCCGCGCCTGCTCGCCAGCGGCATCGTGACCACCGGAAATAAAGCCACGGGTGTGCGCATCGTCGGCGTCGATCCGGCTTCTGAGGCCAACGCCCCCTTCCGTGACAGCCTGGTCAGCGGAAGTTTCCCCGCTGCAGACGACCGCCAGGGCATGTACATCGGCCAGGCGCTGGCGGATAAGCTGGGTCTGAAGGCGGGCGACAGCGCCAGCTTGCTGGTGAATACCTCCAACGGCGACGTCGACCAACAGGCCTTCATCGTGCGCGGGGTTTTCAACACCCACACCCCCGGCATCGACCAGTCGACCATCTTTTTGCCGCTGGCCAAAGCCCAGGCGATCACCGGGGCTGACGATCGCGCCAGCACGATCTTTATCCTGTTAAAGGATAGCGCGCAATCCGGGGCCGTCGTCCAGGCGCTGCAAACCGGAAGTTACCGGGTGCGCACCTGGCAAGATATGAACGAAATCTTGATCAGCACCGAGCAATACGCCAATTCTTACATGGTGGTGTTGTATCTGATTGTCCTGGCGATTACGGCGACGGTGATTGTCAATACGTTGATCATGTCGGTCTTTGAGCGCACGCGTGAGATCGGCATCCTGGCCGCCATTGGCATGAAACGGGGGCGCATCATGGGCATGTTCTTTGCCGAATCCAGCCTGCTGGCCATCGGCGGCATCCTGATCGGCCTGGCCCTGGGCGCGCTGTGGGTATTATATGCCAGCAAAGTGGGCTTTTATATCGGCAACATGGGTATCACCGGCATGCTGTTCGCCGATCGCATCTACGCCCGCCCGAGCGTGGCCGATGCCATCACGCTGACCGTCGCCGCCTTCGTGGTCACCTTGCTGGGCTCGTTATACCCGGCCTGGATCGCGGCGCATATGGAACCCGTCGAAGCGCTGCATAGCGGACAATAAGCGGCTTTCACGATCGCAGCTATAAAAAAAGATCGCTTCGCCGGGTTCGCTGGCGATGACAAGATTGGAGAAAACTCATGGACGTCACAAAGATCGAAAATGTAACCCGCACTTTTACCGTCGGTAAGGTCGAGACGCAGGCCTTGCGCGGCGTCAGCCTGTCGATCGCGCCGGGAGAATTCACCGCCCTGGTAGGGCCTTCCGGCTCGGGCAAGACCACCTTGCTGCAATTGATCGGCTGCCTCGACCAGCCCACCAGCGGACAAATCTTTATCAACGGCAAGGATGTCAGCCGTCTCAACCGCAACCAGCGCGCCGATGTGCGCCGGGATACGATTGGCTTTATTTTTCAATTCTTTGCCCTCATCCCGACTCTGACGGCTTATGAGAACGTCGAGATGCCGCTGCTCCTGACCGGGAAGGGCAGCGCCGAACGGCGCGAGCGCGTCACGCAGCTTTTGGAGGCGGTCGGCCTGGCCGACCGCGCCCACCATCGCCCCGACCAGTTGAGCGGCGGCGAGCAGCAGCGCGTCGCCGTGGCGCGCGCCCTGGCGGGCAACCCCAGCCTGATCCTGGCCGACGAACCCACCGCCAACCTGGATACGCCCAACGGCCAACAGGTAATGGAGATCATGACCCGTCTCAACCAGGAGACAGGCGTTACCTTTGTCTTCGCCACGCACGACCCGCGCGTGATCAAATACGCCCGGCGCGTGGTGACCCTGCGCGATGGATTGGTGGCCGAGAACGGAGCGGGCGAGCATTACACCCCGGGAGCATAAAATGAAGACAACGCCATTTGCGTATAGATATGGATTGATCGTATTGGGTTTTCTGCTGGCCGGCTGCGGCGCGCTGGGCAAATCGACGCCTGCCGCGCTGCCGACCGTGGTGCTGGATAGCAGCGCGCCGACCAGCGTCGCCGGGCAAGCCTCGGGCGGTTTGAGTGGGCGGGGGTTGGCCGCCTCGGGAGTGGTTGCGCCGGCCCAGGAATCCCGCCTGGCCTCTCCGGTAGGCGGGGTGGTCGAGACATTGGACGCCGCCGTCGGCGACCAGGTCGCCGCCGGGCAGACCCTGGTGAAGCTAAGCGGCGCGGAGCGGCTGGATGCGGCCATCGCCGCCGCAAACCTGGAGCTGCTGGCCGCCCAGCAAGAGCTGCTCAACGCCCGCAGCGCGCGCCAGGACCTGGAGCGCAACCTGCCCCAGGCGCAGACCAACGCTCTGCAGGCGCTCAACGATGCGCGCCAGGCGGTCAAGGACGCCCAGCGCAAAGCCGCCGGGTTGAGCAGCGGGGCCTCGCAGGCCGACCTGCAGGAGGCCGAAGCCACCCTGATCCTGGCCAAGGATCAGCTTGACAAAGCCCAAAAAGACTACAAACAATTCGAAAACGCCAAGGAGAATAACGTCTACCGGGCGGCTTCGTTGAACCGCCTCTCGCAGGCCCAGCGCGCCTATGACAATGCCCTGCGCCGCTATAATAACCTGCACGGCGGCTCGACCGAGTTTTATCGCAGCCAGACCCTGGCCGAGCTGGATATCGCCAACGCCCGGCTGGCGCAGGCCCAAAAAGATTACGATACCTTGCAGCAGGGCCCCCGCCCCGAAGAAGTCGAGCTGGCCGACAAGCGCATCCAGACCGCCGAGGGGCGCATCGCCGCCGCCGAAGCGGCCATCCAATCTGCGCAGGCCTCCCTGTCCGACCTGGAGCTGAAAGCGCCTTTCGATGGGGTCATCGGCCAGTTGAACGTCCATTTAGGGGAATGGGTCGCCCCGGGCCAGTTGGTCGCCGTGCTGGCCGACGTGCAGAACCTGCGCGTCCAAACCACCGATTTGAGCGAGCGCGACGTGCCTGGGCTCGAGCTGGGCCAGCCGGTATCTGTCTTCATCGAAGCCTTGAACCAGACCGTCGCCGGGACGCTCAGCCAGATTTCCCCCCTGGCCGACACCCTGGGCGGCGACGTGGTCTACCAGACCACCATCGACCTGGATGAAATCCCCGCCGGCCTGCGTCCGGGGATGAGCGTGGACGTGCAGTTCGAGGATACGCCCTGACCCAACCCGACCGGCATAGGGCTAACAAAATCCCTTGACAATTGAGCTGTCATTGCGGCAGCAATCTCCGGCTTCCCGGAAGACTGCTTCGCCGGGTAAAGTACGCCCGTGCAGGGATCGTGCTCTTGTGGATGCGGTTTCAACCGCCCAATCGGAATGATCGGGCGAATGAATTCGCCGCTACAAGTTCACAAAGTCCCCCTTCGGGGACTTCTTACTCCTTGTCCTCATTTATTCTCCCCACACCTCTGTGTGTGGAAGCCCTTTCCCTCCTTGTATCTCTTCGCGCGCCTCCCTTAGAATGTGTTGGAATTTTGGAGAATAGGCGATGATCAGCCGTTCTAATTCATCTTCGTCATCCATGGCCAGCAACACCGCCACTGGTTTGCCGTTCCGGGTAACAATCACAGGGCCTTCGCGACTGGCTTTCAGGTAAGCGCTAAAACGCGCTTTAATGTCTGCAACGGGTGCAATTTTCACAGGTTAATCTCCTCTCCACCGATAAATAATCGATTGCCGATTTTCTCTCCAAGTGCGAGCACAAAAACGCGTTTATTCGCCTGATCTATTTCATAAAACACCCTGAACCGGTTATGGGGGCCAAAGCGGATTTCCCAGGTTGCTTCGAAGTCCACCGTTAGCTTGAGTGGTTTACGATTGCGAGACTCCTGGTCGGGTTCTGAAAATAACTGTTCTTCGATCGTCTGTTTGATGAGCGAATAAAATTGAGGCTCAATGAATTTCAGATGTTGTTTGAAAACAGGCGCATATAAAACGTCGAAGCGGTGATGGGGGCTCATGCTGACTATAATTATAGTCTCTTTACGATGCTTGTCAACCACCTTCTCGATTTTACAATTGCCAGGTAAGAGGACAACTTGCCCTATGCAAAACCATGCTGCTCAACAAACCCCTAACCTGCCAACGTCTATCGAATGTCTGGTGAATAAAAAAGTTACCCATACTCGTCAGGAAGAAACCCCCGAAGAAAAAGCGCGTTGGTTCCAGTCGCTGTCGCGACGAGCGAGAGCCGAACTTCTGGTTTCTTATCCTGATTTGATCTTGGACGTCAACCCCCAGATTGTGGAACAAAAAATGGTTAAAACCGGTTAAAGGACGTATTCGCGTCGTTTCAAAGCCATAAGGTCAAATACCTGGCTCTTTCAAGATCGGGTGAGAATCGATGTCCAAACCAGCACGCCTGGTTTGGAATTTTCGGTTGCCTGGGAAAATAGAGATGTCATGCAATTTCAGGGCCAGAAGTTATTTGTCGTCTCGAAGGAGGATTTAATTGCCACCAATTGGTCAAGCTGTCAGCTTGACTAGATCGACCGGCTGACAGCCGGTCGTTTATGACTTATTCGGGAAATAAGTCACTTGTACAGATGCACTTGTTTAGGTATACTCTTCATAACAATAACTGACGCTCGTTTTGTTTCATCTAGAAGGGAGGCCAAGTTCATGAAATCCAAAATCATCCTCACAGCAAATCTGCTTGTTATTATTAGCCTGCTTATTCCGGCGTCTGGCCTGCCAGGCGCGGTCGGTTCTGCCTCGCCTTCGGCTATCTCTGTTATCTCCGGCCGTGTGACAGACGGCAGCGGCAGCGGTGTGGAAGGCGTGACCATTCGGGCGGTTTTATTTAATTTCCAGCTATATATGCCACGCGTGAGTTCGAGCAATACCAGCCCTACAAGTGAGCTAAACCCGCCAGATTCTGGTCAGAATTTCTATACGGTACTGACTGATGTGAATGGATATTACAGCCTGGACGCGCTGCCTGCGGGACGTTATGTCATAAATGCAGAACAAGCTAGCCTGGATTTCTCTCCATCCTCGTATACAGTGATTAGCTCAACCGGGGGAGGGAATTACGACTTTCAAACCACCACCATTCCAACCGTTTATTCGCCGATTACCAACCCATTGACAGAACCAACCACTTCGCAGCTTCTTTCCATTTCGAGCGACGGTTCGGTTTACACGTTTGACACAGAGACAACTGAATTAGCTCAGGTCGATGTGGGTGATATCATCATGGGCGGTATTACGGAAGCCGCTCCTGAAGGATTTCTGAGAAAAGTGACTTCCAGGCAGCTGCAAGACAGCGACCTGGTGCTTGAGACTGAGCAAGCAAGCCTCACAGAGGCTTTTGAAAGCCTTTCGGTTCATGTCAGCCAGCAATTGACGCCGGAGGATGTGCAAGAGATTGTGGATATCCCAGGCGTGAAGCTGTTAAACACGCCTGACCAGACCCAGTCGGGCGATTTCCAATTTGAAATGAACAGCGCTGTGTTATACGACCAGGACAATAATTTAGCGACCACCGGGGATCAGATTGTCGCCGATGGTCTTATTTCGGTAAGTCCCAAGATTGAATTCCGAATCAAAATCGAAAATTGGACATTGGAGGATTTTTATTTTACATCCACGATGAGCGTCCAATCCGGGTTTACGGTCAGCTCGAAAATCAGCCTGAACGTACCTCTGGCTGAAACGTCGCTCATCCCGAAACCGATAACCCTCGGGGCAATCATTGCCGGCCCTATTGTCGTGATCCCCGAGCTCGACCTGATCGCCGGAGTAACCGGGAGCGTGTACGCGGGCGTCACGGCATCGGTCACGCATACCACTTCCTATATCGCCGGCGCTCAGCTTCTGACTGGTCAATGGCAGGTAATCAGCCAGTTCGAAAATAATTTTTCCTTTAAGCCGCTGTCTTTTACGAACGGCGTTTCGTTCAAAGCATATGTGGGGCCAAAGGTTTCGATCCGAATTTATGGCGTCCTGGGGCCGTATGTCAAATCAGGACTGGGAGTAAAGCTGGATATCGTTCCCGCTGCAAATCCCTGGCTCACCTTACGTGGCGGTTTGGAGGCAACGGTTGGCGTCAGTATTACCATTCCGATTATCGATAAAAATCTGGTTGATTTACAATTCATCGGAATTAATGTGTGGTATTTGTTATATTCACTGTCCAGCTCATCCAACAACCCACCCTATCCGGCGGATAACCCATCTCCGCCGCAAAACGCGGTCAACCAAAGCTTATTCGCGCAATTAAGCTGGACAGGCGGGGACCCGGACGGAGACGCGGTGACGTACGACGTTTATTTCGACGCATGGGATACCTCCCCATCGATCAAAGTCGCCAACCATCAAAGCGGAACCTCATTTAATCCAGGAACGTTAAGCGCCAATACAACCTATTACTGGAAGGTTGTCGCGTTTGACGATCACGGGCTGTCGACAGCCAGCCCGGTGTGGAATTTTTCCACCGGCGATGGCAATGTGATCCCCGGCGAAATGATCCTCATCCCCGCCGGGACCTTCCAGATGGGCTGCGACCCGGCCCACAACGGCGGCTACTCCTGCTCCTCATCCGAGCTGCCCTTGCACACTGTCTTCCTGGACGCCTATTCCATCGACAAGACCGAAGTCACCAACGCCCAATATGCCGGGTGCGTGGCGGCCGGGGCCTGCGCCGCGCCAGCCTATAATTACTCCTACACCCGCTCATCGTACTACGACAACCCGACCTACGCCAACTACCCGGTGATCTACGTCTCGTGGTACAATGCGCGCGACTACTGCGCCTGGGCCGGCAAACGCCTGCCGACCGAAGCCGAGTGGGAGAAAGCGGCCCGCGGTTCGAGCGATACGCGCGCCTTCCCATGGGGCGACCAGAACCCGAACTGCACATTGGCGAATAGTTACAACAACGCTACCTCAAGCTACTGTGTGGGCGACACCAGCCAGGTGGGCAGCTACCCGGCCGGAGCCAGCCCGTACGGGGCATTGGACATGGCCGGCAATGTCTGGGAGTGGGTCAATGACTGGTATAGCAGCAGCTACTACAGCAGCTCTCCTTACAGCAACCCACCCGGCCCCGGCAGCGGCAGCTACAAGGTGCTGCGCGGCGGTATTTGGTACCTCAGTTGGAACTACCTGCGCGTTGCCAACCGCGACGACTACGATCCAGCCGCTCGCGACTGCTACATCGGTTTCCGTTGTGCAGCTCCCCCAGGAAATTGAGCTTCTGGACTGCTGAATCCTGGGCTTCTGAGGGGGGTGTGTGAGGGGGGCGTAGCCCCCCTCACAGGGTATTTTTGTGAAAATGAAGACCTACACAAACCTCTACCCGCAAATCGTTGCCTTTGATAACCTTTACCACGCCTTTCGCCAGGCGCGGCGCGGCAAGCGCGGTCGGGAAGCCGTCGCCAGCTTTGAGTTCGATCTTGAATCCAACCTGCTCCGCCTGCAGGAAGAACTTCAAGCCAAAACTTACCAGCCGGGCGTATACCATAACTTCACGATCTTTGAACCTAAAAAGCGCCTGGTGAGCGCCGCGCCTTTCCCTGATCGCGTGGTCCACCATGCGCTGTGCCGGGTGATCGAACCGATCTGGGAGCCGCGCTTTATCCACCATAGCTACGCCTGCCGCTTCGGCAAGGGCGCCCATGCCGCGCTCGATCAGGCCCAGGCCTGGGTGCGCCAATTTCGCTACGCCTTTCACGGTGATATCGTGAAATATTTTCCATCTATCGATCACCAAACCCTGAAAGGGCTGCTTAGACGTCGGATTGCTGATCCGGATACGAGCTGGTTGATTGAACGGATCATCGACAGCGGCGCAGGCATCCAGGCAGGCGAAACGCCACAGGTACTATTCCCGCAAGATGATCCGTCAACGGGCAGTGGAGAAGGCTTGTTTGCCCTGCTCAGGCCATGTGGATTGCCGATCGGCAACCTGACCAGCCAGTTTTGGGCGAATGTATACCTGCACGAGCTGGATATGTATGTAAAACAGGAGCTTAAATGCCGGGCATATCAGCGCTATATGGATGATTTTGTCCTCTTTTCGGATGACAAAGCCCAACTACATGAATGGAAAATGTCTATCGCCAATTTCCTCGGCAGCCGCTTACGCCTGCTTTTGCATTCCAGGAAGAGCATGGTATTCCCGACCCGGGTGGGATTGGATTTCTGCGGTTTCGTCCTGTTTCCCAGCCACCGGCGCCTGCGTCGGAGTGGTTTGCGTCGATTTGTGCGCCGTTTCCGCCAGCAACGCGAGGCCTACCACAATGGAGAGTTGAGCCTGGAAAAGCTCACCACCTCGCTCCAGAGCTGGATCGCCCATGCCGAACATGGCGATACCTGGCGGCTGCGGCGCAGGTTGTTCAAGGATTATCCAATCCCACCGCCAGATTATATGCGACCCTATTAACCATGCCAGTGAAAGAGACCCGCTCGCAGTCCCCTTTGTTTGTCAAGACCTATGATTTTCTGCTTTGGCTACTGCCGCTTACCCTCAAATTTCCGAAGGCGCAGCGCTTTCTGTTAGCCGAGCGCTTGGGGAAGATGGCTTTGGATTTTTATGAGCTGATCCTGGAAGCGGTCACTTTCCCAGACGTGAAAGATGAAAAAATCGCTCAAGCCGATCTCTTGCTGGTGAAAATCCGCTTGTATCTCCGCCTGAGCTTTGACCTGCAGTGCATCAGTTCAGGCCAGTTTGAACATGCCGCTCGGATGGTGGATGAGTTGGGCCGTTTGGTGGGCGGTTGGAGACGCAAACAATTGCAGGCGCGATATAATTCGGATGCAGCCGGGCTGTAATTTGGCCAGGCTGTGGGGATAAACCGAACAAGGTGCTGCGCGGCGGTAATTGGAACAACAATTGGAACAACCTGCGCGTTGCCAACCGCAACAACAACAATCCAGACAATCGCAACAACAACATCGGTTTCCGTTGTGCAGCTCCCCCAGGCAGGTTCCTCGCAGGCCAGGTGCGGGCGTTGGAACACTACCAATGCAAGCTGTCGCCGAGAGAGAAAATTCCAGGTTTATTCCCGGTTGGGTGGTGCTCAAGCCGTCGATTTGACCATCGCTCAACCAAAGATAAATCGCTCTGCCTGGGGTGGTAACCGGTCATCGGCGAACCTCCGGGCGGAGCACTTTTAAATGCTTAACCAAAATTTTACAGGCATGCGGGAACCTTGGTAGTAGAATGCTTTGATGAGTAGTTTCTCATAAAATTTATCCGAGGTAACCATGCAAACAGGCAGCCTACCCGTTCTCATCGTCAAACAAGGCCCGTCTGTGGGGGAAACCATACCCCTTGACCGCCCCGATATGATCATCGGTCGCGAGCCGGGGGTCGAGATTTTGCTCGAATCGCCGGGCGTCTCACGACGCCATGCCCGGCTGACCCCCCAAGGCGGCGAAACCATCCTCGAAGATCTCGGCAGCAGCAATGGGACCTTCGTCAACGGCCAGGTGCTGGAGGGACCCAGGCGGCTAAAAACGGGCGACGTGATCCGCCTGGGGCAGTTGGTTACCCTGGAATATCACGCCGGCTCTTCTGCGGTACAGGCCACTATGATGGAGGGCGTCAAGCCCCAGGCCGGCGCAACCTTCGTGGAAAACGCACCGCTGCCCCAGTTCGGGCAGACCGTGATCGGCGAGGCGCCCCTGCCGCCGCAGCGGGCTGCCCCGGCGCAGCTCATCGTCGCCGTCGCCGGCGAGGCCACCGCCACCTACTCGCTCTCCCAGGCGCGCATCCCCATCGGCCGGGCGGATGACAACCAGATCATCATTCGTTCCCCGATCGTCTCCCGTTACCACGCTGCGCTGGAGCGCGCCAAAAACGGCTACCAGATCGTACCCAGCGCCGAAGCCGGCAACCCGATCTTGCTGGAGGGGCGCCCGCTGAGCGCCGCGCACATCCTGCGCCATGGCGACACGCTGCGCATCGGCGGCGCCGACCCGGGCATGATGGTCAGCCTGACCTATCTCGACCCTGAGCAGATGGCCGAAGGCCAGGCCAACCCGATCCGCTTTGGGGATAAGACCCTCATCCAAATCGGCCGCGATCCCAGCAACGATGTCGTCATCGATTCGCCCAACGTCAGCCGTTTTCACGCCCAGATCGAGCGCGTCGGACAGCGCACCCGCCTGGTGGACCTGCAAAGCGGCAACGGCGTCTTCGTCAATGATCAGCGTGTGAGCGGCGAGGTGTGGCTGGAACCGAAGGACGTCATCCGCGTCGGGCGGCGGAGTTTTGTGCTGGGCGAGATGGAGCTGGGTGAATTCGACGAGTCGCGCGGCCTCAGCGTGGACGCCATCAACCTGAACAAGTGGGTGCGTAAAGATCTCAACATCCTGAAAAATATCTCCCTGGCGTTCCAGCCGCGTGAGTTCATCGTGGTGGTCGGGCAGAGCGGCGGCGGGAAATCCACCCTGGTGGACGCCATCGCCGGCTACCGGCCGGCCACGCACGGCATGGTCCTGGTCAACGGCACCAATATCTATCGCAATTTCGACGCCGTCATCGACGACATCGGCTACGTCCCGCAGCGCGATATCATCCATTACGAGCTGACCGTCTACCAGGCCCTGGAGTACGCCGCCCGGCTGCGCATGCCGCGCGACGCCCATAAAGCCGAGCGCCGCCAGCGCATCATGGAGGTGCTGGATGACCTGGGCCTGACCGAGCGCAAGGACGTGCCGATCTACAAGCTCAGCGGCGGGCAGATCAAGCGCGTCTCGATCGGCGTCGAGCTGCTGACCAAGCCGGGTTTGTTTTTCCTGGACGAGCCCACCTCGGGGCTCGACCCCGGCACCGAGACCTCTTTTATGCACCTGATGCGCCGCCTGGCGGACCAGGGCCGCACGATCGTCATGGTGACGCATGCCACCAAAAACGTGATGCTGGCCGACAAGGTGGTCTTCATGGCGCGCGGCGGTTTCCTGGCCTGGTTCGGACCCCCCGAAGCGGCGCTCAAATATTTCGACGGCTTCCGCAGTGAGCGCGACCGGCGGGCGAAAGAGATGGATTTCGACCAGATCTACTCTATCCTGGATGACCCGAGCAAAGGCTCGGCCCAGGATTGGGCGACGCGTTTCCTGCAAGACCCTGCTTATCAAAAATACGTCGTCCAGCCCATCCAGGCCACCCAATCCGCCGGAACCGGCGGGGTTACCCCCGGCGCGGACGCTTTCGGGCTCAGCGCGCCGCCGGCCAAAACCGAGCGCCCCAAGACCAAGCGCAAGTCGCGCGTTTCGGGCCTGCACCAGTTCGCCGTGCTCTCGGCGCGCAATCTGAAGATCCTATCGCGCGATCGCACCAGCATGATCTTGATGTTGGTGGCGCCGATTTTGATCGCCGCGCTCGATTTTGTGCTGGCTTCGATCATGGGGCGCGATATTTACAGCTATCTCCATGGCGACGCTGCAAACGTGGGCGTGACGCTCTTCCTGCTGGCCATTGACAGCCTGCTGGTAGGCGGCTTCTCGCAGATGCGCGAGTTCATCAAAGAAGCGGATATCTATAAACGCGAGCGCCTGGTCAACTTGAAGATCTTTCCCTACGTGGCCTCCAAGGTGTGGGTGGCCTTGATTTTAGCCTTTTACCAGGCGGCGGTGTTCACCATCGTCCGCTTTGCCGCTTTCCACATCCCCGGCGGCCAAACCACCTTCCTGCTCTTCTACATCACCATGGTGATCGCCGTGCTGTCCGGCATGCTCAGCGGCTTGCTGGCCTCGGCCGTCGCCCCAAATGCCAGCTCCGCGCCCTTGATCATGATCCTGTTTATCGTGCCCCAGATCGTGTTGAGCGGCGCGCTGGCGCCCATCCCCGATCGGGTCAGCGCGATCGCTTCGACGCGCTGGTCCTTCCAAAGCGTGATGGGCATCACCGGCTACGGGACCGACATCGCCGCCGACGCCTGCTGGAAGCTGCCCAAGGAGATGCGCGAGGCGATGAGCCTGGAAGACAAGGTCAACGTGGGCTGCAAGTGCATGGGTCCGGCGATCTTCCAGCCCGGTTCGTGCGATTTCCCCGGCCTGGGCAAGTTTTACAAGCCCGAGGTAGACCAGCCCGCCCCTGCCGAACCGGCCCCCCTGGCAGAGAAACCTCCCGAGCCTGACATCCCGCCCGCCCCGCAGGCCCCCGCCGACCAAAATGACCAGTTGGCGATGGTGAAATACCTCAATTCGTTGCAAGCCTACCAGGAGCAGGTCAAGCAGATCCAGGACCAGTACCGCGCCCAGATGAACGTCTACGAAAGCCAGGCAAATGCCTACAAGGCTCAGATGGAGTCCTACCAGACGGTGCGCCTGGCGTACGAAGCGGCGCGCAATACGGCGGTCAACTCTGCCGAGGCCACCATCCGCACCTATGCGGATAAATATGGTTGGGGCTTTGTGAATAAGGACGACCCGGCGCTTTTCCGGGACTGGCTGATCAAGGTCTGGGGCGCGCAATTAATCCTTATCGGGGTCTATTTCATCTTGATCCTGCTGGCCATCAAACATAAAGATGCCTGAGTTATGCAAGCATACAGGCCGCCTGTTCGAACGAAACCTGGAGGGAGACTCGCAGCTATGAAATCGAAACCACACCTCGCCGCGGCGCTTTTGCTCGCCGTGATTCTTCTATCATTGTTCCTGGCCCAGGGCTGCAGCCTGACCGGCCAGGGCAACCCCCTGGCGCCGACCCTGACCGCCATGACCAATTCCATCGCCGTGACGCTGACCGCCGCCAAGCAGCAGGATACCACCACCCAGCTCCAGGCGACCGCCGAGACGGCCGCCACCGCCGCCGTGCAGGTCGTGCAGAGCACCCAGACCGCCGAAGTGGAGGTCCAGGAGCAAAATGCGCAGGCCACCGAGGCCGTCGCCGCGCCGGTGCTGAGCGAGCTGGCGCAATACGGCCTCGATCCGTCCAGCGGGCAGCTCGGCTGGCTGCACGATCCGTTGGAGCTTCAGCTCACCGGCCATCACGAGTATAAGTTCGGCAACGACCATATGAATGTCACCGCCGCCGATTTTGCCCTGGCCTCGGATATCACCTGGGATACGCAGTACGGGGGTTCGGGCTGCGGTTTCATGTTCCGCTCGAATGGCGACCAGAACAGCCCCGACGCTTACATGGTGCTGGCCACCCGCTTCGCCTCCGGGCATATCGTCTTCCTGGCCTTGAAAGACGGCGAGCTGGCGAATTTTCATGATTTCTACCCGCGCGACGAAGACAAATCCTTCCAGATCGAAAACGGCTCGACCAATCGCCTGGCCATCGTGGCGCGCGGCAACCTGATCGACATTTATTCGAACGGCGTCAATATCGGCCAGGTGGATACTACCAAGGCGCCCTACCGGCCGCCCCTGCCGGCTGCCCCGAAAGCCCCCGACGATCTCAAAGATATCCCGCTGGTGCAAAAATATCAAAAGCTGAAACAAGAGTACGACGCCATCGCCGGGCAAATCAACTCCCAGTACGCCCTGGCGACCAAAAATTTCAAAAGCGGCCAGTCGACCTTTACCGACGGCTTCCTGGCCATGGCTGCGCTCAGCGAATCGGGAAAAACAACCTGTACCTTTGAAGACGCCTGGTTATGGCTGCTGCAGCCATGACCCACCCCGCACGCATTTCTCTGGAGGCGCTGTATGACGCTCAGTAACCTGGAAGGCCAAATCCTGAATGAGAGATATCAAGTTCGCACGCTGATCGGGCAGGGCGGCATGGCGGCCGTGTATAAAGCCTACGACCCGAACCTGCACCGCGCTGTGGCGATTAAGATCATCCATCCGCATCTCTCGAACAATGCTGAATTTTTCCGCCGCTTCGAAGAAGAGGCTACCGGGGTCGCCCACCTGCGCCATCCCAATATCGTCCAGATGTACGATTTCAACCACGACGGCGACCTGTACTATATGGTGATGGAATATATCGCCGGAGAAACCCTGCAGACCCGCCTGAAGCGCCTTAACGATTCCCGGCGCCGCCTGGATGTGAAGGATGCGGTGCGTTTCGCGGCCGAGATCTGCGACGCGGCCGAGTATGCCCACGAGCGCGGCATGATCCACCGTGATATCAAACCCGCCAACGTGATGCTGGACGTGCACGGCAAAGCCATTCTGATGGATTTCGGCATCGCTCGCATCGTGGGCGTGGTCGAGCATACCGCCACCGGCGCGGTGCTGGGCACGGCCATGTACATGGCGCCCGAACAGATCCAGGGCCTGCACGCCGACGCCCGGGCGGATATCTACTCGCTGGGCGTCACGCTCTACGAGATGCTCAGCGGTCGGCCGCCGTTCGAGGCCGATTCGGCGATGACCTTGATGATGATGCATCTCAACGACCCGGTCCCGGATATCCGCGATCTGCAACCTCAGGCCCCGCCTGAAATGGTGGCCCTG
>JAYRNN010000078.1:0-3003 GCA_041912175.1 Anaerolineales bacterium | reverse complement strand
TTGGCTGACCTGACTGGCTTCGATGTCTGGCCTGTGGGGTTGGGTGCTCAGCAGTTACCGTTGCCCAACTTGTTCGACAAAAGAGGTATATTGTTAAAGAGCATGTAGAGGTCAATCCCTACGAGTATCTACAGACAGCCGGTCCAACATGCGCACTGATATGGTAAGCCATAATAAAAATAGCGATTAATTTATGTCTTACCATAAGATAACCCAAAACGGGAGACGATGCAATAGGGGCGCGTCATGTTTTTCGGCTGACAAAAGTCATATCTTGGCCGCGACGGGTATAATCAGGCGCAAATCTCAGGAGAGGCGTGGGTGAAATGATGCTCAGCAGGCAAATCGAGCTCAGTGATGGCGTGGTGAGTCTGCGCCCGATGGCGGACGCAGACGCGGTGGAGGTATTCGAGGCGGCGCACGAGTCGCTGGAAGATCTCAAACCCTGGATGGGCTGGGCCTATGACGGCTATTCGATCGAGGACACCCAGGGGTACCTGGCGCTCTTGCCGATGGGCTGGGAGCGTGGGGAAGATTACGCATTTGGGATATATGACCGGGAGGATGGCGTCCTGGCGGGCGGGTGCGGCTTAAACCATATCAACCCGTATTACCGGCTGTGCAACCTGGGGTATTGGGTGCGCAGCAGCCGGGCGGGGCGCGGCTATGCGGGGCGCGCGACGCGCCTGCTGGCGCGCTTTGCGTTCGAGCGGCTCCATCTCATTCGCGTAGAGGTGACGGCGGCGGTGGGAAACGAGCGCAGCCTGCGGGCGGCGCAGAAGGCCGGCGCCAGGCGGGAGGGCGTGCTGCGCAACCGCATCCTGGTGGGGGAGACGATCTACGACGCGGTGATGCACTCCTTAATCCCGAGCGATTTAGACTGAGCGCCGAATATTGGGCAAGCGCCGGGCAGCGCGCACAGCGAATTTCGCATAGGCATTCGTTTGAGGGCGGGCGCCGAATTTTAGGCAAGCGCCGGGTGGCGCGCACACAGCGGGTTTCGTGTAAGCGCTGAATTTAACGCTGGCGCACGGTTCAGCGCAGCATCTCTTTGGCGGCGTTTTCGAGCAGGCGAAAGCCCCAGTCCAGGATACCCTGCAGGTCGGCGTAGGCCGGATCTGCGCCGCCAGCCTCGCCCTGGTCGATCTGTTCCAGAGCCTTGAGCAGCGCGCCGCGCGCCCCGCTGGCGCGATGCGCCCACAGCGAGTCGGCCGAGAGGCGTTCCAACCGGCTGACCAGCAGGTCGGCTTGATCGAGTAAAAGGGCAGGGTCGGGCATCGGGGAGATTATATACCCAATCGGGGGGCGCCTCCATAATTCCTCCCAATCGTCTTCACACTCAGTTCACAATCGCTTTGTATACTGCGGGATAGATCGTGATAACCAAGAAAGGTTTATTTGGTTTGTTGTAGACGGCTTTACCGCCTGCAACAAACCAAAATGAGCGCCTTTTTCCTTATCCCGAATCAACATCACTTGACGATCATAGGAGATCAAAATGAACCGGAGTATTTTCTTCAAAGTAATCTTGGGGGTTGTGCTGGTCGGCGCGCTGATCGGGCTGAGTTTTTATGCGTACCAGGTTGGCTTTTCCAACGGTCTTGTGCAGAGCGCACAGGTTGAAAGCGGGAGTGCGCCGGCGCCGGTGTACCCGATGTACGCCTTCCCCTACGCCCGGCCGTTTTTTGGCTTTGGCGTCCGGGGCTGCCTGCGCCCGCGGAGCCGGCTGTTCCGGTTTTTCTTTGCCATGCGCGGCCTGTTTTGGTATGGGCCACGGCGCTGGGGCGGCATGCACCGCGGCCCTTGGTCACGGCATGCGGATTGGCCGGAGGGTTTCCCGCCGGTGGTCGAGGAATGGCACCGCAAGATGCACGCGAAAGAGGATGACCAAACCCCCTCGCAACAGGTATAATCAGCGCCAACCGATCCAACTGCGTCCCTTGGAGCGTGCCCCGGCATGGCTTCAAGGGGCGCCGAGCGAGTCAAGCCGATGAAAACGATCCTGGTTGTGGATGACGAGCCCAAGATAGTGCGCCTGGTGAGCGATTACCTGGAAAACGCCGGTTATGGCGTGCGCACGGCGAACGACGGGCCGGCGGCCCTGGCTGCGGCGCGCCTGGAGGCGCCGGACATGATCATCCTCGACCTGGGGTTGCCGGGGCTGGACGGACTGGACATCACGCGCGCGCTGCGGCGCAGCTCTAACACGCCGATCATCATGCTCACCGCCCGCTCCGACGAAAGCGACAAGCTGGTCGGCCTGGAGCTGGGGGCCGACGATTACCTGACCAAACCATTCAGCCCGAAGGAGCTGGTGGCGCGCGTGCGGGCGGTCTTCCGCCGCACGGAAAACGCAGCCGCCAACCCGTCCGAAATCATCCACGCCGCCGACCTGACGCTGGACCTGCCGCGCATGCAAGTGCACGCAGTCGATCGAGCGCTCGAAGCGCTCACACCCAGCGAATTCCAACTGTTGGCGGCCCTGGCGCGCCAGCCCGGGCGCGTTTTCACGCGTGGGCAGCTCCTGGATGCGCTGCACGGCGTGGCGTTCGAGTCCTACGAGCGGGCGATCGATGCGCATATCAAAAATATTCGGCGCAAGATCGAGCCAGACCCGCGCAACCCGCGCTATATCGTCTCGGTTTACGGCGTCGGCTACAAGTTTAGCGAGGGTTGACGGCGATGCAACCCAGGGACTTCCCGCATCGGGGTTGGAGCCAGCGCCCAGGCTGGTGGCCTGAAAACGAACCCTGGCCGCCCCGGAATAACCGCTGGCGCGGGCGGCGCTTCTTCCGGCGCATGGGCTGCCTGGCGGGGTTCTTCATTTTCAGCGCCCTGATGGTTTTCACCCTGTTTGTGATCCTGGCGGCCAATGCGCTTGGCCTGCTGCAGCTATCGCATTCCTTTGCCTGGCTGATACCTTTGGGAGGCGTGATCCTGCTGCTCGCAGTAGCCGGCCTGGTCGTCGCCGTGCGCAGCATCCGGCGCATGTCCCTGCCGCTG
>JAYRNN010000077.1:0-6081 GCA_041912175.1 Anaerolineales bacterium | reverse complement strand
TCCCCCAAAAAGATATCATCCATATGGAGCTGACCGTTTTCCAGGCGCTGGATTACGCCGCCCAACTGCGCATGCCAGGTGATACCACGCCCGAAGAACGACGCCAAAGAATCATCGAGGTGCTCCAGGATCTGGACCTGTTACATCGCAAGGATACCCAGATCAGCGGTTTAAGCGGCGGCCAACAAAAGCGTGTCTCCATTGGCGTCGAGTTAATCACAAAACCGGGCCTGTTCTTTTTGGATGAGCCCTCGTCAGGCCTGGATCCTGGCACCGAAACCGCGTTAATGCACTTAATGCGCCGCTTGGCCGACCAGGGGCGCAACATCATCTTGATTACGCACGCCACGAAAAACGTCATGCTCGCGGATAAGGTCGTTTTCCTGGCGCGCGGCGGCTATTTGGCCTGGTTTGGTCCGCCAGATGAAGCTTTGCAGTATTTCGATCAATTCCGCTCCGAGAAAGCCCGCCGCATTAAGCCGATGGAGTTTGATGACATCTATGCGATCCTGGACGATCCGTCCCAGGGCAGTGCAGAAGATTGGGCCGAGCGTTACGCCAGACACCCCGCTCACCAGCAGTATATTGTTGATCCACTAAAGCTTGAAGAACCTGTACCCCCAACCCCGCCCCCTCTCAAAGAGAAGCGAAATGCTAGGGTAACCGGAATATCTTCATGGCGCCAGTTTTCAATCCTCTCTTCACGCAATCTGAGAATATTGACCAGGGATAAGACCAGCCTGGTATTAATGCTGGTCGCCCCGATAGCCATCGCCTCTCTGGATATTGTTATGGCGCTTGTGCTCGGCCGAAATGTCTTCGACTACCAGGAAGGCAGCATGTTCAATGCCATCACCTCCTTCTTCATGACGTTAATGTATGCATTCCTGGTCGGCGCTTATTCACAAATGCGCGAGTTTGTCAAAGAACAGGATATCTTTAAGCGCGAGCGCCTTGTAAATTTAAAAGTCTTTCCGTATGTCAGCTCGAAAGTCTGGCTGGCAATCCTGCTGGCGATCTACCAGGCATTCATTTTCACTGCCATCCACCACCTGGCTTACAAGATGCCTGGCGGTGTTTTGGAGATCGGTCTTTATTATCTGACAATGTTCTTGGCCATTCTGGCCGGCATGATGATGGGCTTGTTTGCGTCTGCCCTGGCTCCGAATGCAAACGCCGCTCCCCTACTTGTTCTCCTGTTGATTGTACCCACCCTGGTATTGGCAGGGGCAATGATCCCGCTGCCTAACTCAATCACCAGTGTTTCAGCAACGCGCTGGGCGTATGAAAGCCTGATTGCGATCAGCGGCGCGGCCTCCGATGTCGCTGCAGATGAATGTTGGGCGCTGCCAAAGCAGCAGCGTGAAAGGTTGAGCCTGGAAGAAAAGCAGGCGCGCGGTTGTACTTGTATGGGACTGGCCATTTTTAACCGCGCTGTATGTAATTATCCGGGCCTGGGGGCTTATTACGACCCTGTTATCAATGAAGCCGCGCCGCTGGAGCCGAAACCAATCGGTTCCCCGCCGGCCAAGCCAATCTTACCGGCCGCGCCCCAACCGCCAGTAGACCCGGCTAATACAGAAGCCACAGCAAAGTTCTTACAGGATCTGCAAAAACATCAACAAGAAACAGAGCGCATCAGTTTAGCCTTTCAGGATCAACTGGATCAATTTCAAAAAAAATCGGAGCAGTTTAAAACCGACATGGAGGCATTCCAAAAGGCTAAAGCGCAATGGGAAATCGACCGGAACGCTGCGGTCGCCAAAGCCGAGGGGTTGATCGGCGCCCTTTATGATGATTATTATTGGGCCTATGTCGACAAAGACGACGCCCAGGCGTTCTGGTCTAAGCTGCTGATCGCTTGGAGCATATT
Source organism: Anaerolineales bacterium (assembly GCA_041912175.1). Taxonomy (GTDB): domain Bacteria; phylum Chloroflexota; class Anaerolineae; order Anaerolineales; family UBA4823; genus CAZAGA01. The sequence goes on along the minus strand of JAYRNN010000077.1, from coordinate 4,208 downwards.
ATTTTTATGTAGCGGTCTTCTTTTTGTTGGAACTTTGTATTTCATCAAACGGAAGCGGTAGTTTTATTTAAGGAGTTATGCGATGAATCGACCCAGTTGGATCGGGCAAACCTTGGGAGCCCGCTACCGGATTGATGAAATTATCGGCCAGGGTGGGATGTCGACGGTTTATAAAGCCTATGACCCAAACCTGAAACGGGTGGTCGCCGTAAAAATGATCCATCCCCACCTGGCTGAAGATCCCCGTTTTATCATTCGTTTCGAAGAAGAAGCCGCAGCCGTAGCCCAACTCCGCCATCCCAACATTGTCCAGGTGTATGATTTTCACCATGATGGCGATCTTTATTATATGGTACAGGAATACCTGGTCGGCGAGACGTTGCAAGAGCGCTTACGAAGAATGAACAAGGGTTCCCGCCGCATGCCGGTCTCGGAGGCGATCGGCTACGCGCAAAACATCAGCGACGCCGCCGGCTATGCACACAAACGCGGCATGGTGCATCGCGATATAAAACCTGCCAATATTATTCTCGATATCCAGGGGCAGGCGATTTTGATGGATTTTGGCATTGTCAAGATTATCGGAGGACAGAAACATACCGCTACCGGCGCAGTGGTTGGAACCGCCCTCTATCTGCCGCCGGAGGTGATCCGAGGCGAACAGCCCGATGCACGCTCCGATCTTTATTCCCTCGGCATCACCTTTTATGAGATGGTCAGCGGCCGGCCGCCATTCGAAGCCGAATCGGCCATGACGTTGATGATGATGCATCTGAACGATCCCTTACCGGACATGCGTGGACTGCGGCCCGAGGTATCCGATGACCTGATTGCCGTCATCGAAAAAGCCCTCGCCAAGGACCGAAATAAGCGCTACGCTTCCATGGCCGAGTTTGCCGCCGCGCTGAGAGGAACCCAGGCCGCGGCGATGATGCCTTCGTTAGTGGCTACCCAGGAGGATGCGTTTCAAACTCCCATCCCGCCAGACAAACCCGCGCAATCTCAATCAGACGCCAATCTCAAAACCGGCCAGGGAGATTTCATCGGACCAGCTTTAGTATCCAACTTGCCAACAGAGTTGGAATCTACACCTGCCCTACAACGCCCTCCCGAGCCAGGAACAAACCTGCCCTCCGCCGGAAACATACCTTCAGCCGCAGTTGTACAAATCGCCGGCCCAGATATGCCTCCATCCAATCAAACCGAATCTGGAGTAGGCAGTTCTGGAGGCTCAATACCCCCATCTTCAACGAGTGGGTCTGGGGGTGGAGCAGGCGATAAGTCTGCTCAAGTCTCCACAGTCGCGCCGAAGCGGCCTTCGCGCAGCCTGCTCTGGGCGGCAGCCGGCGTGATCCTGTTCAGCCTGGTGACTTATGGAATCGTCATGGCGTTCAACCGTCAAAAGAGTCTCCCCGCCGCAAGCCTAACCCCATTCCCTTCAGCCACAACAGCCGCCCTGGTGGTCCCCACCCGCGAGCCAACCTCTACCCAAACACCCACGCCTCCACCTACTGAAACGTTGGCTCCAACGGCAACCCTGCCCCCAACCCAACCGCCCACCCCGTCTCCCACGCCGCTCCCAACAATCCCGGCCGGGGTCCCTTATGCAATCATCAAGGGAATTACAACCAACAGCCAACAAGCATACATCGTGGATTATCAGACCTTTGATTATAAAGAATCCCTGACTGGCAAACACGTACATTTCTTTTTCAATACCACGCCGCCCGACCAGGCCGGCAATCCAGGAACCGGACCCTGGTATGTATGGGGCGGGCCGCGTCCTTTCCCTCGCTTCCTGCAAAACATGCGTCCGGCGAACGCTACCCAGATCTGCATCCTTGTCGCAAATGAAGATCACACGGTTGTCCCGGAAAGCGGGAATTGTTACATCGTGCCAGATGTAAATGTCGCCGCGCCGTTCGAAGACCAGGTCTGCCTCACCGGCGCTGGCCCGACCTTCCCAGCCGCCGTCCAACTGCACGCTGGCCAGCTTGTGATTGTCGAAGGGCTTTCCCCAGACGAAGCCTGGTGGAATGTACAGGAGCCGGACAACCCCAACAGTACCTGTTGGCTGGAGCGCAGCCAGACCAGCTTTCAAGGCCAACTGAGCAACCTGCCGATGATCCTCCCGCCTCCCCCGCTCAACGGCGCAGTGGCAGCAAATCTGAACGTCGAAATCACTGGGATCACGCTGGATGCCGAAGGCCGCTATGTCGTCGAATACAAGACTGCCGGCTACACCGAAGCATTGCCCGGTACACACATCCACTTCTTTTGGGATGTATTCGCCGGCGAACAGGTCGGTTCTACCAGTATCGGCAAACGCATCATGTATGGTGGGCCGACTCCCTTTACAGGTTTTTCTCGTCTGGATCGTCCGGCCAGTGCAGCCCAGATCTGCGGCTTGGTGGCCAGCCCAGAGCACAATGTCATCCCTGGCAGCGGCAACTGCTTCGATTTACCCTAGAGGAGAAAATATGGATGCGCCATTTGGCAAACTCGTTTTAGTACAGGCCGGCGGGCCGGAGCTGGAATTTGAACTCTCGAAGACCGCCATCAGCATTGGCCGCGCGCAGATCAATGATATCGTACTGAATGACGCCCGTGTATCCCGCAGCCACGCTCGGCTGGAGATCGGCCCGACTGCGATAACGATCGTAGACCTGGGTTCTTCCAATGGGACGCGCCTGAACGGATTGCCTGTGCAGCGCGCCGAGCTAAAACCCGGAGACATGCTCAATGTCGGTAGTTCCAGCTTGCGTTATGAGACCAAATCCTTGCTCGATGAGCCCGCTATGACAATGATCGATACAGATGCGGAGTTAGAGCGTACCCTCGATGAAGATATCTTGCCATTTACGATTAATGACACCAGCCAACCCTGCCTGGTAGTCATCACTCGAGAACAGACGTGGGAAGTCGGGCTAGAAGACCGTGACCATCTGCTGATCGGTCGCGTCGAAAACGATCCGGGAAATCCTGCCGGCTCACTGGTCATCGAACACGCCAAGGTCTCACGCCAACATGCGGAAATTATTCGTAAAGGGGGGGTCTTTATTCTCCGCGACCTGGGTAGTACAAACGGCACCTGGAAGGATGGTCAACGAGTCGAAGAATTAATCCTTCAAAACGGAGACACCTTCCGCATCGGAGAGGCCCAATTTGTCTTCAAAAGTGGATTTCAAGAGCAAGCATTGACCTTAATGAACGACGGCTTGGGAAAACAAAAAGCTCGCCGGCTGGTTGTTTTTATCCCTGGGATGATGGGCTCGGAGTTATGGCTTGGCAATGAACGCGTTTGGCCAGATGTCAAAACGATCTTCCGTAATCCGGAAATTTTTCGGTATCCTTCCATGATTCCGCTCGAGCCGCGTGGAATCCTCGACGAGGTGGTGATCGTGCCTAATCTTGTAAAACTCGATCGCTACAACCGCCTGGGCGACTACCTGGTAGAAGAATTAGGCTATCGACGCGGCCAGGATTTCTTCGAATTTGCCTATGATTGGCGCCAGGATGTGCACGTATCTGCCCAACAATTAAGCACGTTTGTGGATGGATTGCCGAAAGATCGGCCCCTCGTTCTGGTCGCTCACAGCCTGGGGACATTGGTCACTCGCTACTATATTGAACGGCTAAATGGAAAGAAGCGTGTGGAACGCGCGATCTTGATGGGCGGCCCCCACCAGGGTGTTGTCAAAGGTTTGACCAGCCTGCTCAATGCCCCAGAAATGCTGCCTTTCGGCATAATGGGCGAGCGTCTGCGCCAGATCAGCCTCACTTTTCCTGCCAGCTACCAGATCCTTCCGGTTTATCCATTGACCATCGATGCGGCCGGTAATCAAATTAATTTTCTAGAGGATGAAAGCTGGGTAGAAGAAGCGTATATTCCACTCCTCAGGCAGGCGCGGGTCTTTCGGAGCGAGCTTGGTACACGCATCAGCGTACCGGCGATTTCAATATTCGGATATGGGTTAAAGACAATCTCTGAAATCCGTTTAGGTCGTGATGCAAGTGGCCGGATTAATAAAGTTGATTATAAAAGCGCTCCAATCGGAGACAGCACCGTCCTCGAGAGCAGCGCAGTCTGCCAGGGGACAGAAATCCACCCCGTGCAGCAATATCACGGAACCCTGTTCGTCGATAATGTGCGTAATCCGGGGGAAAGCGGCCACCGAATCCGGAGCATGTCGTCCACCTAAACCGAT
>JAYRNN010000076.1:0-15830 GCA_041912175.1 Anaerolineales bacterium | reverse complement strand
CCGGGCAGCTCGGCGTCGATTACAGGGTCCAACACTTTAACACAATTCGGTGGTCTAAAGAATACGCTAAGCGCCCTGGCGTAAGAACCATTAAAATCCGTGATGCGATATTGCTGATGCAGCTTTTGATCGGGATTTATGTTATTCCAGCCGGGCGGGGTATGCGTTGCGACATCAAAAAGCAGGTAAGGCAGATCGAGAGATCGGTTCCCTGGCGCGTAAGCCCAATTTAACGGCGCAGTCAGTGAGTTATCGGTGGAATAGGAGAAAGGCAGTCGGCTGGTCAGTAGCACCGTATCCGGTTGGATGCCTGGAGCGCGCCAACTCAACTGCCAGAAGAACTGTTTAACCAATTCCCAATCCTGGCGATATAGATTTCCCAGGTGAAATGAGCTGGCGCTGGCCATGCCGATCACGATGGCCAATGCGATGATGGTAGCCTGTCTGCGGCGGAAGATCAGAATCAATAAGCCGGTTAGCAACAAGCTGGCGCCAAAGTTCATTGCCAGGTTAAAACGGTCCCAGGGAAAAGTCAGCCCAATTTGCCAGGAGGTCGCCCAGAATGGCCATCCGGCAATAAACAGGGAAAATATCCCCAGCAAAATTGCTTGTTTCGCCCAAATCAAATCTGGCCTGTGTTTTTCGGCGAGGGGTTCCTGTTTGCTGGGGATGACCATCAACCTGTCCAGGAAGTAAAAGGTTAAGATCGCAACACCAGCGGCTATGAGCAGGTAGATAAAAACGCTGGTGACCCCTGAGTTGATTACCTCATTGATATTGAATGGAAGCGCCCAGGCTATTAACCCGCTCTCTATGACATCCAGGACCACAGTCTTTACTAAGTTGAAGGCGCCCAGGATCGGATTCTGAGCCAGCTGGTTAAAGATCTGAACCTGGCCACGCGGACTGACATGCAAAAAAAGACGCCAGACCATAAAGGCCAGCATGATGCCAAGGTAAGGCAGCCAATATTGAACCGTCCTTAGCAGGCGTTTACGTCGATCTGGAATGTTTTCACCTAAAACCATCCACAGTAAAACCGGGCGCAGCAATTCCAGGCCGAAATAATACTCGTCGGCAAACATAGCATAAGCCGCCAGTACCCAAGAAAGGATCATTGCTGGCCACATCCATTTAGGCTTGCGAACGGCGAGGATCATCAAGCCGATTGATAAAAAGAACAGGGATATGACAATCCAGTCGTGGCTGAAAATCAATGCGATATACTGCTGGCGAAAACCTGGGTAGATTGCAAAAAGGAAGGTCACCCAGGTTATTTCTGTGCGGTGTTTGGGCCAGATTTGCAGCAGGCTCCACCATAAAACCAAACAACTGACCCAGCGCATTACCAGGGAAAAAAGCTGCCAACCCGCCATGGAATCGCGGAATATGGAGTTCGTTAGTACATAAAGCCAGGCCAACTGTGGCCGGTCGATTCCTAAAACCTGTACCAGGCTGGACGCGCCATAGAACTTCGTAAACCAAACCGCGGGCCAGTCATCCCAGTAAAATCCTAATTTAGGGATGAGTAGCCCGTAGCTGATCAAGCACAGTAAAAGAAGAGCAGGCGCGATTGACCAGGCTGGTAAGTTAATTTTTTTCATCATATTTCGCGCAGATGTGGTTAGCGCAGTTTTTCTGCCACCCATCCATTCACGCCAGAAAGAGATGCCTGGAGTTTACTGGCATCCTTACCGCCGGCTTGGGCGAGCGTGGGTCGTCCACCTCCGCCCCCGCCGAGCGGTTGGGCAACAAACTTCACCAGCTCGCCTGCGTGCAGCCCGCGTTTGACGAGATCCTCCGAGACAGCAGCAATTACCAACGGCCGTCCGTCATCGCCTACGGCGCCTAAAACCACTACTCCGCTCGGATATGCCTGGCGGAATCGATCTGCCATCAAGCGTAATGTGTCGGCGTCTGTCCCAGAGAGGATGCTGGTGAGCACCTTCACACCCTTGACTTCGGGTACCTCTTGGAGGTGGGTCGTGAATTCACTGGCGGCCAGATCTCTTCGTAAGGCAGCGACTTGTTTGCGACTTTGATCTAACTCATCCAATAAACCATCGGCTTTGCCGGGTAAATCCTCAGGTGGGGTTGCCAGAATGTTGGAGGTTTGCTTGAGGGTTTGGAAACGTTGTTGGATGAGTTGATACGCGCCATGCCCGGTTACCGCCTCGATTCGGCGGATGCCGGCCGCCGCGCTGCCCTCGTTCGTGATCAGGAAGACGCCAATATCTCCTGTTTCATCGACATGGGTACCCCCGCATAGCTCGTAAGAAAATGGGTCATCAGCGCCAATCGTGATGGTGCGCACTTCTGCTCCATATTTTTCACCGAATAGCGCGGTTGCTCCTTCGGTCATAGCTTGCTGGAGGGGTTTAATCTTAATATTCAATTTGTAATCGCCCAGGACGGCCTGGTTGACGCCGGCCTCGATGCGTTCCAATTCCTCAGGTGTGACAGCTTGTGGATGGGTAAAATCGAAGCGTAGGCGGTCAGGTGCGACGAGCGAGCCGGCCTGGCGGGCGTGATCGCCCAGAACTGCGCGGAGCTCTGCGTGCAAGAGATGCGTAGCGGTGTGATTGCGCATGATATCATGGCGACGAGCAGCATCTACCATAGCAATGGCGGCGTCGCCAGCTTTGGGTTGGCCTTTAACCACCTCGCCCAGGTGAACGATGACCCCAGCGGCTGGCTTACGCATGTCCAGAACGCGAATCTCCCAATCTGTATCTATGCTCCCCGAACGGATGATGCCGGTATCTGAAACCTGACCGCCGGCTTCAACATAGAAACCGGTCTGGGGTAACAGGATCGCTACAGGATCGCCCGGCTTGGCGGTTGAAATGGTTTCTCCGTCTGCAATTATGGCCAGGACGGGCGCTTTAACCTCCAACCATGCGTATGGATTGTATTCCACGCCGTCGGAACCGATCTGACCTTTAGCCTGCAGATCAGCCAATAAGTCACGATAAAATTCGGCATCTTCCCCGCCCAGTGGCCCAAATGCTTCGCCGGCGCCAGACGCCAGGCGATGCTTTTCCATCGCAGTGCGGAAACCAAGCTCATCGACTTCATAGCCTTGTTCTCTGGCGATATCCCGCGTGAGCTCCAAGGGCAGGCCGTAGGTAGCGTACAAATCGAAAGTCTGGTCCCCGGGTAGTATCTTCTGGCCAGCGGGTAGCCTGGAAAGCAAGGTATCGAGCTTGGCGACCCCGCTCTCTACGGTGCGCTGAAAGCGTTGCTCCTCACGTGTCAGGTTGGACAGGATCGCTTCCCGGTTGCGTACCAACTCAGGATAGAAACCGCCATAGGTTTCAATGGTTTTATCGGCGATTTTTGCCAGGAAAGGCTCGTTTAGGCCAATTTTGCTGCCAAACCGCGCTGCCCGGCGGATGATCATACGCGTGATATAGTTACGGCCTACATTTCCTGGTACGACCCCGTCTGCAATTAAAAAGGCCGCCGCGCGGCTGTGGTCGCCGATCACCCGGTAGGGCGTCAGGTTTTCCTCCCGCCGCGCATCTGTATGTCCGGCTAGTTTTTGGATCATCTGCATAGCCGGCCAGAAAAGGTCAGTACGGTAATTTGAATCGACATCCTGTAATACCGAAACGATCCGTTCGAAGCCCATACCTGTATCAACGTGCTTCGCTGGCAACGGTTCAAGAGAGCTGGGGCCAGTGCGGTTGTACTGGATAAACACCAGATTCCACAACTCAAGAAAGCGTTTGCAATCACCGTTTACCATGCACACGTGACCAGGCACAGCCTGCATATCGCAGTATCTCAGACCGCGATCGATATGAATCTCGCTGCATGGCCCGCAAGGTCCTGTATCGGCCATCTCCCAAAAATTATCTTTCCGGCCGAAAAGCAAGACATGTTCAGGGATCATGGCGGGTTGCTGCTTCCACCAATATGCGGCCTCTTCATCTGATTCGATCTGGCCTTTTTCATCTTTGAAGACTGTGGCGTATAAATTTTCTCTCGGCAAGCCCCAGACACTGGTTAGCAATTCCCAAGCCCAGGTGATGGCCTCCTTCTTGTAATAGTCACCAAAGGACCAATTCCCAAGCATCTCAAAGAAGGTATGGTGCGAGTCATCTCGGCCGACGTCATCCAAATCATTGTGTTTCCCGGCCACGCGCATACATTTTTGCGAATTCGTGGCCCGCACATAAGGACGCTTGTCAGTGCCTAAGAATACATCTTTAAATTGAACCATCCCTGCGTTAGTAAACAGCAGGGTCTGGTCTCCCCCAGGCACGAGCGACGCTGACGGCACGAAGGTATGCCCTTGTTCAACGAAATAGTCGATAAACTCCTGGCGGATTCTATTTCCAGAAACGTTTGGATCGGTCATAAAAACTCCAACAAACTACGAGATTTCGGTATTGAATTATACCAATATCAAGAGATTTGTTCTCGTTTGCCGTCCGCTTAGAATGAATCCAATCAATCTAAGATATAATCCTTGTGACCTCGCATGAGCCCCGCCGCTAAAATCCGTTATCTCTACTTTGTTGTCTTTTCTTCAGGCATGACCACCCTTGCCTTGGAGTTGACCGCTTCCCGGTTATTGGGAAGCGTGTTCGGCACGAGCAACCTGGTCTGGGCTGCCATTATTGGCCTGATCCTGATATACCTATCGGTCGGCTACTTCATCGGCGGGCGCTGGGCCGATCGATCGCCGCATTTTCGAACAATGTACAGTATCCTGGCCTGGGGAGCGTTCACTGCGGGGTTGGTCCCGGTCATCGCGCGCCCGGTGCTGCGCCTGGCGGCTGACGCTTTCGACTTGCTCCAGGTGGGAGTTTTGTTTGGTTCATTCATCACAGTGTTAATCTTGTTTACCGTGCCGGTCACGCTGTTAGGTATGATTTCGCCTTTCGCCATCCGCCTGGCCATTAGCGACCCGCAGCAGGCCGGGAAAACATCCGGTTATATCTACGCGATTTCTACGCTTGGGTCTTTCGTTGGCACATTTTTACCTGTCCTGTTTTTTATACCATTGGTAGGCGCAACGCTGACCTTTTTAATCTTCAGTGGTTTCTTACTGGCTGTGGCGTTGGTGGGGATGAGTCTTTCATCTGGCTGGCGCAGCATCATCCCATACCTATGGATGCCAATCTTACTGTTAATCCTTGGCGCGCTTACGGTAGGCAAGCCAATTAAATCTACAGCCGGACAAATCTACGAAACGGAATCGGCCTACAACTATATCCAGGTGCTCGAGGAGAACGGTTACAGGTTGCTTCGCTTAAACGAAGGCCAGGGTGTTCATTCCACGTGGCATCCAACGCAGATCAATTATTATGGCCCTTGGGAACAGTTCCTGGCTGCGCCTTTCTTAAATTCTGCTCCTGTTTCTCCACAAGATGTCAAGAGTATGGCAATCGTTGGGCTGGCGGCAGGTACGCTGGCTCGACAGGCTACCCAGGTCTTTGGCCAAATCCCGATCGATGGCTATGAAATCGACCCAAAAATCATCGAGGTAGGCCGCAAATATTTCGAAATGAATGAGCCGAATCTACACGCGATTGCGCTTGATGGTCGTTGGGGCCTCGAGCACAGCACGAAGCGTTATTCGGTGGTTGCATTAGATGCTTATCGCCCTCCCTATATCCCCTGGCATCTGACAACTCGCGAATTTTTTCAAATCGTGTACGATCATCTGGACGAGAATGGTGTGATGGTGATTAACGTTGGCCGTGCTCCCGACGATCGTCGATTGATCGATGGGTTGGTTGGCACGATCCAAAGCGTATTTCCATCTGTATATGTAATGGATGTACCGGATACGTTTAATTCCATCATCTACGCAACCGTACAGCCAACTGAGATTACCAATCTTTACAAAAATTACGTTGACCTCCAATCGCGAGTTAATGTGCATCCTTTGTTGATCGAATCAATCCAACGATTCATCGTCTACCAACAGCCGACTCCGCATAGCGGGACGGTCTTTACAGACGATTGGGCCCCGATTGAGTGGATAACCAATAATATGGTCTTAAATTATGTTTTATCTGGTCGAGTGGAGGACCTGAAATGAGTTCTTCGACAATTACCGCTCCGGATCGATCCAAACCAGCCTCGCCGCTCTTTCGAGGACTGTCCTGGTTGATCACAATTCTCGTGCCGATCGCGCTTACTTTAAGTGTCGTTCGCCTGATGCTGAGCCCGCTGTATATTAACCTAGAATATAAGTTGCCGGGTTTTCCAATTGATACTTATGGTTTTACAAACAATGAGCGTCTCCATTATGCTGATTTGGCTCGTCAGTACTTGCTAAACTCAGCGGATATTTCGTTCTTAGGCGACCAACATTTCGAGGATGGACAACCGTTGTACAACGAGCGCGAATTGGAGCACATGTACGATGTTAAAAACGTCGTAAAAACCGCCTTGAATGTTTGGTACATTTCTTTACTGGTTTTAGGTGTGTTAGCGATTTGGGCCTGGTTTGGCGGCTGGCGTCTTCACTATAAACGCGGCCTGGGACGCGGCGGTTGGCTGACCGTGATCTTATTAGGCACGATTTTGTTTTTCGTGTTGATAAGTTTTGGTTTTGTGTTTGTCGCTTTTCATAATGTGTTCTTTGCAGCCGGCACCTGGACTTTTGAATTCAGCGACACCCTCATCCGCCTCTTTCCCGAACGTTTTTGGCGCGATATCTTTGTGATGGTGGGCGGTTTAACGCTGGCGGGAGGATTGGCTTTAGGTTTAATCTTTGGTCGTAAGACGCCGCTGGAATAGTATTGGGCGGTCCGGTTACGATTGGATCCGCCCAATACTTTAGTAGCACCAAAACGTCCAGGTTATTTTGCCTTTCAATTGCTTGACGCCGCTAAGCGATGCTCCTCCGCAGCCCCAAACTGTATACGTGTACTTGCCTTTGATGACATTGATCGTCGATTTGCCTGCGCCCAGGGAGAAGCTATAGGTAGCAGGCCCGGTCAGATTGATTCTGATGTAACCCCCAGTGTCATTTTGAATGACAACGCCGACTGTGCCGCCACCGCTAGCGCCTTTGGCTTTACAAGCCGCCAGGGTTAATACCTGACCATTCTTTTTGACCTCAACCGTACCATTCTTTTGGCCATTGCAGGCTTTATATGAGTATTTATATTTTCCTGGAGCCAGGTCAAAAGTCGATTTTCCTGGTTTAACCGTCCAATTATAGTTGGCAGCTCCCTTGAGGCTCAGGCTGATGGTTTCTCCGGTTTTATTATTGATCACAATCTTCAGATTGGTAGCAGCGGCCTGGGCGCTTGTATTCTCTACCTGGCTGGTCCAACTTGCTGGCATAGGCGCCCAGCCGGAGATCAAGAGGGCGGCAATGATGATTAGAATGCTAATTTTTGATTTCATATTAAGTTCCTTTCTTAATCAAAAACTATTCATTATTTTCCTAAAAATCCTTTATCGAATGTCTCGCTTTTGCGAATAGTCCTCCAACAATATATTAGCGTAAAATGAGAAATAAAACAATGACCTCCCCCGAAAAAATTCATAAATTTGGCATTTGAGCCGATTTAATAAAAAAATTCCCTGGCTGGGTAACCAATCAGGGAACGTTCTGTAAAAGGGAAACGATTATTTTGCAGCGCCTTGCTTGGCCACTGCTTCTGCCGCGGCCTTGACCGCCTCGGCGTCAGCCAGGTAATAGCTCTTCAAAGGTCGAAGATCATCGTCGAGCTCGTACACCAGCGGGATGCCGGTAGGAATGTTCAACTCTACGATATCGTGGTCGGAAATATTATCCAGATATTTGACCATTGCGCGCAGGCTGTTGCCATGCGCGGCCACCAGCACGCGCTTGCCAGACCTGATTGTTGGAGCGATCGTACTGTGCCAATATGGAAGCACGCGCTCCAGGGTCAGTTTGAGGGATTCACAAGCGGGCAACTCCTCTTTGCTCAGCCCGGCATAGCGCCGATCAAAATGTGGATGGCGCTCATCTTCCCATTCTAGAGCAGGCGGAGGTACATCATAGCTGCGCCGCCAGAGTTTGACCTGGGCTTCGCCAAATTTGACTGCCATCTCGGACTTATTGAGCCCTTGTAGGGCGCCGTAATGGCGTTCGTTGAGCTGCCAGGCATTAATCACCGGCATCCATTCAAGCTCCATCTCCTCCATTACGATCCAAAGGGTGTGAACTGCACGTTTGAGCACAGAAGTGAAGGCCAAATCAAATGTGAATCCATTTTCTCGAAGCTGTTTGCCGGCGGTTTGTGCTTCCTGGCGTCCCAAATCCGTTAATCCGACATCGGTCCAACCTGTAAAACGGTTTTCAAGGTTCCAAGAACTTTGTCCGTGGCGTAAGAGTACTAAAGTATACATTCTAAAATCACCTCATTCTTTCTGTCGCAAGAGAAGGCGTCTCACCTGAAGAGCTTTTAAGCAGGGAGACGCCTGTTTGTTTATTCTTGCACCGGTTTTTTGTTAGCGAATGGCTTTTTCTGTTTCGGCGTCAAACAAGTGCATGTTGGCCATGTTGAAGACCATCTGGATCTTCTCGCCCATCTGGTAGCGGCTGCGCGGGTCAATGCGGGCGACGAAGTTATGCTCTGCATTGCGCAGGTACACGAATACTTCATTACCCATTAACTCAACCACATCCACATTTGCCTCAACTGGCTGCGCGATGATGCCCGGTGAAGCGAATTCTGGATTATAGATATCTTCTGGACGCAAACCAAAGATGACGTTGCGACCGACTTCTGGCAGGTAGGCCTTAACCCGTTCTTCTGGCACCTGGACTGAAAAGCTCTTTGCGTCGATGAAGAGCTTGCCGTCTTCCTGCTTCAGGGTGGCGGGGAAGAAGTTCATTGCCGGCGAGCCGATAAAGCCAGCGACGAACAGGTTATTCGGGAAATTATATAACTGCTGAGGAGTGTCGACTTGTTGGAGGATGCCTTTGCTGATCACGGCGATCCGGGATGCCATGGTCATAGCTTCCACCTGGTCATGGGTTACGTAAATGAAGGTGGTCGCAAGCTGTTGGTGCAGCTTACTAATTTGGGCGCGAGTTTCAACACGTAACTTAGCATCCAGGTTTGAAAGAGGCTCGTCGAATAAGAACACCTTCGGATGGCGTACGATGGCGCGGCCAACTGCGACACGCTGGCGCTGACCGCCTGATAGCTGGCGCGGCTTGCGCTCAAGTAGGGCTTCGATGCCCAGGATTTTTCCGGCTTCTTTGACGCGCTTGTCGATGTCTGCCTTGGGCGTCTTGCGCAACTTCAATCCAAAAGCCATGTTATCGTAAACCGACATATGCGGATACAACGCGTAGGATTGAAAGACCATGGCGATGTCGCGATCCTTAGGGGCCACGTCGTTAACAACCTGATCCCCAATTCTGATCTTGCCTTCGCTAATATCTTCCAACCCAGCCAGGCAGCGTAAGGCGGTTGTCTTACCGCAGCCAGATGGTCCAACTAAAACAAGAAATTCGTTGTCTGCAATGTCAAGGTTGAGGTCGTTAACAGCAACGACATCACCATAACGCTTGTAGACGTGGTCAAAAGTAACACTTGCCATGATCTTTTTCTCCTTTCACGATTTACGGGAATATAGTGATTTAATTATAAACTCATATTTCAAGAAAATCAAATTGGATTTGTGGTTAGGTGTTATGACCTGACAGTGTTAATTCCGGGGATTAACGCGCCAACGCCCGGGTGAGGGGGGCACCCGGACGTTGGCAAATTTATTTTACCAGATATAAATAATATTGCAAGGGCAAATTTAAGGATAACAATGTAGGCGTTCCCTCTCACGCCTACATTGGGCAATTGTCAAACCTATTTATTGTGTGGATAAACTATTTATATCAAAATTCTAGGATGGTTGAATAGGCATCTAACCAATAGCCATAGACATTTGTACTGTTTGAGGGATTTTAAGGCATTTTTTTATGCCAACTTTACGGCAAGATCAATCGTATGCCTAGCATGATTAATAAAACCTCGACGATTTTCCGGAAGACTTCTGGGCTAAGATAACGATCTAGCCCGGCGCCGGTGATGACCCCGATCAAGATCGCAGGAATGCTCCACAAGTAGTATTCCATCACCGGCCGGGTCAGGTTGCCTTGCCAGGCATGATTGGCTACAACGAACAGGTTGCTGATCAGGAAGAAACCCTGCAGGTTGGTTTTAAACTCGATGGGTTGCCAGCCACGACAGTTGCCGTAGATTACCACCGGTGGTCCGGAGGTATTGTATGCGCCGCCCAACAACCCGGACAAAAATCCCATTGCATAGGCCCAGGCAGGTCGTTTCATCTTTACCAGGCGGATGTTTAACAAAGCATATATGGCATAGCCGGCAATTACAAACCCTAAAATGCGTAGGAATATTTCTTCATTCACTTTGCGCAGCGCCCAAACTCCAATAGGTATCCCAATCAGCGCAGACAGAACTAGAGGTTTAATCGCTTGCCAATGGAAAGCCTTTCGATATTTAACCAGTAACATCATTTCCAAAGTGATGGAAACCAGCGCTACCAGAGGCGCAGCGATTTCAAGCCCCACCAATGCAGGCAGAATCGCCATGCAGACCAACGCACTTCCGAAACCGGTCAGGCTTTGTGTGAATACACCTAAGAAGATGATTCCTGACGTCAGGGCCGGGTTTATCACCATCAGATGGGCGTTGAACCAGCTGCTTCAGAATGGATGATTCGATCTGCCAGTTTCTGATAATCCTGAGCGCCGGTTGAGCCGGGGGCATACTCGAAAATCGTCTGACTAAAGCCAGGGGCTTCCGACAGGCGCACATTGTAACGCACAGGCTCGCAAAGCTGGGGCGCATAATAGAGCTGCAGTTGTCCTAGGATTTCTTCAGACTTTTTCACCCGCCGGTCGAAGAAAGTGGGCAATACATATTTTAGTGTCAACTCAGGGTGATAGCGTTGGATCGAGACCATGCTACGCGAGAATTCCATCAATCCTTGTAGCGTCATCACCTCGAGAGAAACAGGCGATAGAACGGTGTCCGCGTAGAAAAGAGCGTTGACGGTTAACGCGTCCCAACCCGGCGCAGTATCTAGAATGACAAAGTCATACCTGGCATCGATCGCTTGAAGCGCCTCAGATAGGGTTTGCTCTCCGCCAAAATCCTTCCGCGTGATGATGCGTTTTAGCCCTGATAGTGAACGTCCCCCCGCAAGCAGCCATAGATTCTCACGGGAGAGCAGGCAGGCTTGATCTATATTCGCCTCACCCGCTACAAATTCGGCCAACCCAATCTGCGAATCGGCTCCTAGCAGCCTGGCAGCCTGGCCTTGTGTATCGACGTCAACCAATAGTACATTTTTCCCGGCGCGCGCCAGGCCTGCTGCCAGGTTAACCGCGGTGGTTGTTTTTCCTACGCCACCCTTCGATAATGCAACGGCGATTTTGACCATCGTACTCCTCCCTCCCTGCCGGGATGCCAGCTTAAAAAATATATTATTCAATTCCAGGGCCGTACTTTGCCTGGATAAACTCGGCTACATTCAATGGCGTGGTTTTTATGCCGAGCCGGCTTGCCAGGCGTACCAGTTGTGGCGGTTCCACGAAAGTCTGCGCCAGGATCTGCTGCTGAGGTAATACTTCGCGCGCCGAACCATCCATTAGCACCTGGCCGTGCGCCAATACCACCACCCGTTCAAAATGTTCAGCGCAGAAGTCGATGTCGTGCGTGATCGTGATCACGGTTTTACCTTGTTTGCCAAGCTCAGAGACGATCCGGCCAATGAGTTGTACACCTTGCCAATCCTGGCCGGTGGTCGGTTCATCGAGGATAACGATTGGGGTTTGCATAGCCAGGACAGCCGCGAGGGCGGCCCGTTTACGTTGGCCGGGAGATAGATCGTAGGGATGGCTGCGTGCAAATTGGGCGAGCTCGACGGTTTGTAAGGCCGCTTCAGCCGCTTGTATTACCCGACCTGCCTCCCAGCCGAGCTTTTTCGGTCCAAATTGCACCTCTGCGCGTACAGTGGACTGGAATAGCTGGTCATCCGGGTTCTGGAAAACATAGCCAACTCGGGTAGCAAACCGCGCCGTCGAATATTGGCGCGTGTTCCAATCGCCGATCGTCACCTGACCGGCGCTGGGTTTCAATAAGGAATTCAAATGCCGCACCAGGGTTGTCTTGCCCGCGCCATTCTGGCCGATAATGGCCAGGCTTTCACCTGGTTGGATGCTCAATGAAACGCCGCGCAAAGCATCTACGCCGCCGGGGTAAGTAAATGACAGATCCACAATCTGGATATGCATGCCTAAGTCCGAAAGGCCTCCACAGCTTGCTCGAGCGTGACCGGTAGCTTGCGTTCAGCCGCCCAAAATTTCTGCTGCAGCGCCTGCCGGGCTGCCAGAGTGTAACGCGTCTGGCCGATGCCACGCGCCATCAAGCTTTCATCGGTTAGGACTTGATCTGGGGTTCCATCGGCGATCAATTGGCCATCTGCCAGGGCTATCACCCGGTCGGCGAAGGCAGCTATCCACTCCAGTTTGTGCTCGATCATTACGACCGTCATGCCTCCCTCTTGAGATAACGAACGTACGGCATTGAAGACCTCTCGACTGCCGATCGGATCGAGTTGGGAGGTGGGTTCGTCCAGCACGAGTACCCTGGGATGCATTGCCAGTACTGAAGCAATGGCCACGCGTTGCATCTGGCCGCCGGATAGGGCCAGCGGAGAGCGCTCAGCCAGGTCGTTGATCCCGACCAACGCCATTACGGACTCTACTCTCGCCTGCATCTTGATCCGCGGCACGCCCAGGTTTTCGAGGCCAAAGGCGATTTCCTCGCGCACCGTATATTTGGCGCCAGAAATCTGGTTGAAGGGGTTTTGAAAAATTAATCCCACCTTCACCACTATCTCCTTCAAAGGAGTGGTTTGTGTATCTTGGCCATCTACGCTGACTTTACCTTCCAGCGTCCCGTGATAAAAGTGAGGGACAAAGCCGGCAATGGTATAAGCGAGGGTCGATTTCCCGGCGCCGTTTGCGCCAATCACTGCACAAAACTGTCCCTCGGGAATATGAAGCGATAGATGCTGCAAGGCCGGGGCAGCCATCGCAGGATACGTGTAATTAACTTGCTCGAGCCGTATCATCGTTCAGGATAAGCCAAGCATGAATAAGATGCGGATGGCGATGACCGCGACAATACCCACCAGGATCACCCAGCGGACTGTCGGCTCCCAACTCGCTTGTGTGATTTCCACCAGGCTGGTCTTTGTTCCTATGTGCCCAAAAGCGCGCGCTTCGACTGCCAGGGCGCGTTCTTCGACATCTACCAGGCTGCTCAAGATTAAAGGTACGACGAGTGGAAGCATTGCCCTGGCGCGCAAGCTAAAACTGCCTTCAGTCTCAACACCGCGCGCCCGTTGGGCGTCCAGAATCGTCGCTGCGCGCGATTGAAAGCGGGGTACGATTTGAATAGTGGTCACAATTACGTAAGCCAGGTTAGGAGGGAAACCAATTTTGGAAAGGGTGGTCATCAAGTGGTCTGGGCGGGTTGTAATTGAAAACCACAGAAAACTACTGACAATGATTAAAATTCGCCCTGTACCGGCAACTGCAAATTGCAGACCTTCACTTTTTACTGAAAATGGACCAATGTAGAATAATGGCGTACCATGTGGCCAAAGAAAGCCTTGAATCAAAAAAATAGAAATGGCAAATGGCAGAACGATCTTCCAAACCGCCCCTAACAACTTGTCCAGTACTCCCCCTAGCCACGCCAGGGGGAGTAAAACCAGCAAAAAAAGCAAATAGGTGGCCCACATCCCGGGGAGCAGCAGCCCGGCTGCGATCAAGAATCCGGCTATCGTCAATTTTGTCAGGGGATAAAGACGATGGACCGGGCTATCCTTAGCCACAAATAAGCTGAAAGCTTGCATAATTCAATAGAACCACCTTGAGGCGGTTCAAGGCGCCTTTCGTGCAAACTATGTGTTTGCTCTTCGCACGCTACCGGCGCGCGGGAAACGCGCCACGAAGCGTAGAGGAAGCAACTGCACAATTAGGTAAACGAGCAGAAAAGTAACCGCTTTATCTAAAGGATCTACTGCCAGGCCTTGCAGAAAATTTGCCGCCAAATTTTGGAAGCCAAGGGCTCTGAAAGCCGCGGTGAGAACATCGGTGCCAGCGCCTGTCACACCGCCGTATACGTAAGCTGTAATAGGAGCTGAGAGGGCTGAGGCGATGATCCCGGTGATGACTCCGGCCAGGATCGCTTTCCACCAAGAGTGGAACCAACCCCACTGGCTGAATAAGCCAGCAAATAAGCCTATCACGCCGCCTACGATGAAATACGGCGTATAAGCTGGATTGAGCCCTGAAAGCCCCCAGATCAGATTACTCAGCAAGCCAGTCAGTAAACCCGCCCAAGGCCCTGCCAACACACCTACTAAAACTGTGCCGATCATGTCTAAATATACAAAAGGAATTTTAAGAACATAGATCAGAGTCCCGATCGCAATATTGATGGCGATTGCTACTGGGATCAATACCCAAGTGGTGGTCGTGAAATCCTTCTTAAGACTGTTCATCCTGCTCCTCCTTCTTCACTTAGAAATTATTAATCATTATACTGTTTATAGCTATGATTAGTCGATTTATTTTATCGAAAACCTCGCTTGAAAAATCAACCTTGGAATGAATGAGCCGTGTCGATGGCGATACGCAGATTTGCCCAATTGACCTCACTCGGAACGGTGCAATCCGCTCCCAGAATAAACTTATTTGGGGCCGATTGTAGGACTTCTTGGACTGCCGCCTGGACCTGCGCCGGGCTCCCGGTCGCAATTATGCCATGGCGGTCGAGCCCACCCATTACCGGCCGGCCAAAAAAGCCGGCGACCTCGCCAGGGCTGAGCCTCTGTCCCTTGAGCAAATGGGGGCAACTAACGACGTGGCCGGGATAATCTCGAAACCGTGTAATACTGTCATAAGCGCCGCTGTAATCGCAAATGTGTAAGATGTTGAAGTCGCAGCGCTGGTTAATTTCTTCCATCAATATCAAGTCATAGGGCTTGATGCATTCATCGAACATGCCTGGGTCGGAAAAACGTCCGCTCTCGCCGCCTTGGGTGGAAGTATAAAAACCATCCACGCCGAGGTCGATGCAGTCACGTACGAAAGTCATCAGGCTGTCGGTGATGATTTGCATGCCTGCCTTAACTGATTCCGGATCTGCCTCGATATGCCGTGAGAGCGCGTCCAACCCGGCGCTGTGTCCTGCACACATAAAAGGCGAGTAGAGAGTCATAATCACTAACGCCTCATGCTTGGTCGTTGATACCAATCCTTTAACGACCCCGAGTTGTGGCTCGTAAAAATCTTGTTTGTACGGCGGCATCTTTCGCCAATCTTCTGGCCGCTGGATTTGGGGTAGGTGGGGAAAGACGCGTTCGTATTGGATTTTGACGAAATCCATTCCGGTGTAATGGAAATACTCCAGGTGCTTCTCCACCGCAGCTTGACCCTGGTGATACTCCGGGTCAAAATGTAAGAAGAAGGCAGCCGGGATATAAGGCACAGGCAGGTTATTCTCCAGCAGGTTGAGCAGGAGATCTCGCTTGTTCATTCTAAAGTCCTTTCACTTCATTTCTTTTTTGAATTCCGTGATCTTTGCAGATGTTAAATTCTACCATTCAGTATGCCTTAGAAAAAAAATATAGAATACGTCTGATGTGAAATGCACCTAAAAGGCAGGAAGAGCCTGGAAGGTTTGAACATTAACATTGAAATCGGTACGCAACAAATGCCGCAAGAGATGACTGGTCATTTTCATAATCACTCGAGTGCATAACCCTAAAACAGT